>CAZYXO010000039.1:0-11155 GCA_964651315.1 uncultured Muribaculaceae bacterium
AACAGTAAAACTTAATAATGGATATGAAATGCCATTAAATGGAATTGGAACATATGGTTTAACGGGAGATACTTGCTATAATTCAATTACAAGTGCATTAAATTCAGGGGTAAGGCTTATAGACACTGCTTATATGTATGAAAATGAAGAAGAAATAGGGAAAGCTATTAAAGATTCTAGTGTTTCTCGTGAAGACATATTTATTATTACTAAGATATATCCTAGTCAATTTGATGATCCTGAAAGTGCGATAGAAATGGCTTTAAATAAATTAGATGTAGAATATATTGATATGATGTTACTTCATCATCCGGGTGATGGAGATGTTCTAGCATATAAGGTAATGGAAAAATATGTTCGTGATGGAAAAATTCGCTCTATTGGGTTATCAAATTGGTATGTAGAAGAATTAACAGATTTTCTTCCAAAAATATCTATAATGCCAGCATTAGTTCAAAATGAGATTCACCCATATTATCAAGAAAATGATGTTATTCCATTTATTCAAGAACTAGGAATTGTTGTTCAAGGATGGTATCCTTTTGGGGGTAGAGGACACACAAGTGAATTATTTAACAATGAAACTATTGTAGAAATTGCTAAAAATCATAATGTATCATCAGCTCAAGTTATTTTAAGATGGAATTTGCAAAAAGGTGTTGTTGTAATACCTGGTTCAAGTAATCCAAACCATATTAAAGAAAATACAGATATTTATAATTTTGAATTAACAACTAAAGAAATGAAAAAAATAAATGATTTAGATCGTAATGAAAAACATGATTGGTATTAAATTATATTTTAGTAATTTGAAAATGAATTGTGAAATAGACAATAAAAACGTAAAAGAAAACAACTATACTGATTTAATGTACAATAAGAAGAAGGAGAATTAATATCTCTTTCAATAATATTTGGGGTTATTACTTTATCTTATGCAATTTATATAATAAAAAAATTAAGATTTTGGTAAATAACAAAATTATATTTTATACGATTAATTAAATAGAATGTGATAATTAGTGTAGCAACAATTATTATATTCTTTTTTTATTTTGTAATTATTACTCTTGATCCTCGATATTGATGTGCAACCCCAGTTCCATGATAAAAATAGAAAACAGAACCATTTGCTCCATCATTGAAATATCCTCCTCTTAAGAGCCAAGATTTTACATCGGCAAACCATATTTGAGTTTAATCGTTATAATATCTCGCGATTTCATTTAAGGCATGACCATGGTATGATAGCGTTGTATATAAAGTATAGTATTTATGTTCAGGCATACTCGTAAAACCAGATTCTGATGTTCTATCACTATAAACTCCCATAACATATTCATTAATTCCACCACGCATATCATATACACCATATACATTGCCAGTAGTAGAAGCATATACTCCTTGAGAGCCGTTATAACTATTATTAGCACTTGTGCAAGTTGCTGCTGCTTGATAATCATTTGGAATATTTGCACTAAAACCAGTCAGCATACTTTTACAATTATTTGGATATACAACAGTACAAATTCCATTAGTACATTTGCCAAATTTACTTTGAGTTAAATAAGCAACCGCACCCCATTCTGTATTTTTTATTAAATGTGTATCGAGTGTAGTATCAACCGTAACATCAAACCCATAAATGTTATTAATATTTGTCATATTTCTTGCTGATTGAAAATAAGTACTAATATTTGAATATACCCATGCTTTTACATTTGGTTTTATAATAATATCTCTAGGAGTATTATTGATTTCTGTTGGTAAATTAGTAGCACTATTTTCGAATTTTGCTATCCAAAAACCAGCAAGCGATTGTCCATCAAAGTTAAATGCTTCTAAAGATTTCATTCCTTTTCGAGTAAAAGAAATGTGAATAGGACCAGGCGATTCTTTAGTTTCACCGTTATATTCATATGGAGTTGTTGCTTTAAATCTTGGAATCCAAACCAGCATTGTATTTATATCATTCATAGGAATAATAGTACCAAGTGGAGCATTTAAATATGTATTTCGATTTGTTTCATTAACCGTAACTACATTTGCCCACATTTTATTAAAATAATCATACCATAAATATTCTGAATTCGTATTTTCATTATCCGCTTTTTTCCATTCTTTCACAGTGGAATCATAATAAACAGGAATCATATTGCTTGCTAGCACAGGTGGATTAGGCGAAAGTTCCCCATTTAATTCAATGAAATCGAATAATAAAGATAAAGAGGCTGTTACATCTTCTGGCAAATTTTCACTAATGTAATTAAAAGTAATTGTGAAAGTTAGTGTTTCATTTTCATTAATAACATCTTCTTTTTCAATGCCAGTAATAGAATAATTGATATTATGATTAGAGTAAGATTCTTGTTTTATGTTATCAACAAGATACTTTTTGTTACTTTTATTAATAATAGTAACATTATAAGTCAATGTAGAATTTATATTTGGTAGTGTAACAAAAGAATTAATTGAATTTTTTGAATATTTAGGATTATACGTTTCATATCCATCATTACTGGCAGAAGCCATAGTGATATTTGTTATTCGACATTCTTCATCTACTCTTACATGAGCATCACCACTAATAGATAAATCAGTATTTAAACTAGAATATCCAATAGAAATAGAAAAAATACAAATAATTATAAACACTAATAAACAAATTTGATAATTAATTTTATGCTTTTTCATGTTTATCACTTTCAATTTTAATATCATTTCTTTCTAGCCAAGCCCTTGTAATTGTTAGTTTATAAAGTGTTTTTTCATAAATTATAATAAAATAACTTTTTTCATTTGGAATAACTTCATAGTATATAATTGGTTTAGATGACATATCATGCAAATCAATTAATTCAGATATATCCATAACTCGAATTATTTCATCGTATGTTCGCTCATCAACATTTGGTTGTTTACTTGTAATAATGATTCTATCATATTCTTTTAAATATTTGTTAATGGTTTTAGTATATAAATCCTTTTTCTTGTTTTTATTTTTGCTTATTCCTATAAATAGTGAATATCCAAATGCTGATAATGCCCCTAACATTAATATTAATGCTTCTATAAATAATGCTTTATTAGAAATTAACATATCTTGATAATCATTGATATTTCCATTGTTATTAATTTCACCAGTTTCCATCTTTATATCTATTGTTTGTTCACTCATCGGAATAGCAATTTCTAATTGATTTTTGCTATTAATCTCTTTTCCATCTGTGTAAGTTCCTTTAACTGCGATATCCATAGTAACAATCAACTTACTATCAATGGATAAAGCATAATCTCTTTTAAAAGCATTTACATAATCATTATATTTATCATAATTTATATCAACATCTTCTAATATTGAAAAACTAGAACTATTTATTTCTTTCTTTGTCTCTTTTAATAAAATATAAGGATTATCATATAGTACTTTAGTTTCATTTTTATCAGTTATAATTAATCTTGCGTTTATTTTATAAACGTACTCATATACTAAGTTATCAGTAGAATGCATTTCGTATTTGAAATCAGCATTTACAACATTTATTAAACTTGCAACATATTTCATTCCTTTTGGTAAGAATTTTTCAGGATAATAATCATTTTCTTTTAAATACACTTTATAATCAACATTTCCAAGTTCATTATATGAAACAATTCTACTTTCATTAAGAGAAATAGAGTTTTTTAGAAGTATAATGCTTAAACTTAATATAAGGATGCCTAATATTACTAAAAAGAAAATTTTTACGTTGGTATTTAATTTCTTTTTAATACTATAACTCTTTTCTTTTCCATCATATTTTGCAATTTTTTTCATTAATTTTCACCTCTATTTTCATTTAACATTTCATTTAACCAAACGGTTGGATAACCAATATACCTGACTTTCCATGAAGCAAAACCAATTATATTGTTCTCTTCAATAGTCCAGTTATCAACTTCGTTATTATTATCACCTTTAGTTTTAAAATAATAGTGATTATTTATTTTTGTTATTTCTACAATTCGATGTACAATAACCTTTTTATTATATTTAAATACTAATATGTCATTAATTTTTAATTCTCTTATTTTATTTTTATCAATTTTTTTAACTATAATTACATCACCTTTGTAAATGTTGGGAACCATTGATTCTGAACCAACAGATAATGCATAAATTGGAAATATTCCACTAGTTAATGCAATGGTTATCATACAAAATATAATTGAAAAGACGGATATACTTATTTTTAGGTAATTTTTTTTCCTGACATCGATTTGTTTATTCGCTCCTAATTTAAAGTTTCGATATATTTTATATAAAACAAAAGCTGGAAAAATTAAATTAAAAATTGCTTCTAAATAAAGATTAATGTTAGGTATCTTTTCTTTGACAGTAAAATGGAGCAAACCTAAAGAATAAAGGGGTTTGCTCCATTTTACTGTCAAAGAAAAGTAATATATTCTTCTTCTACCTTACTATTAATTTTAATATAGAATCTTCTTAAATGTTAGTCACACTATTGGCATAAAACAAGGTTTAAGAGTAGGTTTAATTTCATAAAAAAAGCAATTTTGTTTGAATTGCTTTACTCTTTAACTTCATAATAATATGAATATTATCTGTAGAAAAGGAGAATGTGGAAATTTCTCTCTTTATGAAGTAAAGGGCAACAATAAACACTATTGCCATAAACATATATTAACATTTATCTATTTTGCAAACAAGTTTAATAAAAACTACTTTTATTGGTTTAAAATATGGTTAATTATTATAATAAATCACTTAATTTTTTATATTTATCTTTTTGAAATAATTCTTTACTTTGGCGTAGATACGATTTTGCTATTTCTTTTTTACCTGATTTAATATAAGTTAATACAGTATAATAATGAAACATCGGAATGTTTACGTTTACTTTTAAAACTTTATCGGATAATCTTAATAAAGTATCATATTCTTCTTTTTCTAAAAGTAATTTAAAGCATTGTTCTATAGTATCAATATACATGTTTTTATATTTTGCAGAAATATTTAATAGCCATACTTCACTATTTAATTTTGGCAACATGCTTCCTTCATACAAATCAATTATTTTACCATAATAAGTTATTTTTTCTAAATTTGATGTTGTGTTTTTTGCTGCTTCATAGGCAGTTTCCATCAAATCGAAATCTGTTATTATATTTAATTTTTCATTGCATGAATAAGATCCATCTTTTGCAATTATAAAATCTTCCCCAATAAAGTTTTTGAATGATTTTCTCGTTCTAAATGCAACATTTTTGACATAAGCATATGGTTCATATATAACTTGGTTTGGCCATATTATATTAGTTAAAGTATCAACAGTAACATATTCTTTTCTATGAAATAATAAATAGGCAAAAAATATTAAACTTTGTTTACTGGTAACAGATTCTTCATGGAAACTTCCTAAAAATGTATTTATTTCAAATTTTCCAAAAGTTTTAATATATATATCGTTTTTAGTTTTAATATTTATATTTTTAGTACTTGACAATAAATCTTTTTTTAAATTAAGTTCGACGATAGCATTAATAATTAAAAAAACATTATTCTAAGTACACTGTCATCATCTTTCATTTTACGTGGATTATCGATTCCTATATATCCATTAATACCATTTTGAAGAAATGGTACAGCGATTAAAGAAGTAATATCTTGCCTTTCTAAAATTTTATATTCACTTTCATAGTCATGTTTCAAATCATTAATATCAGTTATAAAAATTGTTTCTCCTGCATAAAACTTTTCAGCCCATCTTGGTGCATCATCAAAAGCAACACCTTGTAAATTATCAATTTCTGGTTTAATACCTTCTGCACAATATTCATAAGTATTAACTCCCATTCCTAATTCTGGATCGGATTCAAAAATGTAGGCTCTATCTGCAGCATATATTTCTAAAGTAAAAGCAAGTATTTTTTTTATAATATCAGCGGGTTCATTATTTAATTGCAAAGTTTTTAGAAAATCACCAATTATTTTAGTAGTTTCCTTCATATCAATAACCTCCACGTTTGTTGTGAAAATACAAACAAATAAAATTTCTTGGTATTTATTATCTCATATTTTTATTTAAAATAAAGTTTAAATTTTAGTTTAAATTGCTTTTCGCGATATTTTTTTTATTATATATCGAATTTAAAAATAAAAAAGTTTACAAATAGTAAATTTTTAATTGCTGGCAAACTTTATTCTTGGTATTAAAAAGTTTCACAATAAGAAAACAATGCGTTAATATACATTGTTTTTAAAAAGTTTTTTCGGAATATCCATGACTATAATTAATTCGTTCTTTAAATTCAACATAGTTTAGATAAATCATTCTAATTAAGTACCATTCACCAGTTTTTGGATTACTGATAATCAAATGGTCTCGACCTGCTTCTTCAATTAACCCTTCATAAATCTTATTTCGCCATTCTGTAGAATCAGGATAAGCGACATACGCTTTTACTAATTTTCCTTTATTAAGTCTTAAAATGTTTTCAATGTAACTTTGTTCCATAGGGAGTGTACTTTCACTAGAAATGTTACCAGGTGGACTTTGATATGTAGGAGTATTAGGTTGGGCATTAGGAAAACTTGGATTTTGATAATAATTACCGTTCAATATTTTTCACCTCTATTAATTATATGATTTTTATTGTATTATTTTCCTGTTTTCGATATAATCATATTAAAGTAGGGTTGATAAAATTGAAAGAAAAAAATATAGAAGATATTATTCTTAAGTATACATTAATGATGATAGGAACATTTTTACTAGCACTTTGTTATAACTTATTCTTTTTACCAAACAATTTAGTAATTGGTGGAATTGCCGGATTGTCTTTAATATTTAAAGATATTTTAAATATCCCGCCACAGTTATTTTTGTATATAGCAAGTTTTTCTTTAATAATAGTTAGTTTTATATTTTTAGGTAAAGAAAAAACAAAAAATACTATTTTTGGGGCACTTCTTTATCCAATATTTGTATCTTTAACAGTAAACTTAGCAAATAATTTAAGTGGGTATTTAGTATTTGATGATTTTTTAATGACTGTAATTTTGGCAACTTTAATATATGGAGTATCAAACGGCATAATTTTTAAAACCGGATTTACTACTGGTGGTTTTGATATTATTATGCAAATAATAAGTAAATACTTTAAAGTACCAGAAGATAAAGCCTTATTTATGTGTAATGTTATTGTTATATTATTTGGCGGTTTAGTATTCGGCTTACCAAAAGTTATATATGCAGTTATTATATTATATTTTGGTAGTCAATTAATTAATCGTATTATGATTGGTAAATCGAATAGTAAAGTATTTTATATTCATACAAAAAAAGCCGATGAAGTTAAAAAATATTTAGTTGAAAATATGCATACTGGTGTCACAATTATTAATACTGAAGGTGGTTTTACTTTGAAAAAACATAAAATGTTAATGTGTGTTGTACATAATAATCAATATTTCTTAGTTAAAGAGAAAGTTTTAGAAATAGATAAAGATGCATTTTTTGTAATAAATGATTGTTATGAAGTAAATGGTGGTGTAAAACTTCAAAATATTATTTAACATTGCATTCATTTAATGGTATAATTGTATTATTAAGTGAAGGTGGATGTAATTGAAGTTTATTGAATTTAAAAATTGCTATAAAGTTTATAAAAATGGTGTATCTGCTATTGCTGATTTAAATTTATCAATTGAAAAAGGTGAATTTGTTTTTGCAATTGGAGCCAGTGGTAGTGGGAAAAGTACGCTTATTAAAATGATATATAGAGAAGAAAAACCGACAAGTGGAAGTGTATTTGTTGGTGGAATAAATGTTGCAAAATTAAGAAATGGTCGTGTTTATAAATTAAGAAGAAAAATTGGAATAGTATTCCAAGATTTTAAGTTACTACCAAAACTTACTGTATATGAAAATGTTATTTTTGCATTAGATTCAATGGGGATGAAAAGAACTGATTCTAGGCCTAAAGTTATCAAGGCTTTAGAAATGGTTGGTTTAAAAGATAAATTAAAAAGTTTTCCAAGAGAATTATCTGGTGGAGAACAACAAAGGGTATGTATTGCAAGAGCAATAGTAAATGAACCTAAAGTTTTGATATGCGATGAACCAACAGGAAACTTAGATCCAGAAACATCTAAGGAAGTTATGAAAGTAATAGATGATATAAATAAAGAATTGAAAACTACTGTTATAATGGCAACTCATGATAGAGAAATAGTTAATCGCATGAAAAAAAGAGTAATACTTCTTGATCATGGAGTACTAACTAGTGATACTGTGAAAGGAGTTTATAAAGCCCATGAAACCGTTTAGAATTTTAGGCCGTAGTATTAAATCGGCATTTCGTAGTGTATTTCGTAATTTTAGTTTAAGCATTGCCAGTATAATATGTACAACTATAACATTAATTTTAGTATCAGTTGCAATGATTATATCTTATAACTTAAATACTGTAACAAAAAATTTAGAAAGTGAACTTACAATTGTAGTATATGTAAAAAGGGATACAAGTGAAGAAAAAGTAAAAGAATTAACAAGTAAACTAGAAGATACAGAAAATGTATTGGAAGTTAAATTCATTAGTAAAGATGCAAGAAAAATTGAAATGCAAGAATTTTCTACAGCACTTGAAACAACTTTAGATTATTTAGATAAAAATCCATTATTAGATTCATATATTATAAAAGTAAATGATGTAAATGCATTAAAAACTACAACAGAAACAATTGCTAAATATGATGATGTAGAAACAGCAAGATATGGAGAAGGTATGGTAGAAGAAATATTAATGGTTTTTGATATTGTGGAAAAAGTTACTATTGCTATTGTAATAGCACTTGTATTAGTAACAGCATTCTTAATAAGTAATACAATAAAATTAACGATATTCTCAAGAAGAAATGAAATAGAAATTGAAAGATTAGTAGGAGCAAGTAACATTACAATAAAATTACCATTCTTATTTGAAGGTTTAATTATTGGTGTATTAGGTTCTTTAATACCAGTAATTATTTCATGTTATGGATATATATTAATGTATGAAGGATTAAATGGCTACTTATTTAGTATTATTGCTTTAGTAAAACCATTTAACTTTATTCTTTATGTTTCGTTAATATTATTAGTTATTGGAGCAGTAGTAGGAATGTTTGGTAGTTATAAAGCAGTAAGGAAGTATTTGAAGATATGAGAAAGTATATAATAGATAGTTTTAAACTAATTTTAATTATAATAACGTTTGTTTCCTTTACGATAAGTCCTTTAAAAGTAGAAGCAAAAGAAGCAACAACTTTAGCAGAATTAAAGCAATATTTAAAAGATTTACAAAATCAAAAGAAAAAAAATGAAAATTCTCAAGCAACAAAAAAAGAAGAAATAAATAGAAAAAACAAGTTAATTGCTGATTCTTATGAAGAAATTGAGTTATCAGAACAAAAAATTGAAGAATCCAAAAGTATAATTGCTCAAAGTAAAGACGAAATTGTTAAATTAGAAGATCAAACTGAAGAATTATTACGCTATTTACAAATAATGAGTACAGATAATGCTTATATTGAATATGCAACTGGGGCATCATCAGTAACTGATTTAATAATGCGAATGAGTGCATATGAGCAAATAACAGATTATACAACCGAACAATTAAAATCTTTAGAAATATTAATTAAAGAAAATGAAGAAGAACAAATTAAATTAAATCAATTTCAAAAAGATTTAGATAAAAAAATTGCTAATTATAAATCAAACATTCAATCTTTAGGAAAAGATATTAATCAATTAACTGAATTAACTATGAATATTGATGAAGAAATAGCTAACCAAAAGAATTTAATTGATTATTACGTTCAAAGTGGTTGTAAAGATAATGAGTTATTATCTAAATGTGCCACATCACTTAATAACGCTAGTTGGAAAAAACCAACTATAAAAGGTAAAATAAGTAGCGCGTGGGGAATGAGAAAAAGTCCAATAGATGGCAAATATAAATTACATAATGGTGTTGATATTGCTGGAAATGGTGAAGGAACCAATGTATATGCAATAGGTAATGGTAAAGTTGCAGCAATAATGCGAAAAACATCTTGTGGTGGAAATAGAGTGTTTTTACATGTTATGGTTCAAGGTAAGAAATATACATTAGAATATGCTCATTTATTATCAATAAAAGTAAAAATCGGAGATATAGTTAATATGAATACAGTAATAGGAACAGTTGGAGGATATTCAACATCTACAAAAAAGGGTGGATATGATGGATGTTCAACTGGAGCACATTTACATTTTGGAGTAAGTTCTGGATATTATTTAGAAGAATATCAATCATATAGTTCATTAACGGCTAATGGTATAAATCCTCCTGGATTTCCTAAAAAAGGTTCTTGGTATTATTCAAGATAGTTGCTGAAATAAAAAATAAAATTTGATATTAATAATAGAGAGAAGGATTTAAAATGGATCGAAAATATACTATTGCTTTAGCGATAATTGCTTTAGCGATATTACTAGTTTTTATAGGAAGTGCATCTTTTGCATATTTTGCAAGCACTTACACTCAAAGTGGGAATAATCAAACTATTAATGTAACAACAAGAACAGTTACAAGTATAGTTTATACTTCAGGTGATAATATAAATTTTGCAAATATTAATTTGACAAAGGGAGAAACAGTAGCAGAAAATGTAATATTGTCTTCAAATCAATTTAATATTGCAGTTAAAGGTGATTCTGCTTCAGGTGGTTCAATTACTTTTGGAATACAATTACAGAATTTAAATACTACTTTTGTTCAGTCTGAAAAAGCAACTACTGCTGGAACTAATGATATTGTATGTGATGTTTATGAATCCGATTCAGTGAATGTAAAAGGAACTAATAAAATTGCAAGTGGAGTAGATTGTTTAAGTCCAGATGCCGAAGATGGTACTACTATTACATTAGTTTCTAGTAAAACAATAAATACAAATGCTAATCAAATAGTAAGAAAATATTATACAGTTGATTTTGTATTATATAATGCAAATGAAGTAGATAATACAAATGCTGGAGCAACTTATACGGCAACAATAGCAGTAACTGGTTTAGATTAAAAAGATGATAAAAAAATCATCTTTTTTCATTTACATTTCACAAATCTG
>CAZYXO010000040.1:0-10973 GCA_964651315.1 uncultured Muribaculaceae bacterium
TTAAGAAAATTATCTGGAACAATTAGTAAAACAAAAACTACAGCAATATTTATTAATCAGTTAAGAGAAAAAGTTGGAGTAATGTTTGGTAATCCCGAAACAACACCAGGGGGAAGAGCATTAAAATTCTATTCAACTATAAGACTTGATGTTCGTAAATCAGAACAAATAAAAAACGGAGACCAAATAGTTGGTAACAAAACTAATATTAAAGTTGTTAAAAACAAAGTGGCACCACCATTTAAAACAGCGACTGTAGACATAATGTATGGAGAAGGAGTAAGTAAAGTTGGCGAAATAATTGATATTGCTGCTAACTTAGAACTTATTGAAAAAAGTGGTGCGTGGTATGCTTATAAAGGTGAAAAAATAGGTCAAGGTAAAGAAAATGCTAAAATATTCTTAAAAGAAAATCCAGATATTTGTTCAGATTTAGAAGCAAAAATTCGGGATCATTATGGTTTTGGTAAAAAACAAGATGGAACAAAAAAAGAAACTAAAAAAGAAGAAAAAGAAAAGAAGGAAAACGATTAATGTTTTTCTTCTTTTAAAAATGGTTGTAAAATCTCAATATTCTTTTCTTCAAATTTAAGTAATCTTGTTGCAAGTTTATAAACATCTTTATCGACATCTTTAAAACTGTTTATTTTTTTTGTAATATCGATAATTCCCATATTACTTCCTTGAACCATCATTTCAGCAAGATGACTAGTACTTTTATTTTTAATTAAATTCATTTTAATCATTATATAAGTAGTAATATCATTAATTTGCGATTTATGATGTTTATCGCTACAAAATTTCTCTAACAATTTCTTTGCTTCTTCATGAATTTCTTTGTATTCGATTAATTCATCATTAAGGATTTTTTTAAAAGCATGTTCATTAGTTTCATTAATTAAACATTCAATGGCTTTATAACCCATTTCCGTATTTTTTAAAATAAATTCTAAGAAGATAATATTATTGTTCATTTATGTTATCCATTTCATTTTGTAATTTAGATAATGCTTTATTAATTTTATCTTTCTGTACTTGTTCAATTGTATAATAATTATTTTCTTTCATGTAATTAAATAATTCTCTTTGTAATTTAACAGATTTTTGTAATAGTAAAGCAATATTCTTATCTAATGATTCATAACTTGCTTCTGTAATTGCAACAGCATAATTTTTAATAATATCTTTTTCAAGCGTTAATAAAAGTGTTAAGGCATCTTTATTATTCATTGCCAAGCACCTCACAAATTTCTTTCATATTACTTTCATGAACTTTCTTAATCTTATTCATTAATTTTAAGATAGTATCATCTTCAATACTGCTTTCTAAATAAGTAACAGTATTATAAATGTTTAAATTCCAATTAAACATATCTTCAATATAGAGTAAATCTTTTGTACTCATAACATAACCTCTTTCTAAATATTATTATTTCCGGTAATATTTATTTTATACTAAATATTGTTGTTAAAAAAAGTTAATTATGATATTATTTAACCATAAGGAGACTGAATAATGAAGAATAAAGATGAGTTTAAAAAATTAAGTAAAGGGAATAAAATACTAAATATAGTTATTATTGCACTAGTACTTGTAGTAGTAATATTCTTTTTAGTAAATTTCTTTAAATAAGTTAATTGAATTTAACTTTTTTAATTTAAAGTATAAATTATGAAAAAATTAATGAAAGTTATTATAATAATTATAATCTTATTAGTTATAAGTTTATTTGTTATGAAAATAATTAATAATAAAAGTAATAAAAAATCTAATGTAGTAGAAAAAACATATTATATAAATGCAATAATAAAAGAAGTCAATGATAATTATATAGTTGTGAATAAGAATAATGAAGAATTAAAAATGTTATTTAATAATTATGTACCACAAATAGAATTAAAAATTAATCAAGAAATAAAAATAGAATATATAATTCTAAATAATAATAAAATGATTAAACAAATAACTTTAATAAAAGATATTCCTAAATATAATGATAATAATTCGCTAAAAATAGGTTTATATACCATTAAAAATAATAACTTAAATTTAGTAAATGATTATTATACTAAAATAGTTAGTAAAAAAGATATTGGTTCATTTCAAATATATCCAGAAAATAAAGATTTAATAAAAATAACTGGTAAATATACTAATTTCTTAGAAAATAAAGTTAAAGAAACTGGCAATTATAATATTGGTTTTAATCTAAAATTTAAATTAAAAGATGGAACAATATTAGAAGAACAAATATTAAGACCTAATGATATGTATTTACATGCTAAATATATTTTAGTTTATACATATGATAGAATTAAACATAAAAATGATTCGTTTTATAGTCATATAACAGATAGTGAATTTGATAATAAAATAGTTATTTCTTCCATAAAATTAACTGCTAATAAGGAAATAGATAAAATAGAATATCCAATAACTTTAACAGTATTTAGTTATGATGATTTAGATGATTTTGATGAAGTAACTAACAAATATAGAGGGAATTCTTTTTACACGATAAATATTTATAATCAATAAATATAATACTTTTAATTTGAATTGAATTTTGATATACTTAATAATGTAAAGAGGGATAAAGAAAATGGCTAAGAAGAAAGATAAAAAATACAAATATGTTGTTTTAGAAAATAAGGAATTACAAAGTCAAACTATTGGTGTGATAAATAATAAAAAAAATCCTATTGCGATAATAATTATTTTTATAGTATTTATTGCTGTTGTTTTCTTTTTACCAGAAATAACTGAATATATAAAAACTAAAACTAGTAAAGAACCAGAAATTGTGGATAAAACACCTATTAAAAGTGATGAAATTGATAAGAGTGATGACATAGTTGAAGAACCAAAAAGAATACTTTTTGCGGATACTTCTGTAATTGAAAATGAGCAAATGATTATTAATAATTTTGTTAAAAAATTTGATTTAATATATGAAATAAATTTTGATATAACAAATATATTAACAGAAGGATTAGATTTAAATAGTTATAATTATTATATTGAATTTTATAATGATACAAATACATTACTAGATCGAATTAAATTAGAAGATATATTTATTGAAATATCTCAAACATATTCTTATAAAAAAGAAATAAGTAGTGAATTATATTTTGGAATACATTCAATAGAAATATTAGAAATAGATGAAGATAGTTATCCAAATATAACATTAGCTAAAAATGATGATGGTTATGAATACTTAATATGTACTGATGGAATAGAAAAAAATACATATTTCTTTAATGAAACAGGATTATTTTTAATAAATAAAGTAGCAAATGTTGAAAATACAATTGATAATTACGAAAATATATATTTAGAATATAGTAATATGAAAAATGATTATTTAAATAAAAAAGGATATACATATAACTTTGCTAATTTACCTAAAGGATTTTTATTATCAATATCAATTAATATAAATGATGTTGAAGAATTAATTAATAATAATTATATATATACAAAAGGTACAAATGCAAGAATTGTTAATTTTGAAATGATAAGTAGGGGTTATACTTGTAGTTAGGGGATAAAATTATGAATTATAATGTAATATTAGATAACTTTGAAGGTCCAATGGATCTTTTACTGCATTTAATAAAAGAATCTAAAATGGATATATATGAAGTAAATATAAGTTTAATAATAGAACAATATTTGGAAATAATTAATCAAACAAAAGAATTAAATATCGATATTGCAAGTAATTATTTAGTAATGGCTTCTACTTTAATATATTTAAAAAGTCGAAAATTAATAAATCAAACAGATGATGAACCAGATATGGAAAATGATATTACTAGTGAAGAAGATTTAAAACAAAAATTAATAATGTATGAAAAATATAAAAGTGTTACTTCTGTATTTGATGAATTAATTGAAAAAAGAAGTGATATATTAACTAAGTTTCCTGAAGATATAAGAGAATACTTAGATGAAGAAGTTATTGTTAATAGTAATTTGAATTTAGATGCACTTATAAATGCTTATAATGAATATCAATCAAGAATTGAGTTAAAAAAACCAAAGAATACAAAAATTACAAGAAAAGAAATAAGTATGAGTGAGAGAATACGAAATATAAGAAGTGTTTTAAAAGAAAAGAAAAAAGTTTTGTTTACAGAATTATTTGAAAGTTTTGATAAACCTTTTGTAGTAGTTACATTTTTATCTGTTTTAAGTATGTGTAGTAATAATGAAATATTTATCAAACAAGATAATAATTTTAGTGATATATATTTAGAAAGTAGGGCATGATGAATTTAGTTGGAGTTTTAGAAGGCATTTTATTTGCAGTTGGTAGTGATGGAATATCTATGGAAAATATTAAAAAGATATTAGATGTTGATGAGAAAAAAATAATGGAATTATTAAATATTTTAAAAGAAAAATATGAAAGTAATGAATCAGGAATAAGAATTACTTATTTAGCAGAGAATTTTAAATTAACTACTAAAAAAGAACATAAAGATTATATTAAAAAATTAGTTAATCAAAGAGAAGTAACAGTGTTAAGTCCAGCATCTTTAGAAGTATTAGCAATTATTGCTTATAATCAACCGATTACAAGAATCGAAGTAGATAATTTAAGAGGTGTTTCTTCAGTTTATATTATTAAAAGATTAATTGCGAGAAATTTAGTGGAAGAAGCAGGTAAAAGTACAATGCCTGGAAGACCTAATTTATATAAAACAACCAAAGATTTCTTGGATTATTTAGGATTAGCAACAATAAATAATTTACCAACTATCGATGAAATAAAAAAAGAAGATGATAAAGAATTATTTACATCTATTTATAAAGAAGAAGAAAATGAAATGGAAACATTATAAAATAAAAACTAAAGGTTTAAGAAAATCTTTAGTTTTATTTTATTCTAATGGTTCAGTTAATGTTTCAATCTCTTTAATAGGATTACTATTATTAACATATATAGTTAATTTATCTACTAAATTTATAAATACATCTTTATGAACACTTTGGTTTCCTACTAAATCTTTATTAACATTATTATTAAAGAATTTATTATCACTATCTACATAAGTAGTAGTTAATTTAATATTATTCTTATTACAATAACTTCTTACAAATTCAATCGTTTTACCAGTAAAGTCTGGTAATAATTCTAATTTATTACCGGTTTTTAAATCTCTACCATAAACTTTTTTTTCATAACTTGTACCAAGTTCATAACTAAATGTTTTATTTAAGTTAAATTTTTCTAATTCTAAATTAGCTTTCATCATATTAGTTATTTCTTTTAAACTACTAGGGTAATGTCCAACAGCAGAAGTATAACTTCTAGTATTTAATCTATATACTTCCATATAATAATATTCTAAATATGTTTTATTTATATTAATAAATTCTTCATCATTAAGAGCATTTGTTAGCATTTTCTTTAAAACATTATATAGTGATAATATATCATTTGTTTCCATATTAGTTGCTATATTATTACTAATACTATTTAAAATATCTTCAAAATTTGTTATTGCTTTACTTGATAATAATTTTTTTGCGATTGCTTCAACTATTTGTTGTTGATTTTGAATTCGAGAAATATCCCCATTTGAATAAGTTTTTCTATGTCTTGCATAAGCAAGTGCTTCTTCACCATTTAAATGCTGATAACCTTTCTTTAAACAAATCAAAGGTCCTTCAGTTTTTAATCTATTACTATCTTGTTCACAAAAATCTTTATCAACATCAACACTTACACCATCAAGTGCTTCAACAAGTGCAACTACGCCTTTAAAGTTAATTTTAACGTAATAATCGATATCGAAACCAACAAATTTTTCTACTGTGTCAATAACGCATTTAGTACCATAAGCAGCAGATGAATTAATTTTGGCATATTGATTATTTTTACAAGCAATTGGTACAAAAGTATCTCTTGGAATACTAAACATGGATGCAACTAAAGTATTAGGATTAAATGTAACAAGCATTAAAGTATCACCATTAAAAGCAGCATTAGCATTTAAACCATCGATGGTTGAATCAACACCAAGAATTAATACTGAAAAGGGTTCAGTTAATTTTTTATTCGAAATAATATCAGTATCTTCATTTTTTCTATTTTCACTATATTCATAAACTACTTTAGTTTCACTACCAATATTTTTAAAATCACTTTCAAACAATGTAACATAATTACTACTAACAAATATAGCATCTACTTCTTTATTATATAAAGAAGTAATCATACTAGGAAAATCTTCAAATTTTTCAATATCATTTTTTAAATTTTTATTTTCAATTAATTTATAAGCAAGAATATTACCTTCAATACTATTTTCACTATCAATAATACCTAAACTACTATCACTATTAAACTCATAATCTTTTAAACTAATTAAATAAGTTGTATAAGTAGTAGTTTTTTTCTCTGTAATATTAGTTAAACGACTATAAATAATATCAATATAATAAAATCCTACAAAGAATACACTAATAAATATAAACGTAATAATAAGTAATAAATGATATTTAAAATGTTTTTTTAATAACATATTAATTAAGTTTTTTAAAATATAAAATAATAAATAAATACCACATATTGATATAATAACAATTCTAATAATTGTTTCAATTCCTTTTAAATGAATTAAATTGTAGGTTAAATATATATAACCAATAATATATAAAATAATTGATAATAAATACATTATTTTTTCATATTTATTAATCTTTTTTAATTTCTTTAATAATTTCTTCATATACTTCAATCCTTATTTACTAAATCATTATATAATATTATTATCAATAAAACAATTAATTCAAATTGTTCTTTTACATATATTATGTCTAATAAATAGTTTATTATCTAAAAATGTCAATATTTGTTGTATAATTAATAGTAAGGAAGTGGTTAATTGATGAAAAAAATATTGTTTCAATTAATTTTATTAATTACTTTTTTGAGTTGTAAAAATATAGTTTTAGCAGAAACTAGATATAAAGGTACTGTTACGGGAAATGAAGTTAATATAAGAAAAGGTCCTAGTACTAATTATTCAATTATTAAGGCTTTATCTATTAATTCGACATATGATTTAGTTAGTAATACTCTTTATCCTGATGAAAAAGGTTGTAGTGATGGGTGGTATCAACTTTATTATAGTGGGTCGAGTACTGCTTATATTTGTAGTAAATATTTAAGTGTAACAAGTTATGAATATGAAGAACCAACTAATGATTTACCTGCATGTGAGAAAGAACTTACGGAGAAAGGGTTTTCGAAAACTTATATAGAACCTTTATGTAAATTAAAAGCTAAATATCCAAAATGGAATTTTGTTGCAGACAAAAATGGTATTAGTTTTAGTACTGCTGTAGAAAAAGAAAGTAGTGGAACTAAAAGTAAGATAGAAACTAGTTATGAAGGTTATAAAAGTACAAAAAGTTATTATGATTTTTTAACAAATAAGTTTACTGCTGTTGAATCAGGAACTTGGTATGTTGCAGATTCACGTGTTGTTGCTTATTATTTAGATCCTCGAGTTTGGTTAAGTGAAGAATGGATGTTTCAATTTGAAAAGTTAAGTTTTGATGAAAGTTATCAAACACTTGATACAATTAAAGCTGTTCTTGCTGGTAGAGATATTTTAGAAAAAGCCGAAGTTATTTATAATGTCGGAAAAGAACTTAATGTTAATCCAGTTTATTTAGCAAGTAGAATAAGGCAGGAAACTGGTGGGAATTATACAAATAATTCGATAATGGGTAAAAGTATAACTTACGATAATAAGTATTATGAACACGTATATAATGCTTATAATATTGGAGCAAATACAGGTTATTTAGATGGACTTTATTATGCAGTAAAAGGTACTGCTTATGGTAAGCCTTGGATAACACTTGATAAAGCAATTAATGGTGGGGCTCAATTTATTGCCAAAGATTATGTGGGTAAAGGACAAGATACAGGATATTTTCAAAAATTTAATGTTTCTAGTTATACAAGTTATTCGACATACTCTCATCAATATATGACAAATGTTAAAGCAGCATCTAGTGAAGGTAAAATGAATTACAATGCTTATAAAGGAATGGATTTACTTAGTATGCCATTTACATTTGTTATTCCGGTATATGAAAATATGCCAGACGCAATATCTGTTTTACCAAGCAAAGAAAACCCCAATAATCACTTAAAAGATTTAAAAGTAAATGGAACAAGCATTGAAGGTTTTTTACATAATACATTTGAATACACATTTTATATTTCACCATTAACAGAAGATATTAACATCGAAGGAATAGTTATAATTGATGGAACAACAGTAACTGGAGATACAAAAATAAAAATATTACCCGAAGAAACAGAAAAAAATGCAACAATAACAGTAACTGCTAAAAATGGCGATACACAAAATTATACAGTTAAAATAATTAAATCAATTGGTGTTACATTAAAAGTAAGTGAAATAATGGAAAGTTTACCACTTAAAATAAATAATGAATATATTGGTGGATTTACTGAAGGATATACCGCAACAAGTTTTAAAGAATTAGTTAATTCTAAAAGTAATACAGCAGTAATAGTAGTTAAAAATAGTAATAATATTGAAAAGAATAATGAAATACTTGTAACTGGGGATGTTATAAATATTACAAATGATAATGATTCTAAAACATATAATGTTATTATTAATGGTGATGTTTCAGGAGATGCATCTATTACTATTGTTGATTTATTAAAAGTTCAAAAACATATCTTAAATTACAATAAATTAGAAAATGCATATTTTAAAGCAGGAGATACAAATAATGATGGTAAAGTGGATATTGTTGATTTATTAAGAATTCAAAAACACATCTTGGGATATACAAAATTAAGTTAGGAGTGAATATGAAAAAAATTAGTTTAATACTTACGTTATTATTTGTAAGTGTATTTGTAAATATCAGTATTGTTAATGCTGCTAGTGCTACAATTGCTGTAAAATCTAGTAATAGTCAAGTAGTTGTCGGTAAAACAATTAAAGTAACAGTAACATTATCTAGTAAAACTGCTATAGGTGCTTGGGAATTTGATTTAAATTATAATAAATCTAATTTTAGTTTAGTTAGTGGACCAAGTTTAAATATTGTCGAATATGCTACAAGTTCAAGTGTTAAAAGCAAAAGCTATACTTATACATTTAAAGCAATTAAAAGTGGTAGTGCAAAATTTTATATTGATTCATCAAACGTAATTGAATTCGTAAATGAATCATCAATGACTCTTAATAATGGTTCAACTACCGTAAAAGTTATAACTCAAGCGGATTTAGAAGCAACTTATAGTAAAGATAATTATTTAAAAAGTTTAGAAGTAGTAGGTTATACATTAGATAAAACATTTAATAAAGATGAAACAAATTATAAAGTAACAGTACCAACTGGAACAAAGAAAATAACTTTAAAAGCGGCTGTAAATGATTCAAAATCGAGTATGTCAGGTACTGGAGAAATAGAAGTAAGTGAAGGAACAAATACGCTTACTATTACTGTAACAGCCCAAAATGGTAATGAACGAAAATATAATATTGTTATTGATGTAATTGATACTAATCCAATAAAAGTAACAATTGATAATGTTGAATATACGATTGTTAAAAATAAAGAAATGTTAATAAATCCATCTAATTATGAAGCATCTACTACTTTAATAGATGAAATAGAAGTACCTGCTTTATATAATGAAATAACTGATTATACTTTAGTTGGTTTAAAAGATAGTGAAGGTAATATTAGTTTGTTTATTCATAGTGATAGTAATTATATTAAATATCAAGAAATAAAATCTGATTCTATAGTTATTAATCCACTTAGTACTGATGAAGTTATAGATAATTATCAAAAATATACAATAGAATTTAATGATTTAAAAGTACCTATATATAAGTTAAAAGAAAAATCTAATGTAGGACTTATATATGGTATTGATGTAGAAACAGGTAAAAAAGGGTTTTATGTTTATGATATTAAAAATAAAACTTTACAATTATATGATGATGAATTAAATGATTATTTTACAAAATTAAATCAAAAATATTTTTATGTAATAGTTGGTGTTTCTGGTTTTGCTTTCTTATTGTTAATAATTTTATTAATAACATTAAGTAAGAATAAAAAGAATGCAAAAATCATTAAATTATTAGAGGAAAAAAGAAAACTAAAAAGTATTGAGGAAAAAACTGAAAAAGAATAATTAATTTAAGAACAACAAATAAAAAAATTGTTCTTTTTTTGTTTATTTTAGTAAACTTTTTTTATGTAAAAAGAGGTATTAAATTTACCATAAAAATTATATAAAAAAGTTGTTAAAAAAGTATTGTAACACGTATGTTTGTATGTTAATATAAAAGACAAGTGATTTAAAATTGTAAAAACAAGAAAAGGAGGTTAGCAATGAATAAATTAGTTAAAAAATATGAAACTTTTGAGAATATTAAACATATTGATGAATTTGGTAATGAATTTTGGTATGCAAGAGAATTGCAAAAGGTGCTAGAATATAAAGAATGGAGAAATTTTGAACTTGTAATTAATAAGGCAAAAGATGCTTGCAATAATAGTAATTATAATAGTTTGGAACAATTTGTCGACGTCAACAAGTTGTCGAAAAGAGCAAATAATGCTGAAATAATTATAAATGATTATAAATTAACAAGATATGCTTGTTATTTAATTGTCCAAAATGGTGATCCGAGAAAAGAAGTAATAGCATTAGGTCAAACATATTTTGCAATTCAAACAAGAAAACAAGAATTATCCGAAAAAGAATATTCTTTATTAAGTGAAGATGATAAAAAATTATACAGGCGTAATATTACTAAAAAAGGAAATTATTTGTTAAACCAAACTGCTAAAAATGCAGGAGTAAAAAACTTTGATAAATTTCATAATGCTGGATATAAAGGATTATATAATGGAGAAACAGCAGATGATATTG
>CAZYXO010000041.1:0-10948 GCA_964651315.1 uncultured Muribaculaceae bacterium
AGCTGAAAGATCTATTTTAGCTTTTTCAGCAGCATCTTTAAGTCTTTGCATTGCCATTTTATCTTTTGCTAAATCAATATTATGTTCTTTCTTAAATTCACTTACTAAATAATCTACTAATCTTTCATCAAAGTCATCTCCACCTAAACGATTATTACCACTAGTTGATTTAACTTCAAATACACCATCTCCAAGTTCTAGTATTGATACGTCGAATGTTCCTCCACCTAAATCATATACTAAAATTGTTTGACTTACTTCTTGTTTATCAAGTCCAAATGCAAGTGCTGCTGCAGTTGGTTCATTAATTATTCTTTCAACTTCTAAACCGGCAATTTTACCAGCATTTTTTGTTGCTTGTCTTTCAGCATCATTAAAATATGCTGGAACAGTAATAACTGCTTTTGTAACTTTTTCTCCTAAATAACTTTCAGCATCACTTTTTAATTTTGCTAATATTTTGGCACTAATTTCTTCTGGTGTATATTCTTTATCATTTGCTTCAACTTTCTTACTTGTCCCCATTAATCTTTTAACTGATGAAATTGTATTTTTAACATTAGTAACTGCCTGTCTTTTAGCAGTTTCTCCTACTAATTCATCATTTCCTTTAAATGCAACTACACTTGGTGTTGTTCTTCCCCCTTCTGGATTTGGAATTACTTTTGGAACTCCACCTTCTAATACTGCTACACAACTATTTGTTGTACCTAAATCGATACCGATAATTTTACTCATTTTTCTTCTCTCTCTTTCTTTCCTTAAATATTTACTTTAACACAAGCGTGTCTTAATACTTTATCTTTATACATATATCCTTTTTGTAAAACATCAACAACAACGTTTGGTTCTTCTTCCACAACACTTTCTGTCATTAATGCTTCCATTGTATTTGGATCAAATTCTTTATGTAAACAATCTATTTCTTTGATTCCTTGATCACTTAATATATTTAATAATTTTACATAAATCATTTTCATTCCACTTAAGAATTTACTTACTTCATCATCTAAATTATCATCATCAAGATTAATTGCTCGCTCAAAATCATCAACTATACTAATAATTTTTTTAGCAAACTCTTCACCTTCATATTTAAATTTATTTTCTAAATCTTTATCAAATCTATTTTGCATATTATGATTTTCCGCAAGTATTCTTAACACTTTATCATTTAATGCAGCATTTTCTAGTTGTAATTTTTCAATTTCCATTAAATGTTTATCACATTTTTTATTCCCCTTTTTGTTTTTTTCTTCTTTTTTAGTTTGTGCTTCTTCTTCCAATTTTTTCACTCTTTTCTATCATTCAGATTATTTTTTATATATTCTAGCAGTCCTACAACTCTAGCATATTCCATTCTTTTAGGTCCAACAATTGCAATAGTTGATGCTTCCCCATCAATAGTTATTTTACTTTTTACAACTGTTACATCATTATCGAATTCATTTTCTTCACCAATATAAATATTGATATTGCCATCTTCATCATTTCTTTCAATTTTGCGAACTACTTCTGTATCTTCGAACTTATTAGCAAGTCTTTTAATATCGTTAATACTCGAATATTCTGGTTGATCAAATAATTTTGTTTTACCACTTATATGAACTTCACTAGTTTTTTTCACAAATTCATTAAAAGCATCATAGAAAATATTATAAACTGTTTCATATTTAGAAATATCTTCCCTAATTAAAGGTTTAATTACTAACTCTAATTTTTCATTAATTTCCGTAATTGGTGTGCCATATAACTTTTTATTAATTATTTCACTAACCTTAATTATTTCATTAACATCTATTTCCTCATTTATTAAAAATTGTTTACTTTCAACAATTCCTTTACTGGTACATAAAAGTGCTACTACTTTGCTTTCATCAATAGGTATGATAGTTAATTGTTTTAATGTATTAAATTCTGCACTGCTACCTAAAACAATACTCGTATAATTAGTTAAATCACTAATTATATCCATACAAGCACTAATTGCATCATTAATCGCTAGTGATTTATTATTAAATATTGTTTGCAATTTTAATACATCTTCACCAGTTAATTTTTTTGGTTCCATCAAATGTTCAACATAATATTTGTAACCTTTTTCACTAGGTATTCTCCCAGATGATATATGATTCTTTTCTAATAAACCTAATTCTTCTAAAGAAGCCATTTCATTTCTAATCGTTGCACTTGATAACCCAAATTTTTCGCATAAACTTTTACTACCAACAGGTTTCACAGTTTTAATATATGATTCGATAATTTCTTTTAACAACTCATTTTGCCGAGAATCCAAAACTCATTCACCTTCTTTTAGCACACTTCTTTTTTAAGTGCTAATACTAGTATAATCATATGATTAGCACTTGTCAATATATAACTGCTAATTTTTAAAAATTTTTTTTCATCAAAAAAGATAAATTTAATTATCTTCTTCTAATACATATGGTTTTTCATTTGTTCCCGAACCCGTAAACACTAAATCGTTTTCTAAAACAATAACTGGCCTTACATTTCGATATAAATTTGCAGCCACATTATTAACTATCTTTCCTTCTGTATCCACTAAAAATGGATATAAAACACTACTAGTTTTATTATATATTGACATTGTCCAATAAGGGTTTTCAATTTTATCATTATATAAATAATAATCTTTATTAGTTTTTGTATTTGCTCCAGCAAACATTATTTCATCAATCGTTATTAAACCAATTTTACTAGTTATATTTTCCCCAATACAAGTAAATATTGGACTTTTATCAGTAATAATTCTTTTTTTGGCAAAATATTCACCATCATTATCAGCAGTATCTCCGCTACAATATTTATAAGTTTTTATATATTTTTCATATTCTTCTTTTAAATTTTCTTCATACCATTTTAGTAATGAATTATGAACATTTGCTTCACTATAATTATATTCTTTAATATCTTCTGTATAATATTTATCTACTGTAGGTAATGCTTCATTCATTATTAATTTGATAGTTCCGTCCCCATTTATTCTAACAATTCGCCAGGTAAATCCACCAAATAAAACATAATTGTTTGTCACTTTACCACGAAAATAATAAGTGTTCCCTAAATCATCAATATCTATTATTAAACCTTCATCTGTTTTAGCTATTTCTCCAACTGCTGTTTCGCCTTTTTCTTTATATTCATTATCTTTTAAAATTAAGGAACCAAATGTAACTTCTTCTTTACTTTGTAATTTTATATTTATTCTAAATTCCACTTTATTTTGTTTGTTATTTATTGTTAATTTATAATTATGTGTATCATTTGGGTTAATACTTATTAAATTAGATAATTCCATATCACTAGTTGGAAATTTATCATTAATATTAATATTATTAGATCCTTTTAAATTAAAATCTAAATCATTTCTTGTATTATTTATTTCAATTAATTCTATATTATAAAGTAAATTATTAACATCATTATTTGTAACAGAAAAACTAATTATATTTTTGTCTTCATTTTCTATAGTTAATTTATTCCCATCTAAATAATTTATTGATAAACTTCCATCAGCAACTACCATAGATTGATTTTTATTAAAATATTTTGTATAAGTATAATATGCTAAAAATAAGCCAATGCAAATAAGAATTAATAATGTAATAAATGTTAAACTGGACTTATATTTTAATCTCATATCTACTCTTCCTTATCTCTTAATCTCATTATATGACAAAATTTGCATTTTGAAAAGAAAAAAACAAGCATTTAATCTTGTTTTCGTATTCTATTTAATGTCCGAGAATTATCATTTTCAATATATTTTTTATATAAGTAGAAATATAAGCCTCTGTGTTCCATATAAGTTAAATTATATAATATAGTTATAATACTTTTTACATCTTTAGTTTTAATACTTAATTTTAATAATTCTAATAATTTATAGTTTAAATTATATTGTTTTACTATAAAAGCATATATTGTATTTAAAACACTATTATTGTTAATATTTTGCTCAATAAAAGTATTAATTTCCAATCTATTTAAATGATCTATCGTTAAAACTGGTAATAAACGATTAAATTCTACAAGTAATTCTAAATCTCCATTTTTATATTCTTCACCAACAATATTTAAATTACTTATTTCTTCTTTTATTTCATTTTCTGTATGTATTTTTGTAAAATTATCTATTTCAATAATTGTTGATGCATCAATTCCCTTAGAAATTGGTAAATCAAGTATATTTATACAAGCAAAATCGCCTTTATTTCGCTTTAAAACTAATATTGCTTTTGCTTTTTCAGATACTACTTTCATGGTTTTCACTCCCTTTTGAAAGAATATTTTACCATTTTGAATAGTGGTTGTCAAATTTCTGCGAACATTTTTTTAAATTTTACGAAATTTTTGACATTTTGGACAAAAATATGTGCTTCTTCCTCCTACTTTTATTCTTTCAATAAGTGAGTTACATTGATAACATTCTTTATTTTCACGTCTATGAACTTGCAAAAATTGTTGAAAACGACCAGTTACTCCTAAACTTGATGTATAACTTTTGATAGTCGTTCCACCCATTAGAATGGCTTTTTCGATTACGTTTCTTGCTCCAACGACTATTTTATTTGCTTCTTCTAAAGTTATATCTTTACCTTTTTGCAAAGGATTAATTCTTGCAGCAAATAAAACTTCATCAGCATAAATATTCCCAAGTCCATTAATTATAGTTTGATCTAACAATAAAGATTTCATTGGCATATTTTTATTTTTAAATTTTTCTAATAAATATTCACCAGTTAAATTTTCATTAATTGGTTCAATTCCTAATTTATTTAAAAATATACATTTATTTATTTCATCTTTTTTAACTATAGTCATTGTTCCAAATTTTCTCGTATCATGATATCTTAAATCCGTATTATCAAAAAAATTTATAATCACATGTTCATGTTTTTCATGCTTTTCATTACTAGTTTTTAAAAAATATTTACCTTCCATACGTAAATGACTTATTAAATAACTATCATTTAACTCAAATAATAAATATTTACCATTACGTTTTATATCAATAAACTCTTTGTCAATTAATGATTTTTGAAATAAATCTATATCCATTTTTATCATTTTTGGATACAAAATTTCCACATTTGTAATTTTTTTATGCAAAATTCGTTTTTTTAATGTATTTCTAACTGTTTCTACTTCTGCTATTTCTGGCATGCTTTAACCTCCCTATATTTCATACCAAGAAGAGCCACTTGTTACTTCAACTTTTAATGGTACACTTAATTTAACGGTACTTTCCATTTTAGTTTTTAAAATTTTCTTAACAATTTCTTCTTCTTCTTTAAATGTATCAATTATTATCTCATCATGAATTTGCATGACGATTTCACTTTTTAAATTCTTACGTTTAAATTCTTCATCAACATCAACCATGGCTTTTTTAATAATATCTGCACCTGTTCCTTGTATTGGTGTATTAAGTGCAATTCTCTCACCCATTCTTTTAATCATTATATTTTTATTATTTATTTCATCAATTATTCTTTTTCTTTTAAATAAAGTCTCAACACAACCTGTGCGATATGCTTCACTAACAATTCTCTCCATATATGATTTAACACCTGGATAAAATTTATAATATTTTTCAATAAACATTTTCGCGTCATGGACACTTAAATCTAAATTATCTCCAAGTCCATATCCCCCAATACCATAAACAATTCCAAATATTACGGCTTTTGCTGTTCTTCGCATAGTTTTTGTAACTTCACTTTCAGGAACGCCATAAATATCTGAAGCAACTTTAACGTGTATATCTTTATTTTCATTAAATGCTTTTATTAAATTTTCATCATTAGATATATGGGCTAAAATACGTAATTCAATTTGCGAATAATCCGCAGAAATAAATAAATCATTTTTCGGAACAAAAGCACTTCTAACTCTTTTTCCTTCTTCATCACGCGTTGGAATATTTTGTAAATTTGGTTCGCTAGAAGAAATTCTTCCTGTTCTTGTAACTGCTTGATTATAAATTGTATGAATTAAGCCATCTTCATAAACATAATTTTCAAAACCATCTAAATATGTATTATATAATTTTGCTAAATTTCTGTATGTTACAATATACGGTATCACTGGATGCTTACCTTGTAATTTATGTAAAGTATTGGCATCAGTTTTATATCTTGTTTTTGTACTTTTAATAACTGGAAGTCCTAATTTATCAAATAATACCTGACCTAATTTTATCGTACTTGCAAGATTAAAAACTTCACCCGTTAATTCATAAATTTTTTCTGATACATCATCAATTTTAGTCTTTATCTCTTTTTTTATTTCATCGATTAAATGCAAATTAATATTAACACCTGATATTTCCATATTTGCTAAAATATAAACTAAAGGCATTTCAATTTCTCGATATAACAAATAAGAATCATTTAATTTTAATTCTTTAATAAATTTATCACGGTTATCAAAAATAAATTTACTTTTGCGAACAATATTTTCGATTATTTCTTCACCTTCAAATTTTTTCTTTCGCATTGCTGTATAAAAAAGCATTGAACTATTATTTTGATTTGCTAAATAAGCAATATCACTTTTTACATTATAACTAAGTAAATAAGTTGCAATAAAAATATCATCATTGCATACAATATTTTTATTTTTTAGTGTCACAATTGCTTTTTTTAAATCATAAGTATATAAAACTTTATCTTTTAATTTAATTAATGCATCATTAATTAATTCTTTTTTTACATAATAATTTTTATTTTTATCACTAATGCTTAAACCAATTATATTGCTATTATAATAATCTTCACTATCTGTTTCTAAATAAAATGCTGCAATATCATCAACAATAAGTTCATCTATATTATTAATGCTTATATATTCAATTTTTTCTTCTTGTTCATTTTTATCAACTACTTCGGCTTGATTTTTTATTAAAGAATAAAATTCTAATTCTTGATATAATCTAATTAATTCAGCATTATTTCTTTCTTTTTCAAATATCAATTCATCTAAATCAATATTTAACGGAACTTCTTTATATATAGTTGCTATTTCTTTACTAATAAAAGCATTTTCTTTATCATTAATTAATTTTTCTTTTAATTTACCTGTTATTTTATCAATATTTTCATATAATCCTTCTATTGTTTTATATTCACTTAATAATTTTAAAGCGGTTTTTTCACCTATTCCACTAACTCCAGGAATATTATCTGATGAATCTCCTGCTAAAGCCTTAAAGTCTATTATATTTATTGGTTCAATTCCCCAATCTGCTTTAAATGAATGTTCATCATAATAAATCGCTTCTTTACTTTTAATTAGTTTCATATGTGTTTCGTGAGTAATTAATTGTAATAAATCTTTATCACTTGATACTATTAATGCTTCATAATTTTTATATTTTTCACACATATGGGCAATAGTACCAATTATATCATCTGCTTCATAGTTTTCTTTTTCTAAATATTTAATTCCCATACAATTAAGTAGTTCTTTTGCGATTGGAAATTGTATTTTTAATTCATCTGGAGTTGCACTTCTTCCTTCTTTATAAAATTTATATTTTTCAAAGCGAAAATTTTTCCCTATATCAAATGCTACAACTAAGTATTCTGGTTTTTCTTCATTTACTATTTTATTAATCATGGTTATAAAGCCATATATAGCATTGGTTGGAAAACCCTTACTGTTCTTCATTAAATTTCCAGCATAAGCCGTTGCATAATATGCTCTAAATAAAAGATTATTACCATCTAATAAAACAATTTTTTTCATCTTTTACACCTACCTATTTTATTATAACATTTTTTCGCAAATTAAAAAGCAAAGATTTTATTCTTCACTCTTTATTATTTCTAATGCTTTATGCATTTTCATATCATATTTAATTAATTCTTTATTTCCATATGCTTTTAATAGTTCTTCTTCGCTTACACCATAGTTATCAGCAAGTTCTTTAGTTTTAGCATTTACTTCATCTTCCGTAAATTCGATTTTTTCTACTTCGGCAACTTTTTCAATTAAATAACGATATTTAACTCTTTTTGTTGCTTCACTTTCCATTTGTTTATGTAAATCATCATGTGATGTGCCAGTCATTTCATGATAATGTTCCATAGTCATGCCTTGTGATTTTAAACGATCTTCAAATTGATGAATCATACGATGTACTTCATCACTTATAAGTTCATCATTAATATCGATTTTCATATTATTACTTGCTTTTTCTAAACATTTTTCAATATATTCATCTTCTATTTTAGCATTTTTACGATCAATAATATTTTTTTCAATTTCGCTTTCTAATTCTTCTTTAGTTTTAATATTATCGTATCCTAAATCTTTAAAGAATTCTTCATTAATTTCTGGTAAAATTCTTTCTTTTACTTCTCTAATAGTTACTTTAAATGTAACTTCTTTTCCAGCTAAATCTTTAACATAATTTTTTGGAAATTTTAAATTAATATCTTTAGTTTCACCTTTTTTAAGACCAATTAATGCTTCTTCAAATCCAGGAATAAATGAATTGCTGCCAATTTGTAATGGATAATTTTCACCTTTTCCACCTTCAAAAGGAACTCCTTCCATAAAGCCTTCAAAATCGATAGTTGCAGTATCGCCATTTGCTACTTCACCATTTTCTTTAACAGCAAGTTCTGCAAGTTGATTAACTAAATTATCAAGTTCAGTTTTTACTTCTTCTTTAGTAGCAGTTGCTTTTTCTTTTTTGATTTTCAAATTTTTATAATCTCCTAAAACAACGTCTGGAGCAGTAATTACAGTAAATTTATATGTAACACCATCTTTATCTAATTTAGTTACATCTACACTTGGTTCTGTAACAGGTATTAAGTCATTATCTTTTAAAACAGTTTTATATACTTCATTTAATAAACTATCTACAGCACTTTCGTATAAAACTCCTTCACCATATTTTTTAATAAATACATCTTTTGGAGCATTACCTTTTCTAAACCCAGGAATAGCAACATCTTTATTTTTTTTATTAAATGCTTTATCTAAGGCCTTTTCCCACTTTTCTCCATCAATTGTAATTTCAATTACATGTTCATTCTTTTTCATAAATTTTCTCCTTTTTTCTTAAAATACTACCCTATTATAAGGTATTTTTTACTGAAATACAAGAAAAAGTCTTGCTTATATTAAAGTTATTTGATAAAATTAAATGCGTAAATCAAAAAGAGGAGGATTATAATGCCTAATATTAAATCAAGTAAGAAAGCAGTTAAAGTTATCGCTAAGAAAACTGATAATAATCATGAACTAAAAGCAAATGTGAAAAACTTAGTTCGTAACTGTGATAAAGCAATTACTGCTAACGACAAAGAACTTGCAACAAAATTATTTAAAGATGTTCAAAGTTCAATTGATAATGCTGTAAGTAAAGGATTAATGAAATCTAATACTGCAGATCGTCAAAAGAAAAGATTAAATGCAAAAATTAAAGAAATGAAATAATATTTCTTTTTTTATGGTATTATGTTTATAGAGGTGTCTTATGAAAAAAGTTTTTATTAATTTAGTATTTATTGCAATAACTATAATTGTTATCATTAATTATGATTATATTAGTGATAAATTTGTTACATTACTTACTCCTTCTATCCCATTAAATATTGAAAAACCAAATATTTATAAAAAAGATGATAAATATTTATTTGCCAATAATACCGATAATTTATCTCCTTTAGGATTTCAAGATTTGCTTGATATATTTTATACAATTATAAATGGTGGTTATAAAAATTTTACATTTTATTGTCCCACTGAATATAAAGAATGTCAAAGTGATATAAATGATATTTCTAATGATGAAGAAATATTAATGCATATAAATAATTATGTTCATCCATATAATAGTTTTACTAGTATTAAAACACTTATATCTGATAATGGTGAAATAAATATTAATGTTGAATATTTATATACTGAAGATGAAATTATTGCAGTTAATAAAAAAATAGATGAAATAATTAGTAAAGAAATAAAAAGTGATATGGATGAATATGAAAAATTAAAAGTATTACATGATTATTTAGTTAATAATTCAAAATATGATACTTTAAGAAATAATCAAGGTACTAGTAGTTATAAATCGTTTAATGCTTATGGAGTTTTATTAGAAGGTTATGGTACTTGTAATGGTTATACTGATGCTTATGCAATTATGTTAAATAAACTTGGTATTAATAATATTAAAGTTTCTACTACAAAAGATGAAATAAGTTATGCTTCTACTGGTCATGTATGGAATGGAATTTATCACAATAATGAATGGGTTCATACAGATATTACTTGGGATGATCCAGTTGCAAGTGATGGTAAAGATTATTTATATCATAAATATTTCTTAATAGATAATGAAGATTTAGTTAAAATTGATAATAGTGGTAAAACTAAATTAGAAGAACATAATTTTAATAAAACAGTTTATTTAGAATTTAATTATTAAAAAGAACACTTAAATATGGTGTTCTTTATATATTTTACTTTCGTAAACTATTCTATTGTAAAAGGTGAAGTGGTTGTTCCGTTTCCTTTTATTAGTGCATCAGGGCTCAGATTGATAACTGCGCGAAGGCCGCGACTGCTGTTCACGTGGTTGTTGTTCAGGCTGCCTTCCGAATACACGATCCACTCGAACGCATTGCCACTGCCGAAAATATTCGGCGACATTGTCCAGTTATTTTGATTTGTGTATAAATAATATCCTGAATTGGATGAGCCATTTACTCCTCCAGCAAATGCTACTTCATCGGCTGTGATTAGTCCTATTGGATAAACGAGTGTTTTATTTCCATGATCAGAAGACACTGTTGTATATTTATCTGAATCCTCTGGACATATTAACGTTGGTGTTTTGGCATTATATAATCTTAAATATGCTCCATAATATGTTGTAGTTGTACCAGACCCTCCTGAACTT
>CAZYXO010000042.1:0-10661 GCA_964651315.1 uncultured Muribaculaceae bacterium
TAGAGATTAATCTATTTACTTTCTTATAAAAATGATATATATTTATTACGATAGGAGGTGTGAGATTATGAAAAAAATATTAACTATTATCGGAGGAATTGTAGTAGGTATTGCCTTATTAATTCTTATTATATTTTTAGTTGTTTCTGCAACTTCAAAAAAACTTGTTTGTAAATCAAACGAAGGAAATATAAAAATTATGTATAATGACAAAACGATTACAGGATATACTGCTAAAGGTATAAACTATGATTTAGAAGGACAAAAAAACTTGCTGAGGAAGTTGGAATAGAAGCATATTTAGATGAATTTTCTAAATGGTTTAGTAAAAACACTACAGGAACTTGTGAAAAATAAATTATATTTCGATCTTAAGATAAGACTTAATATTATTTAGCATTAAGCTTTTTTAATTATTAAAACCAATATCTTTATTACTTGGTCCAAATATAACTTTACCATCAAGATCAAATCTTGAACCATGACATGGACAATCCCATGTTTTTTCTATTTCATTAAATATCAAACTACATTTCATATGTGGACATAAATTGTAAACAATATGTTCTTTTGAATCTTCATCTACATAAATTGCCACATTTTTTCCATTAATTTTTGTAAATTTAACATTATTTATATACCAATTTTTATTTTTTATAATCTTATTTTCAACAATTGATTTTGTATTACAAGCCATATTTAAAGGATATTTCAAAACATTTACTAATTTTTTACATCTTTTAGGATCAAATAAGTGTTGATATGCATTTTCTTTGCATAATATTAAATCACTTAATATTTTTCCTGCAATACTTCCATTTGTCATTCCCCATGTATTATAACCAGTACCTATTAATAAGTTTTTATCTATATAACCAATATATGGTAAATTATCTTCAGTCATTATATCTTGATTAGACCAAATGAAACTTGGTTTTAAATTATATTTATTAATTTCTTTTAAAAGATTATTAAAATTATCTTTATTATCATATTTATGGCATAAATTATGTGATCCATTTAAGTAAATTAAATAATTTTTACTTTTATCTTTATGATATCTAATAGATTTGATTGGTTTTGAAATAGTTATTGCTGAAAAAAACTTATTTTCTTTAACAATGTTTGCACTTATATAAGATTTATCTATATATGTTTTAATTGGAATTAAATAAGGTATTAGAAAAAATGGATAATGTGATGCAATTACTACTTTTTTAGCAGTTACTCGATAATTATTTACAATGCAAACATAATTATCATTTTGTTTTTTAATTGAAGTAACTCCAGAATTTTCATATACTAGAATACCATTTTTGACTATAATATTTTTTAAAGCATTTAAATATTTAACTGGATGAAATATAGCAGTATTACTAACACTAATTGCGTATTTACAAGAAATATTATTTGGTAAATTAGTATGCACTTGATATTTTATATTTAATTTATCTAATATTCTTGCTTCTGTTGCTATTTTATCTATTCCAGTTTCTTTATCAGTATAAATATAGGAATCAACTTTTTCAAAATCACAATTTATTTTATTATCTTTAATTATTTTTTCAACTAATTTAATCGCTTCTTTTTGTGATTTATAATAAATACTTGCTTTTTCTTTTAATTTAGTATAAATATTATCTTGTAAATATGTTAATTTTCCTGTAGTTCTAGCACTAACACCATGAGCGATTAAATTTTTTTCAACTACACAAACTTTTAATCTACTATTTCTTAAGTGATAAGCAGTACTAAGACCTGTCAATCCTCCACCTACTATAAGTACATCTACCTCTAATTCTTTATTTAATACTTTTGGTTCACTAAATTTAATATTTTTTAACCAAATTGGTTTATTTTCCATTGTTATCACCATTTTTAGTATTAACAAAATATAATTTTCTATAAGAAAAAAATTAAATCATTAAATTTAATTCTTATTTGTTATCACTAATCATTTTTCTTTTAAATATAAATGAAGATAAAATATATAAAACTATTGTATATACAGTTATTATTACTAATTCTTTTCCCATAGTATTTAAAGTTCCTAATAATGATGCTCTTGCAATATCAACAGAATAACTAAATGGTAATATTTTTGCTAAAAGTTTTAAAAAACCGCCAATCATATCAATACTAAAATACATACCACTAGTAAATGCTACTAATTGAACAACAATAGAACCTACTCCAGGAGCAACTTTATCATTAACTAAACTACCAATTAATATTCCTAATGAAATAAATAAAATTGAAATTGGTAACATAACAAATATTGTTATAATAACGTTTATATCAAATGTAAGACCAAGTGGCAATGATACAGCAAAAAATAATATTGATTGGATTAATGCTACAGGTAATAATGATACTGTATAACCTAAAATATATTCATAACTTTTTAAAGGGGACGCATATAATCTTGATAATAAAGAAGTAGAACGATCTTTAGCAATTAATGTTGCGGTAAATAAACTAATAAATGCATAACCAAATATTATAATACTTGGTGCAAAATTATTAATATTATAAACTTCTGATGGTATATCAAATTGTTGGAATAAATATAATAAAAATAATGGTAAACAAATAGCAAATACAAGTGTTAATGGATCTCTTACAATTTCTTTAAAATTTCTTTTAGCAAGTGTTAATATTCTCATAATGCACCTCCACTAGCAATACTTACAAAAGCATCTTCAAAATTCTTTGCTTTTGTTTTTTTAATAAAATTTTCACTCGTATCTGTATCAATTAGAATACCATCTTTCATTATTCCTATTCGATCCGATAACATTTCTGCTTCTTCCATATAATGAGTAGTTAATATTATTGTCATATGACTTTTTAATTCATTAATTGTATCCCATAGTTCTCTTCTTGCAATTACATCAAGTCCTAGTGATGGTTCATCTAAAAACAATATTTCTGGATCAGTTAAAATAGCCATTGCAATCGATAATTTTCTTTGCCAACCACCAGATAATTTACCAGCTCTTTTATTGCGAAAATTATTTAATTTCAATTTGTTAATAACATCCTCAATTTTATTATTTTGCTCACTTTTTTTAATTCCATAAATACCGGCGATAAACTCTAAATTTTCATAAACACTTAAATTAGGAGCAATTGCTGTTTCTTGCGGTGACAAATTTAATACTTTTTTAACTCTATCAGCATCTTTTATAATACTTTTTCCCATAACAAATGCATCTCCACTAGTTGGTTTAGATAAACAAGTAAGCATTTTAATTGTAGTTGTTTTCCCTGCGCCATTAACTCCTAATAAAGAAAACAATTCACCTTTTTTTATAATTAAATTTAAATTATTTACTGCTATAAAATCATTATATTTTTTCGTTAATTCTTTTGTTTCAATTGCATTCATAATTATTTCCTCTCATCTAATAATTTATCAGTTAAATCACTTAAAACATCTGCTTTTACAAGAGCAATGCCTTTTTCTTTATCACATAATACAATAAGTGAATCTCCTGATTTAATGTTAAATATATCTCTTACTTCTTTTGGTATTACAATTTGGCCTTTTTCGCCTACTTTACTAATACCAGCAAACTTATTTTTATCCATAATTCCTCCATTTCATACTTTTCCTACTTATCATACTACAAATAATAAAAAAAATAAAGATATTTATTAAAAAAAGTTACTATTCACAGCCGTTTTTGAAAAAAATATTGAAATGTAATATTTATAAGGGATTGTGCAAATTTTTATAATTTTACATTAGAATATCATTTTTTTGAAAGTAAAAAAATTACTATATTAACGAAAATATATTAAGTCTTTTGAATTTATTTTTGCAATTGAAAAAGAAAATACTTTAGATATGAAAAAAACATTAAAAAAATTAAATATATTTTCTTTATCACTTGAGCATCTTTTAAGATTTGGTTTACCAATTAATAAAGATGAATATATGTTTTAAAAAAATTTATCTAATCAATTTAAAACTATAAATATTGAACTGTGCACTAATATTAATGAATTAATAAGACAAAGAAGTTAATTTTGTCTTTTTTCATAAATTAACTCAAATATATTCCTTTTTTATTAATTAGATGTTATAATGGTAACATAAGTTATTTATAATGAAGGAGTGATTGATATGCCACCTATTGCAAAGATTGATAAGGAAAGTATTGTTGAATATGCTACACAAATGGTAAGAGAAACCGGTTGGGATAGTATTAATGCAAGAAGTTTAGCAAAAAAAGCAGGTATTTCAACTAAACCATTATATCGTCTATATAAGAATATGGATGAAATAAAAGCACTTGTTTACGAACGAATTTATGAAGAATATGATTCATTTATTAATGACCATGTTGATAAACAAAAAGCATTAATAACATTATGTGTTGCATATGTAGAATTTGCTAAATTAAATAAAAATATGTTTAAATGTTTATTTTTAGCAAACAATTTAAAATGGACAAGCATTGATGATGTTTTAAATGAAAAATGGAATCAATCAACAATAATTAATTTAGTAAATAAAGCAGGATATAATTTTGATTCTGCAAAAAGTTTATTTATGCATTTATGGTTATATGCTAATGGACTTGCCACATTAATTGCCACAAATGATATTGATATTGACGATGATGATATTATTAAAAGAATTGTTAAAATCTATAAAGAGTTAGTAAAATAATTATGAATAAAAGGGTGTTTATTAGTAAATTCAATAAGAGTATTGCTCGTATTGAAGAAAAATGTACATTATGTGGTACATGTTATAAAACTTGTCAAGATATAAATAATATAGAGAATGATTGTATAAATTGTGGTGCTTGTTTAATGAAGTGTCCAATGGGTGCAATTGTTCCTAAATACAATTATAAAAAAGTTATTAATTATTTAAAAGATACAGAGCATCTACTTAGTATTTCTATTGCTCCATCAGTAAGAATAGCTATTGGGGATGCTTTTAATATACCTTATGGAACAAATTTAGAAAGTAAACTTATAACATTATTAAAGAAAATCGGCTTTGATTATGTTTTTGATATTGGTTTTAGTGCTGATTTAGTTAGTGTTTATGAAGCACATGAATTACTTAATAGATTACAAGATCAAAAGAATTTACCACTTATTACAAGTTGCTGTCCATCTTCAGTTCTTTATATGGAAAAATACCATAGTGATAATTTAAATTTATTAAGTACTTGTAAAAGTCCAGTAAGTATGCATATTGAAATACTTAAAAACTATTTTAGTAAATTTAATAATATTAATAATGAAAGATTAATTAATGTTTTAGTAGTTCCATGTGTATCAAAAAAATCAGAAAATGAATTGTTTAAAAATAATTATGATTTTGTTTTAACAACAACTGAATTACAATTGTTAATTAAGGAATTAGAATTTGATTTTAATAATCTAACTAATAGTGAATTTGATAAATTATTAGGTAATACTAGTAACGTTGGTTTATCTTTTGGAGCATCAACTGGTGTTATTAATAGTGTAATTCATGCTGCTTATTTTATGCTTAATAATGATATTCCTAAAAAAGATTTATTAAAATTTAATTCAAAAGATAATTATTTAGAAAGTAAAATAAAACTTGATGGCAAAGAACTAAAAATTGCTGTTGTTAGTGGTATTAAAAACTTTGAAGAAGTACTAAAAATAAAAGATAAATTTACTGCTATAGAAATAATGACTTGTGTAAATGGTTGTGTAAATGGTGCTGGTCAAACACTTTTACCAATAAAAGATTTAGAAAGCGCTATAAACATTCGGAAAGAAAACATTCTAAACAATAATAAAGATATTAAAAATCCTTTACTTAATAATGAAATAAAAGATTTAATGAATTATTACTTAAAAGATTATGATAGTAAAATATCAAAAAAACTATTACATCGCAATTATGAAAAAAAAGATCCAACTTATTAGATGGATCTATTTATTTGTCTTTTTTCATTCGGTAATACAACTATCCTATTACTTGAATTAAAATTATCCCCATTTTTTATTAGTTCAATACACATATCTTCTCTAAATAATTGTTTATATTTTTCTGAAAAAATGCCTTTGTAATCTACTCTGAAGTAATTTCTAGTATTTAATTCCATAATATTACGTAAATATAACATCATAACAGGATCTTCTTCCATATGATATCCGTATTTTAATTCAAAATACTTCTTAATTAAACCATAAATAGCATTATTGTTTATTTTACTGTTTTCTACATAAGTAGGATATTCTTTAATATATGCAGAATGATCTACCATATTTAAATGATTAATGTTTGTGTTTAATATATTCAATGTATCAATCGAATTAATTAATCTTATAGCATCATTTTCATTTCCGCCTATTCTAACTAATTCATTCACTAATAAATCTATCTCCCCACTAAAATGAATTTTTTTAAAAATTTCTGGATCAACTATTTCACATAGAGCATGTAAAATTTCGCATTCAGTAGCATAAGCAATACCATAATTTATATAATAACCATAATAATATTCATTTTGCATTGTTTCATTTATTGCTTCTAATAAAGAATAGCCTGTTTTGCCATACTTATAGTTAAAAACATGACAAAATTCATGATACAACGTATCTTTATCACAATCTTCTATTGAATTTGAATTTAACAAAACTATTCTATTTGACTCCTTATAGGTTACACCACTCACAATTTTACTAATGCCCAAATCGTTATGTTTATCTTTTGCATATTCAATTCTAAGTTTTGTAAAACAGTCTTCTAAGAAATTCATATCAACATATTCTTGATTCTCTTTAAAAATTTCTTTACTTACCAAAAGCGTTCTTTTTTCTTTATCACTTAAATAAGGATTGTTCTCTATAAATGAAACTATCGATTCATATGAAAATGTTCTTCTAGTACTATAACCACTATCAACTAATTCAGTCATAACATTAGCAGATATTGCTAAAGATGCTGATAATATGAATGCTACAATTAATTTATTTCTAATTTTAATGTACTTTTTAGCATAATGTTTATTATATTTCCTTTTATTATGATTCTCTAACACAATTCTTGTTTCACTTATAATAGTATTATTAAACATATGATTTAATTCTTCTAAAGTATTTTCATCAGGCAATGTATAAGTATTCTCTTTTAATTCATAAAAAAATCTTAATTTAGAAACTTTATCTAAATAAACATTTATATCTTTATCTTTATATTTAATAAATCCTAAATCAACATAATTATTTTTATCATTAGAAATAATTACATGTGGCAAGATATATTTTAATTCTGCTATTTCATCTATCGATAAATTAGTATCTATTATATTATCTTTTTTTCTACCAAATCTAATTATATTATTATCTAAATATATAAGATATTCTTTTTCATCATAAAATAATTTAACTAATTCTTTTGTTTCCATTATTTATAACCTCTGGTAGTATACTTATTACATTTTATATATGTTTTAAAAGTAAATACGCCTTCATTTTTAACTAATACATAACCCTTACATTTATCTTCTTTAACTTCTAATTTTACATCTAAATCTTTAACATCTATTTTATAAGTTTCATTTTTATCTAATTGATATTCTGCTACATCTTTATATTTTTCAGCACTTTTTACTAATGCATTTTCTAATTCTTTATATAATTTAGTTTTTTCTTTATATTGAACACCTAAAAAAGTTAATAATCCAAAAATTGCTATTAATATCAAACCCCATACAACCGTTAATACTTTCATTTTTTTCATAATTAATAACCTTTAGTTTCATAATTACTACAACTAATATATCCTTTACTTGATATTGAATCATCAATACTTACTTCAACATATCCTTCACATAATGTATTATCTTCTACATCTCTTATATCTTCTAAATAACCACTATTTATTAATTCATCTAAAGATACTCTAATCGTATTTGTATCTTCTTCAAAACTATTTTGTAATACATATTTATTTGCTGCACTTTCGGCTTTCATTTCTAATAATTCATATTGATCTAAATGTTTATGATCAATATCAAAAGCATCATACCATTTATAAATATAAAATATTGCAATAAGTAAGAAGAAAGCTAAGAGTGCCCAAAAGAACATCATTTCACTCATTCCCCAACCTTTATTATTAAGTTTTTTAAACATATCAATCACTCCAAATTACATTATTAGTATATAGTTTTATCATAAAAAAAGCAAGAATATTATCTCACTTTATGAAGCAGATGATAATTCAAGTTCGTATGGATATAAAGAACTACCATCACCTGATTTAATTAATACGTTAGATTTCAAATTTATTACTGGACGCACACCTAATGGAGAATTAGAATTATAATCAGTTATAAATCCATTTGCACCCATATAAAACATTGAACCATCAGATCCAGTAAAAAATGCTGGTGACATAGTCCACCAATCTTTACCAGTATACAAATAAAATTCAGAATTTAATTTAGGATAGTATCCACCTCCTGCCATAGTTATTTCATCAACTGTTAAAATTGCTATTGGATAAGTAAGAGAACCATTTCCATTAATCGTATCATTTACTGTAAAACGATCATTCTTCTTTTGACACAATAACGATGGATTCGTATGTGTATGATTTCTATTATATGCTCCATAATAGGTTCTTACTTTACCATAACCTCCAGTATCAATATCTCCTGGAGCATCATCCCAATTCACTGTACTCGATCTATCTCCACAAAACATCGTGTCTGACAAATAACTTTCATATATAGTGTTCGAAATATTATTTTCATACCACGCATCAATAATATTCTTAATTATACTATTATTAGTATTAGCATGAGTTCCTGTATAATCAGTATCTGCAGTACCAAACATGTATCCACCATAAATATTATCATTATTAATTGTGTTATATAGTGAAGTATTTATTATACCATTTCCTTGATTTGTTGTACCTTGATAAATTAATCGAACTGTTCCATCTCCATTTATTCTTACAATTCGCCAATAATATCCAGCAAATTTAACATAATTATTAGTTATAGCCCCTCTCAAATAATATGTATCACCGTAATTATCAAGTGTAGCATAAATTCCCGAATTAGCATTATTCACTGCAAATATTTTAGCAGTTCTTTTTATTGCACCATTAACTCGATATCGATTATTTAACATCGTATTTACACTTGTTATTTGATATACTGCTCTACAATCATAACCAGACGTAGCAGTTGCTGAATTACAAGTCCATTTACCAACTGCAGATGAATCTGCATATGCTTCTAAAGTCGGATTTAACAAAGTAAAAAAGCCGGTTGATGAATTAAAAGAAATGCCTTCTCCCAAGTATACTGGAGCATCTGCAGAAATTACTACATCACCTGTTTTAACGTTTCGACTTCTTCATATGTAATTACAGGATCAATATTTTCAAATAAAGGCACATTTTTTGATTTTATTGCTGTCTTTGCATCAACTACGTTCTCAACATTTGCTGCTTTTGCTATTACACAATCCGCTAAAGTATTTATGTTATTTTCTCCACATTGATAACCTGCACTAGGTGTTGCTTTAACTACAACTTTACTTGTTAATGCTTTATTAGCACTTTGTTCTATAGTCGAATCCCAATCAATCCACATTCTCAAACTATATGTTACACTTTCATTATAACCAAGTACTCCACTTCCTAAAATATAACTTTCATCATAGCCTTCATTAGATGGATCAACACTTGTAAAATTTGATAATAACATAGTATTTTCTGTTTTAGGATTCCCAATTGATAAATTAATTTTTAAATACTCTGCTTCTAACCTATTACCACTATTTGCTAATAATTCCAAAGTAACATCATAATTAGCTAAACTATTTGTACAATTATTTCTTATTGTAAAACTATAATCATCAGTTGATAATCCATCAGTATCTCTTAATGGTAACGCATTATTAACACTTAACGGTTCTGTTTCACTTTGATAACTTACATCTATGCATCCAGATATAGTAACATTGGGATTTTCTTGACTATAATATTTACCCCAATAAGCATATGTTAATCCGATTATAAGCAATAAACACGCTACACTAAAAATAATTATATATTTTTTTTCGTTCAAAGGTATTCACTCTCCTCTATCTAAAATACAATAAAAATTTCGCATTTTTATAATAAAAACCAAAGTTAAGATTTTATACTTCATTTTATACTAAACTTCATTATTTAAATGATACTTAATTTTAAACCATATCATACTATAAAAGTATATAATAATTAGCATTCGTTTGCAAGTGTTTCAATTTAATAAATATTAAGAAAAAAGATATCAACAATTATGTTGATATCCAATTATATTAATAATTTTAAGTTGATTATTAAACTAATTCAACTTCAGCTCCAGCTTCAGTTAATTGTGCTTTAAGTGCTTCAGCTTCATCAGCAGGAATATTTTCCTTTAAATTTCCGCCATTATCAGCAATACCTTTAGCTTCCACTAAACCTAAACCAGTGATTTCTTTAATTATTTTAATAACAGCAATTTTGTTTCCACCAGCATTTTTTAAAACTACAGTTTTATTTTTGCTACCTTCATCTTCGGAAGCAACTGGTGCAGCAGCAACTGCTACAGCACTTGGATCTACTCCAAATTCTTCTTTCATTGCATCAACTAATTCTTTTACTT
>CAZYXO010000043.1:0-10119 GCA_964651315.1 uncultured Muribaculaceae bacterium
ATATAATTTCTTTTCACTTTATGCTAATACTGATAAAATTGATATCGATGAATGTAATATTCCTTATGAAAAAAGAGAAGAAATTGATAAATGGTTATTATCTAAATACAATAATTTAGTTAAAACTGTAATAGATAATTTTGAAGAATATGATTTAAACAAAGTAGTTAGAAATATAACAAGTTTTGTATCAGAAGATTTATCAAATTGGTATATTCGTCGTAATCGAAATAGATTTTGGACGAGTACATTAGATGATTCTAAAAAAAGTGTTTATTTAACTACATATGAAGTACTTGTATCATTATCTAAATTAATTGCACCAATAATTCCATTCTTAAGTGAAGAATTATATACTAATTTAACTGGTGAAGTTTCTGTTCATTTATGTGATTATCCAAGAGTAAATAATGAATACATTAATATAAAAGTCGAAGAAAAAATGGATTTAGTTCGAGAATTAATATCTATTGGTAGAGGTGTTAGAGAAGAAAATAAAATAAAAGTACGCCAACCACTTAAAGAAGTATTATTAAGTAATAAAACTAAAAACATTATTGGAGATTTAACTCATTTAATCGAAGAAGAATTAAATGTAAAAAATGTAACATTTATTAAAGATATTGATAATTATATGAGTTTTACAATTAAACCAAATTATAAAACATCTGGTCCAGTATTTGGTAATAACATTAAAGTATTTATCGATTATTTAAATCAACTTGATACGGAAAGTATTAGTAAAATATATACAGAGGAAGAATTTAATGATGAAATCATGGTAAATGATAATAAAATTATTATTAATAAAGATATGTTGGATATTAGATTTACTAATAAAGAGGGATTTAATTCTGGTATGTTTGGTAGTAATTTCGTTATTTTAAATACTGAAATAAGTGATAGTTTAAAAAATGAAGGTAATGCTCGTGAATTTGTATCAAAGATTCAAAACTTAAGGAAAACTAATAATTATGAAGTAAGTGATCGTATTATTATTAAATATAATAGTAAAGAATTAGATAATATTTTAAAAGAATTTAAAGATTATATTAGTAATGAAACATTATGCGAAGATTTTATCTTTGATGATACTATCAAAAATAATCTTGTAATTAATGATATTAATTTAGGAGTAGAAATAACAAAAAAATAGTTCGTTTTGGAACTATTTTTCATATAATAAAAAATAAATAATTCGTTTAAAAATTATTTACTTTTTTTATTCATAGTTTTTGCTTCTCTAGCACTAGTTATAATATTACCTTTTTTTTGTAAATTAGGTTTTTGTCTTCTTTTAGTTGCATTAAGAGCATGACTTCTACTATTACCAGTTAATGGTTTTTTACAAGTAACTTTGATTGCCATATTTCTCCCTCATTTCTTACTAAATAAACTTATCATAAACTACTTGTTTTGTCAATTTAAAGTGCTTATTTATGACAAATTTATTCCATCTATTGCTTTATTATATATCCATTCTTTTAAATCAGTGTTATTATTTGTTTCATAGTATTTAATTAATTTAGCGAAAAACTCTGTTTGATCTTCTTTTGCAATTGAAATAACCCAACATCCGTTATCAATCATTATCTTATTTGCAAATCATAGCAACACGTTTATTACCATCTAAAAACATTTGACGGCGCATTATCCATAACATTATTTCAATTGCAATTTCTGTTTTAGATTTATTATTTAGATTTAATAAATTGGTTAATTCCTCTTTAATTTGTGATTCGATTGGAAAAACAGGAATCCATGAAATACCACCAATATTTACTGGTGTGGTTCTAATTATTCTAGGATTTAAACTAATTTTTCCATTACTAATTTATGTATTTTACATAAAGCAACATATCATATTGAGTATCATTATTTTCTAAGATAAAATTCCAAGTATATTTTAAATTGTTAATAGCGATAACTTAATTCATAAACATTCCCACAATCATATAACGCTTGTGTTTGAGGATATGAAACGTTTATACTTTCTAAATTGGCACTTTTCCAAATATAATCGACAATATTTCTTTTAGCAACAAAAACATTTTGTTCTCTAGTTAAATTAAATTTATTTTCCATCTAAAATCACTCTTTCTTTTCATCTAAAATATTGCATAAATTTTATATTATGCCAAAGTAAAACTAGTAAATCATTACTAGTTTAAACTACTTCACTTTCAATTATTTCATAAAGTATATCATAATTATTATTTGTATTACCAAATAAGATAACATCATATGTTTTATGACTAGCCACTATAGTATTTTCATCTAAGATAAATATATTATAGTTCTTATCATTAATTTTTTGTAATTCATCTAAATTATAAATTGTATTATCAAGTTCAATTTGTAAGTTCTTATAATTAATTTGTTTACTTACTTTTAATACTAATTGATAATTTCTATTTGTATTTGAAAGATTACTTACAGTAATAACTGTATCATTTAAATTTCTTGTATTATTTGTATTATATATATAATTGTTTTCAATATTAAGTGCAACATAATTCATTTTATCATAAGATGCTGCAACACTAGCCATTTTACCTATAGGTAAGTTATCCCAAATTACATATGAACCAATAATAAATATAATAGTTATCATTATTTCGATAACGTTATTTTTAATTGCTTTATTCAAACCTAATCACCCCTGATTACTTGTTAATTATAACACTGAACGCTTTGTTTGTCAAATAGTGTAAAGTTTGCTATTGAAATATAGCAAGTTTTGTGATAGAATAATAAACATTTAAGGGGTTAGTAGTATGAGAAAAGAAAATTATGCAATGTTTGAGTATTCAAAAAAATTAATTAAAAGCGAAAAATATCAGGAAGCAATAGTGCTTTTAAAAAAATTATTAAAATTTGATCCATATAATGCCAATAAAATTAAATTTGAGTTAGCAAGATGTTTATCGAGATTTAGAAATACTCGAATGGAAGCAAAAAGATATTTTGAGGAATTATTAGAAACTAGTAATGTTTTATATGCAACTCTTGAATTAGGTAAATTAGAAGCAGAAATGGGTAATATCGATGCTGCTCGTTATTATTTTGAATATTTATTAAAATATAGTCATGCTGATCGAAATATGGCAATGTTAGAACTTGGCAAATTAGAAGTAAGTGCCGGTAATATTGAATTAGCACGCAAATATTTTTATAATTTAATTCAGTTAGGTCATAGGACTCATGCCAATATGGAATTAGGAAAATTAGAAAAATTAGTTGGTAATGATGAATTGGCTAAAATTCATTTTGATGACTTATTAAATGCACCAAACTCAAATTATGCTTTACGTGAATTATTTTATATAGAATTAAAAGCAGAAAATTATATGTTAGCATGTAAATATTTAGAATTATTGTTGGAAAAAGAGAGAATTGTTCCTGTAGAATATCAACAAATATCATTTTATTTAATGTATAAATTAGGTCATTATGAAGAATCTCAAGATAAATTAAAAAGTTTTTTTGAAAGACAACTAGTAAATTATAATGAACAAGAAACATTAAATCATATTAATTTACATTTAAAAGAAGATGTAGATGAAGCGTTATTTAGTAGTAATATAAATACAATTGAATTATTTCAATTTGCGAAAAAAGAAATAAATAAGCTTATTCCTCGTAATTCAACTGTAGTTGAAAAATATATTATTGATTGTGGCAAAGAAGTCGGGACATCTTATGGAATACCTACAACTAAAATAGAAGTGGTTACACTACTAAATACAACAAATATTTTAACAATGTATCCAGTTGTTTCAAGTTTTGATAGTAAAAAAATAATGGAATATAAATTAAGTTTAGAAAAGAAATAATAAAAAAATTGTACGTAAAAAATAATTTATATGATTATAAAAAAAGCAAGAAAAACTTACTTAAAGATTAATTATAATTAATAAAAATACTATTAATAAACCAATTACAATAAATGTAAGAAGTTTATAATTAACACTTTCCATTAAGTGTTTTTTATTGTAATCATTTGTATATTTAAATTTAACTTTAACATAATTATTGAATGCAAGTTTATTAATTTTTTTGGTTTCTTTAGTAATAACTTTTTCATTATTTTCATCGATTATAATTTCAATAATTACCTTATTTTTATTATATTTATGTAATAAATGAATTATATTTTCTAAATTTATATAAATATAATGATTAACTTTTATAATTCTTAAATTCTTATTAATATTTAAAAAGGTTTCTAAATCATTAATATCAATATTATTAAAATCATTATTAATTAGAATAGTTCTTTTGTAATACATATCAGAAATACTATGAATATCATTATCATTCATAAATGTACTCATAAATAAGGTTTCATTACGAACTTTAATATTCATTTGATTAGATAAAGTATAAAAAATAAATTCTGGGATATTATAAATATTAAGTTCCTTAATATTTTTACATGCTTTAATTAAATTATAGAACTCATAATCAACTTTAACATTTTCATTTACAAATAATGTATCAATTAAATCAATATCTTTAATGATTGGTAAAAAAATATTTACTAAGTTATATTCTTTTATTTTTAAAATATGAACATTATTTTTTTTAATTAATATTTTTAAAAAATTTAGAATAGTTTTTGGATTACTTTTAATATAATCAATTGTAAAATTTATCTTATTAACATTTAAAAGGGTAGTATTATTAAGTTCAGCATCTATCACTTTATCTTCACTACTCATTATATATATTTTATCTTTTTTAATTTTTATATCTACTATTTCAACCATAATTATTTACTCCTAGAATAAGATTAACACAAATTTGTAAGATTTACTATGCAAAAACCCTTTTTTTAATTAAATAATTATGATATTATGTGAATATAAAGGAAGTAATTATGAAAATTAGTGTATCATTTTTAAAAAGTAAGTATGATTTAAATACAACTATAGATAAACTAAATAAAAGTAATTGTGATTATTTGCATTTTGATTTTATGGACAATTCTATGGTAAAAAATAAAAGTATATCGATTAAAGAATTAAAAAAATGTACTTTAGAAAAACCTTTAGATGTTCATTTAATGGTAAGTAAACCATCTAAATATATTAAAAAGATAAAAGATTTAAATATTGAATATATAACATATCACTATAATGAAGATAAAAATAATAAAACTTATGATTTAATAAAATATTTAGGATATAAAATAGGAATTGCTATAAAACCCGATGAAGATATCGAAAATTATAAAGATATTTTAGACAAATTCGATTTAATTTTGGTTCTTGGGGTTAATCCTGGTTATGGTGGACAAGAATTTATTGAAAACACTTTAGAAAAACTTAAATACTTAAGTGAATATCGTGAAAAAAATAAATTGAATTATAAAATAAGTATTGATGGTGGAATAAATGCACAAACAATAAATTTAATGAAAGGTATAGATATTGATATAGTTATAAGTGGATCTTATATTTGTATGAGTGATGATTATGATAAATCGATTAATATTTTGAGAGGGTAAAGGAAAATGGAAAAAGAACATGTAACATTAATAGTAAGTGATGTGTATGGAACATTTACAAGTTTTCAAAACGAAGAAGATAGAAGGGTATTATTAGAAGAATTTTATGAAAATTTAATGAAAATTGGCGAATATAATAAATCTAATAAAATATTTTTTTCTTTGATTTCTACAGAAACAAAAGAATATGTTGATTCACTAAATGATTTTAATTCCGAGAATATAATAAATGATAAAAATTTTTGTGAGGAAAATGCAGTACGTGCTAAGGTAATTTCTGATTATGTAAATGAATTAAAAAAACAATACGAAGTAGATGAAGTTTGGTATTTTGATGATGGAAGCATGAATGTTAGATTATATAATGTATTATTTCCAAAACTTCAAAGTGAAATGAAAACTACCGTAATTAAACCAGAAAATGGTTTGGCAAGTGTTAATGAAGGAATTCTTGAAGAATTAAAAAAGCGAGGTTTATCTCGCTAGAAAGTAAGCATAATATTCATCGAATGTTATGTTTTTTTCATATATATAAGTTGCTGTCTCAATTCCGACATAACGATAATGCCATGCTTCAAAATTAAATCCAGTAATATTTTCTTTTCCTTCAGGATATCTTAATATAAAACCATATTTATAACAGTTATTTTTTAACCATTTATATGCTTCAGTATCTTTAAATGTAGCCATTTTCGAATTTTTAAGTTCAAAAATATCTAATGATAAACCTGTTTGATGTTCGCTAGAACCAGGTCTTGCTGCTACTGAATCAGCATAATCAATACCACGATTTTCTTTATAATCGTTGTAAACTTCTTCTTGATGTTCATAATCACGATAAGCACTATTAATCATTAAAGTAACACCAATTTCATTAAATGCTGCATTATACATATTTAAATAAGCATCCATTACATCTTCGCGAATACTTTTTGATTTATTAGTTCCCCAAGCATATTTATTTGTAATGGCTACTAAATTATTTGGTTTAAAATCTTTACTTAATTTATAATACTTATTAACAAGCATTAATGTATCTTTACTTTCATCAGTATCAAACATATTCTCATAATAGTCATGGTTACGATTAGTATTAATAATCGTTATAACATCACTAGCACTTACTTTATTATACTCTTCATAATAACTTAAATAATCATTTAATTTAGTTTTGATAAAATAAGTATTACTAATTAAACTTAATAAAAATTCATCTTTTTCTTTTGTAACTAAAGCATCAAGTTGTTTGTTATCAAATGTATTATTAAGTAATTTTATTTCATCTTTTGTATAACCAATTTCTAAGAATTTATATTCATAAGTTTGCTCATACTTATACTGTTTATAAACTTTTATACTATAATTGATACCAATAATCGCAAGAATTATTAAAACAAGAAATACATATACCGACTTTTTTAGTCTAAGTTTTTTCATTTATTCTAATCACCTTTAATTAATTGTATCAAAATATAAGATGGATGTCTAATTATTAATTTCCGTAGATTTTTTCTATTATATCATTTATAATATTTATGGAAAGTAGGAGAGTATGGATAAAAGTAGTTATAAAATAAATAATAATGTTTTAATTATTAATGAAGGTATTACAGAAATAGAAAATTGTGCTTTCAGAAATCAGAAATTAGATATAGTTATCTTACCAAATAGTTTAAAAGTAATCGGCGATATGGCTTTTGAAAACTGTTTAATAAAAAAGTTAATTATAAATGGTAATTTAACAAAAATAGGGGTTTTAGCATTTCAAAATAATAAAATTGAAGATAAATTAATAGTAAATTGTTTAGAAATATGTGAAGCGGCTTTTTTAAATAATATGATTACAATGGTAGAAGTGCCAGAAAACGCTTGGTTAAAAAAACAGGCTTTTGATAATAATGTTCGCATTATTAGAAAAAAAGAAGAACAATTAGAAAGAAAAAGATAAATTAATTAGAACAAAAGAAAGTGGGGATTTAGATGTCTAATGAATATTTTTACTTAAATGCAGGTGTTTTAACAATTAAAGAAGGTATAAAAGAAATACCAAATTATGCTTTTGAAGCAAGTAGTTTTTACAAAAAAATTGTTGAAGTTAATTTACCTAATGGAATAAAAAGAATAGGTAAATGTGCATTTTGGGGTCAGAAAATAAAAAAAATTAATATTCCAAATACTGTTTTAGTAATAGATGAATATGCTTTAGGAAGTAATTTTATTGAAAATATAATTCTTCCGGATGATTTAATATATTTAGGTAAAGGATCCTTTTCTTTAAACAAATTAACAGAAATAAAAATTCCTTCTAAAATTACAACTATTGAAAACAATACATTTTATGGAAATAAATTAGAAAAATTATATATTCCGGATAATATTGAAAGTATTGGTTATGCAGCATTTTGGAGTAACAAAGAATTAGAATATGTTGAAATACCTAGAAATTGTATTATTGAAGAAGATGCTTTTGATTTAAAGGTTAAAATTTATCAAAGAAATAGTAATAAAGAATTAAAAAGATTATTATAAAAAATTTATGTAATTAATTATAATATTTAATAAGTAAGTATATTATTTACAAAAATGATAACATCCAAACATTTGTTCTCTTGCAGGGGGGGGTAATTTTTATATAATACTCTTAAGATTTAGAGAGTTATTCACAAGTCTTTGAGGAGAGTATTTATATGAATAAGAAAACAAAAATAATAACAATAATTGGAATTATTACAATATTTTTAACTATTGGAATAAGTTATGCAATATATGTAGCAAGTGTAAGTCAAAGTGGAGAAGGAACAATATTAAGTAAATGTATAGGTATTACTAAAACAAGTGAAGAAAATAATATTAATTTACAAAATGCAATGCCAATGCTTGATGATGAAGGTTTAGAATTAACACCATATAGAATAACAGTAACAAATACATGTGATGTTTCTACAAACTTTATAATAACAGTAGATTTATTAAATATTGAAGGAAAAACAAGTAGTGACTATATCCCATCATCTGTCGTAAAAGTAAATGTTAATGGAACAACTTCACTAATAGGAGAAGGAGAAGAATATACAAGAATAGATAATTCCTATGAATCAAGAATAATATATTATGGAATATTCGCAGCAAATGAAACAAAAGAATTTAATATCAGAATGTGGTTAGATGAAAGAGCAACAGTAGAAGAAGCAGGAAATAAATATTTAAATACAAAAATAAGTGTTTATTCAGGACAAGTACCTAAGCAAAAAGGTGGAGAATATGTTTTAGCAGCATGGAAAGAAAATGATATTTCAATAACAGAAACACCACTAGAAAATGCAGCATTTAAATCAACTGCTGCTTGTGCATCAATTCCCCAAACAGCAATAAGAAGTGCAACAACATCGAGTAGATCATTAACTATAACATATCAAGGATATTATATAACATATGGAACGGGGTATACTATATCACAAACAGGAACATATACATTAACAGGAGTAACTACTGAATTATATAGTACAGCATATTCAAAACTTGCAAATAAATATATTGTGTCTACTTCGCCTACATCTTCTTCAAGTGGACATACATATACAAATGTTGGGAATATATATCAAGTAGCAACATCTCCATATGACGAAAATGCGAGCGTTACAATGACATATTATACATTTACTTTACCAGAGTGCACGGAAATTCTAGGGGTGTACCTTGCCCCAGATGATTATGGAACAAGTTACTATGTAAGAGGTTCTGCAGATTATAACTTTGTTAAGTTTGGAAAAGACGCAAGTGGAAACGATTACTGGTGGAGAATCATCCGAATCAATGGAGATGGAAGTATTCGGATGATATATCAAGGAATTTCTGCGTCAGGAAGTACACCAGCATTAACTGGAACAAGTACACAAATAAATAGTTCAACATACAGATTTAATAGTTCATACGATAATAATATGTATGTCGGATATATGTATACGAGTGGACAGAGACAAGGACTAGGAACAAGTAGTAATGCAAAAACTGAGTTAGAATCATGGTATAAAACCAACTTTGAAGATAATAGCACAAATGCTACAGCCAGAAGTTATATAGCAGATAGAATATTCTGTGGAGATAGAACAAGTTCAGCGAGTTCAAGTACTGCTTGGACAACACCGTTTACAAGTACAGGAGGGACAGGTTCAACAGTGACATATTATGGAGCATATTTAAGATTAAGAACGGCAAAAACACCAACATTAATATGCCCAGAAGATCCAGATAAATATACAACAGTGTCTTCAGACCATGGAAATAAATCGCTAACTTATCCAATCGGACTAATCACAGCAGATGAAGTAGCAATGGCTGGCGGAATATATGGTACAGGAAATACAGGATATTATTTATATACAGGTCAATATTACTGGACAATGTCGCCGTATTATTTCAACGGCGGCACTGCGCGCGAGTGGTACGTGGATTCGTCGGGCTACCTGCACAGCGACCGCGTGGTCAGCAGTAGTGGCCTTCGCGCAGTTATCAATCTGAGCCCTGAGTCACCAATATCTGGGGCAGGAACGACAACTACCCCATTTCAAATAGCAACTAATTAGAAAATATATTCTATTTAAAACAAA
>CAZYXO010000044.1:0-7794 GCA_964651315.1 uncultured Muribaculaceae bacterium
TTTGAGAATCATATCTATAGCAATTTGTTAATTCTACTTTAGTTAAATTAAAATCACAAGTTGGATCAAAATTGCTATCATTTCCACCAGCTACTGCTATAAATAATACCAATAATAAAAAAATTAATAACGCAACTCCTAATACCGGCCACATCCAAGGATTTTTGGCAAAAAACATCGCAATTTTTTTTATTTTAGCAGCCTTTTTGGCTTTTTTTTCTGCCTTTTCAATTGAATCGTTTTCCGGAACAATATTTTCTTTTGGTACTACTTCTTCAGTATCTACATCATTATTTATTATTTCATTTGTTTCTTCAATTTTACTCTCATCATCAATATTTTCGTAATCTGGATGAACATGATTACGATTAATATTGCTTGCTATCTTAGCTTTTCCTTTAAACTTATTATTCATGCTCATACCTCATTTAATCATCTTTTTTGTTAATATTAATTATAAATAATGCCACTATACCTATTACTGCTAAAGCACCAATCAAAATTATATAATATCCATAATTATCTTGTTTCTTTTCAATGTTTGTTTTATTATCTTCATCATCTGTTACATTAAACTTATATTCTACTTCCCTATATTCAATATTAAATGTTCTAGTCTTAAAATCATTATACAAATTCCAATTAAGAACATTATTTTTAAGTGACTTAGCATTGCTATTAATTATTTCATAAGGAAACTCAATATTCATTTCTAACAATGCAGGTTTAGCAAAAGTATTAGATTTCCATAAATATAAATCATTTATATTATTCCTGATTACCAAATTAAATATCTTAGTATTTTCTTTTAATTCTTCATTATAATAGTTATCTAAGATAATTTCACATTTAAATCTTTTACATATAAAAGAATTATTAAATTGTTCTATACTATTATAAGTATTACTATAATTTATTGTTAAATCATCTTGATTAATCTTTTTAGAATAATCATTTATTTGATAATTAAAAAATTCATTTATTTCTTCATTATATTTTTTTATATACATATCTGTAACAGCAATATTATTAATACTAGTTTTTGTGTTTATTATAAATTCTTCTTTAATACTAAAATTCTTATTAATTGTTAAATTATAATTACTAGTACATCCTGTAATAAACATTAATATTAGTAATAAAAATAATTTCTTATACATAGGTATTCACTCCCACAATAAGTTTACCATAAATTCAAAAAAAAATCTCATATTTTCATGAGATTTTTATAGTCCTCCACCAGATCCAAATGAATCTAATTCTTCTTGCGTAACAACTACATTTATTTGCATTCTTCTACTTCCACAAACAAATAATCCTTCTCCTTGATTAAAGTATTTAATACGTTCTTTTTCACTTTCGTTTAAATCTACTAATCTTGATAAATCTTCAACTGCTTGTTTCTTTAAATTCATTGCTAAATAATATGATGCATTATCAAATATTGCTTTACCATGAACAAATATATTCGCAGCAGCAAAGTCTGTTGGTTGTTGCGTAATAATTATAGTTCCCGTATTATACTTACGACTTCTTCTTTGTACTTGTGCTAAGAATTCTGCTCCAAGTTCATTACGACTTGATAATAAGACATGGGCTTCATCAACCATTAATACAGTATTAACTGTTTTATCTAAACATAATCCCCATGCATACTTTAAGATATTAAAGAATAAAGCATTTTTAATATTTTCATCACTATTCATTAATTCTTTTATATTAAATACGATAAAATCTGTTTGAATATTTAAAGTAGTATGACCAGTAAAATAATATCTTAATTCTTTTACGAGTGGTCTTATTTTAAGTTCAAGTCTTTCCATAACATCTCGTTCATGAGTTTTATCTGTCATAGAAAGTAAACGACCTTTTATTGTTGCATATACATCATCAAATGTCGGATAATCATTACTTGTAAATTTAGTAAAATCACATTCATAATCTATTTTATATCGTTTATATGTATCTTGTACAACTTCACTAAACATTGTTAATACGTCTTCTTCAATACTTGGAGAATAATATTTCATAAATGCTTTTAATTGTTGTAAAGTTCTTGTTAGTACTGTATATCCAAGGCCTGATGCTATTTCTTCTTCATCAGCATCAACTACTACTTCTAGTGGATTAATCATTCCAAATTGTCCACCTTTACCTAAGTCTAAGAAGTCTCCTCCCATGGCTTTTGTCATTTCGGATAATTCACCTTCTGGATCGATACATACAATTTTATATCCATTTCTTATATGATTACGAAGCATTAATTTACCAGCAGTACTTTTACCACTACCACTTGCTCCAAGTAAAATCATATTAGCATTTACTCTATTATGTTCTTTTTTAATTTGATATAAGAACGGATTAAATAATACTACACCACCAGAGAAATCTACTCCAAATAACATTGCATTTCCCGGATCTTTTACACTATCAAAGACAAATGGATACATTGCTGCAATCGTAATAGATGGAATTGGCGTTCCAATACGTGTTTCAATATCTTGTTTAGGAAATATTGGTAACATTGATTTAATAACTTTTTCTTGTTCAAACATGAGTGATACACCACGAAGTCCCATACCATCAAGTAAACTACGAACTTGCATTTTTTTCATTTCTAATTCTTCTTTAGAATCAGCCATTACAAGTAAATGCATTTGAAAGTCAAATATTCTTGCACCAGTTGCTGCTAACATTGAAACAAATTGTTCTATTGATTCATAATCCTGACGAATTCTTTCTTGAATAGTACGATCTTTTTCATTTTGGAATCTAATTTTTAAATCTGCTATTTCTTTATTTAACATTTTTTGTAAAGAACTAAATTGAATTGGAATATGTTTTACTGATAATTTAACACCAGAAATACTTGTTATTTCCGATAAAAATCCGGTATAAACACTTTTTGGAAAACTAACTATTGTATAAATTGTACAGTATTTGCCACTTATTACAAATTCAGTTGGTTTAAAATCTATCCCTTTAGGAGCTAATTCTGCTTTTAAATTCATTCTGGCATCACCGTCCTTAAACTATAACTACTTCCACCATTTAAGAAATTATCTAAAATCATTCTTAAATCACTATTACTAGTTTGAGTAGCATTTAAATTACAATTGGCAAGTCCACTTATCAAATTATGTAATCTTTTTTGAATAATTTCTTGTTTTTTTTCTTTAAATAAGATGAAATATTCAGTATCAACTACATTATATTCAGCACTCATAAAAGCATTTGCTTTATTAATATCTTGAAGTATTAATTTTCTTTGCACTGAATCGGTTGTTCTTCCATATAATATTTGTAATTGTGATAAATAAACATTTATATCAACAGGACGATCTGCAATTATTAACCAAAATTCATAATCAATCATATTATAGAAATTTTTTAAATTACTTATAACACTATTTTGTGTACCTCCATCCATAATAAAGATATTTTTTGGTGAAACTTTTACACCTGTTACAAAATATCCATTATCAAGACCTATCATTCCATTTAATATAGACTTAATAGGTACCCATTCATTTGAATATTTTGAACTTGTAGTTACTGTTTGAGTTTGTGGTTTAGGTTTCATCTGTAACACACCATCCTTTCCAATAATATTTTCTTCTTTCGGTATAAAACGTTATTATATTTGTTAGTAACTGCATTATATTATGATAATGTGGTACTGGCAAGACGAGAAATCCTGCAATTAATGCTGGTGATAATTCTGCAATCATTATCCAAATATTCGTTGATTTAATTATTAACAGTAATATTACGGTAATAACTATACCTGTTATAAATATTATTAAGTCTATTGGCGTAAATAGTCCTAAAATCATTTGTGATTTTTTACTATTAGCCGGTATTAAATAATTCCCCACAATTTATTCCTCCTTTTTAATTTTTATTTTCTGACTTTTTCACATTTCTTAAATCTGTTTTTAATGATACAATTTCATTTTTTAAAGATTTATTTAAATTAATTATTGATTCGGCATCAGTTACAACCTTTCCTTTTAAAGACGATATATTTTGGTTTTGAGAAATAGCATTGTTTATATCCACTAAATTTGCTACCATGGCTGGATCATCTATTTTCCCAGACGCAATACCATTAATTCTTTCAGTAGCGTAATGATCAATTAAAATTTCTTTGTTTTTTCGATGCATATCTAAAGCGGCTCTATATTTTTCTGCATCTGAAGATGATAACGTTGATATATCCACATTTTCTAATTGTTGAATTTGTCCATTTATATCTGCTAAAGTTTGTCCGCTTGAATCTCTATAATTTCCAGCATGGTTTTCAACATATGATTTAGCCGTATCAATTTGGGTATTTGCTAAATTTTGAACTTTAGAGATAGAATCCAACTCTGCTAAACGAACTTGTTCTCTTGTACGCATCCCTGTTGCACCACGAACTGCATCACCAACATGGCCAGCCATAGAACCCATGAGCGTTCCCCCATGTTGTGCACGATATTCTTCTCTAGCGTTTCTTCTTTCTTCAGTCGTTCTTAACGATTCAGAAGCACCAGTTTTAACATCACCAATACTTTTAGCAACAAATGCTCTTCTTGAACCTCTGAAAGTTGTGGAAGTGGCTCCTCCGATAGCACTTCCGGCAGTTTGATACCATTTCTTTCCAGTTTGTACACCATGGACTGCATTTTTAACTCCAGCAACAGCTCCAGATCCTGCACTGGCTCCTAATCCTAATGCAGTAAAAACTCCACCTGCTGCCAACTTTTCTCTTATCGAGCCTCCACCAGTGTCTTTAAAACCAAATAAATCACTAATTAGTTTTGGTGCTTGACGCATAAAAGTTAAAATTCCTATTATTATAAAACCTGTAATTAACATTGTTTCGAGCAATGTTAAATTATAACCTCCAAACATATTTGATTTTTGCCATAACGGAGCATTTTCTACTACTACAGTTATCATAAATATTGCAAAAAATATTGTTATAAGTCGAATAAACACTTGAACAAAAGTACTTATAGTTTGACTAGTCCAACTCTTAAAAAGATTTTCTTGTCCTGGTATTACTATTGATAAAATAGGAATAGGTGCCATTAATTGATAAAAACTCAATTTAACTAAACGAATAGCCAAATCTAAACAATAAGAAACTAATAAATATAAAACGTATATTCCAACAATTGAAGAAATTATATACCGATATGTTACTTCTCCTTTAGTAACAGAAGTGTTAAACTTAGCAAGAACATAAAAATCTCCCGTTTCTTCAATATATTCCATCGCTTGATTGTAATCATATTGATTAGGTCCATAAACAACAGGAGTAACATTTGCTATAAAACCACCCTCTGAAGTATCATTTTCTTGAATTCTTGGATAAAAGAAAACTTTAAAAACATTTATTCCAATAACATTTCCACCATTATTTAAATGACTTCCAGTAAAACTTTCCCCATCTCTTATTTCGTTATTACCGCCTAAAATTATTTTTCCTAAAATATTATTATCAATAACTGCATTTTGTACTGTATAAGCAAAATTAAATATTTCCGGCATTATAGTTACTAAAACTAATGCTTTAAGAATATTTGTTACAACTTTCGAAGAAGATTGTTTACCAGAATCAGGATTTACTATTTGTTTTAATATTGCATAAGACACAACAAACAACATTATTACACCAATAATAACGTAAATTCTATTAGCAAATGCTTCTATTGTATCATCTTGAAATAATCTTATTCTTGATAAAAGCATAAAAATACGATAAGCATAGCCAATTAACCAATAAATCGCTGCGTCTAATGTTAATAAAAACCAATGAAAACCATCTTGAAGTAAACTCACTTATATTACTTCCTTTCTATATGTTTAATGTATTCCACAAAGTGGACTATCTCCCCCTATATTAAATAATTTTAATAATAAGTTTAAGATAGTAGGTAAAAAGAATATTGCAATTCCTAATATTAATCTTAAACCAGTATTTGTCATCGCTTTTTTCAATGCAACATCATCTTTACTTGTTATTGCTTTAAAAAATTCCATTATTGACAACACAACAACTAAAATTATTGCTCCAAATTTTATTATATTAACTCCATGTTGAACTATAGTATAAAATGAATTTGGTTTTCCATTCGAATCAGAAAACAAACTTTCACACGTCGTATTTCCTAAATGCCCTGGTTCAAATAAATCACTTTTATCTTTTGGTGAACATAATGAAGAATCACTTTCAATATATTCAGCATCATCAACTTTTTCTGCTAAAATACATTTCATGTCATCTCCAGTACCTTTACACCAACATTTTTCTTCTGCTTTTACAATATTGACACTCACAAAAAACATTATTATGATTATATATATATATTTTACTTTCATAAAATTCACCACAATTTCTAATATCTAATCAAAATTATACCATTAATTTTATAAATTAACTAGTATATTTAATCACAACCTTCACATATTGTTTCAATTTGTTCTTTGCCTTCTGTATAACATGATGATGGATTAAATAAACAATCTGCACAACTATTAAATTTAGATATAGTATTATCCCATAAGTCAATAGTATTAAATATTACCTTAATAATTGTTGGAATAAAAAATATGACAACACCTAAAACAATTCTTAAACTGACATTTTTTATTCCTTTACTAATATCTTCATTACTCATTACCATTTTTGCTAAATCAATTGTTCCAAAAATAATAATAACAATCGGTATTAAAATTTTTAATATATTTAAAATTACTCCTATTGCTTTAAATACTTTTAGGGCATTTCCCGATTCACATAAATCAAAACTTACATTACTATATTGAAAGCAAGTACAATCAGGTATTAAATGTTCACTATATGTAACTGGTGTTTGAATTGTAACTAATGTAGAATCTAAGTCTTGAGCATCTTTTTCTGTATATAAATCAAACCACGAAACTCCTTCACCGGATTGATTAGAGTTTAAAACATATCTTATAGATGGGCAAGAGTTTTGTGATTTTAATGTTTGTATCAGGCTCAGTTGAGGAGCAAATACTATTACATTGTTATCTAATATATTAACAGTCCATCTTCCTTCTGGATTAAGCGGTCCAACATTAGTCTTCTTTTCTCCAGATTTTAAATCTTCAAAGGAAGCCATTATGACATCATTCGATGAAGCACCTATTATAATATCGTATTTACCATCTATTGTAACTTTGCAACTATGCATATCTTCATCTACTTCATTGGTTGAGGTGTTATAAACATCTTTTATTGTTTTTACTGATTCTTTTACTTCAAAAGTAGCATCAGTAAAATTAGATTCATAAATTGCTACTATGTATTTAAGACTAAAAAAGTTCCTTACCACTTGATAATAAATCTTATTTGGACATTTATAAGTTTCATTACTGTAAAAATATGATGTGGCGATATTCTGATATTCTATATTAATATTATTAGCAACTGCCCTTTTAGTTATTTCTTTTTCGCCTTTTTTTATAGACAATTCTACATAAGTATTATCATCTAAATAATACGTACACTTAGCATGACTAGTTTCAGCTTTTACACTTATTAAACTTATAGTAAATAAAAACAAAATTAATAATATATAATTAAGTACTTTTTTCATCTTCAACAATTCCTTTTTTATGAAATAATTATACTATGTAATTTAAAATAAATCTATATAAATTATTGTATTAAAAAAGCAACTATTGCTAATTACTTTAAATTTTGCTAATCTTCATTTCCCCAAGCAGTAGTTGCAGCTTTTTTACAAGTTGTTCCATTAGGTGATGTTATACATT
>CAZYXO010000044.1:7894-9548 GCA_964651315.1 uncultured Muribaculaceae bacterium
CAAGCAGTAGTTGCAGCTTTTTTACAAGTTGTTCCATTAGGTGATGTTATACATTATCCGTTTCGTTGTCATTTAAATTTGTTTCTTCTTCAATAATTTCATTATCTGATCCCCAAGCAGTAGTTGCAGCTTTTTTACAAGTTGTTCCATTAGGTGATGTTATACATTTTATACAACCTTCGCTTGCTTGTGTATCTTTTCCACCATTTACAATAGAAAATACCCATCCCACAATAGTTGGTATAAAGAATATTATAATTGCACCAATCATTTTTTTACCTAAATCAACTGCCGCTTTTGATATTTCATCAGATTTATCAGCTACAACTGCACTTCCTAATTTTATTGCTCCTAAAACTATTAATATTATTGGTATAACTATTTTTAAAACCATAAAAATATATCCTACTACTTGCCAAATGTTTGCAGTTGAAGTACAAAAACTATCTGCTCCTTCTAATAAATAAATCATTTTATTTACCTCACTTTCATTACCTTAATTTTATCTAACATTTTTCATAATGTCAAACAATTTATTTGAATATATTAAACAATTTGCTATTATCTTCTCCATCACTACTTATTCTAGCAAATCCAAGTCCTAATAATAGTTCATTTAATTTTTTATTATTATCAAGTTTATCATCTAAATATGGAATATTGAAAAATACTTTACTTTGACTTTCATATTCAAAATCAGACACATCTTTTTCATTTAAAACACTTTTATTTAAAACTATTTTTTTATCTTTTAATCGATTAAATACATTTCGATCTTGTTTAATTAATTTATTTAATTTTATTAATCCTGGCTCTATTAAATATATTACTTCGCTACAACTACTTATTGGACCTTTATCTCCCAAATCAACTAATATAATATCAAAATTTTTATTCATTGCAATTAATGCTGGTAATTCAATTGCGCTAGTTGATTTCAAACTTTTATCGTTTAAATAACTAAAGTCATTACTATCAACTTCTATTGCTAATACATTATAATGATTTTGTAATTGTTTTTTTAACATATAAGTAAGTGTTGTACTTCCAGCATGACTTGTTACATTTTTAATGCCAATTACTCGAAGTTCATTAAATGATGGTGTTTCTACATAAACAATTTTTTCTTTCGCATCTTTATTATCACTATTTGTTATCGTCGGCGTAGTTATTGTTTGATAACTTGCTACATCCTTATAAGTATTAGGATTATCAATCAAAAATTTTATTGCATCAATATTTCTTGTAAAATTATATATTCCCATACTAACAAGTTGTGATAAAAATGCTGGTGAATTAACCATTTCAGAATCATCTAACAATAATACAACTTTATTCATATCCATATTAACTGATAATTCTCTAATATTATTTATATTTTGATAATTCTTTATTGCTGTTATATCAAGAACCATTTTATTAAAGAAAAAATTATTAAATTGGCTTATTAATTCACCTACTTCATATTCACCTGATATACTTTTAATTACATCAATATCTAAACTAGTAAGCATTGTTTTATATTTATTTGAAACTATTACATTCATTAATATTCATCTCCTATCGAACTTATATTTTTTAAATTAATTGTTGTTCCTTTTACTTTGTATGTTGTTATATCTCCTATTATTGGAAGATTAAATCGAAAGAATAA
>CAZYXO010000045.1:0-9439 GCA_964651315.1 uncultured Muribaculaceae bacterium
ATGGTAATTTTTTATGGACAAGTAGTAATGGAGAAAGAAGTACAGAAAAAACAATAGAAATCAATGTTACAAAATTATTAAGTGCAACGTATACATTGAGATATGAAAATATAGAAAATGAAATGATTTATGAAAAAAGTGTTAAAGTAAACGTTGATAGAGAAAAACCGATAATATATGAAGATTATACTTTGATTAATGCTAAAGATGAATGGACCAAAGAAAAAACTATAAGTCTTAAAGCATCTGATCAAAATGGTAGTGGAATAGTGGGTTATTATATTGGAACCTTAGCATGTAATAATAGTGAGACACAATATCAAAACTCTTCTATGCAACAATATACCAGTATTTCTTTAATACAAAATAATACAAATTATAATGTTTGTGTTAAAGATAAGGCGGGTAATATAGGAACCATAAAACCATTATATATAGATAGAATCGATACCGTTAAACCATTATGTGATATTGTAAAAACATCTAATAGTGATCCAACAACAGGAATGAATATTAATATAGGTTGTAATGATAATGAAAGTGGGTGCTTAGCAACTAGTATAGTTCAATATACTAATGCTAAATCATCAAAGACATTTATTATTCAAGATAAAGCAGGTAATACAAATACATGTGTAGCAACTGTTAATAGTATTACTGAATATCAAGGAATTAGTTCGGTGTATGAATATTATCAAGAATGGAGTTCCTGTGCAACTGGTTCGAATACATGCCAAAGTGGATATGTGTGTCAAGGTGGATATAATCAAAGTTGGAGTAATTGTGCAACAGGATCAAACACCTGTGTAGGAGGAGATGTTTGTCAAGGTGGATATCCTCAAGTTTGGGATGATTGTGCTTCGTGGAGATGTCCTAATGATTATGCAAAATGCCGACATGAAGATTGTGGAAAAGAAAACAAAACTTGTACTGACTGTGATTGTTGTGGAAGCACTCAGACTTGTACTTCAAGAACTTATTATTGGGAATGCTGTTCATCTGGTTGTAGTAGAAGAACTACTTCTACAAATAGCAATCCTAATCCAAATGTATGTGTAGCAGATGGCAGTAAATGTAATAAATATTCAACATCTTGTAAAACATGCACTAAAGCGTGTTGTGGCAAACGAAATAAAGAGTGCCGTACAGCAGCATGTGGACCAGCACTTGGGTGTAAAGTGGCAAATCGAATTTGTACTGGCGGATATGTTCAAGGATCATATAATGAGTGTTTAACAACAAAATATGATTCATGTAAAACTGGGGAAAATACATGTGTAGGTGGATATGTTCAAGGCTCATATAATTCGTGTTTAACAACCGCTTATTCATCATGTGCAACGGGATCAAATACATGTGCAGGAGGCAATGTAACTAAAAGCAGATTTTCCCATTATAATTATTCTGCTTGGAACAGAACAAATATTTGTGGAAGTTATGAAGGATGTAATACACGAACTGTGTATGAATAGGAGGAAACTATGAAGGGAAAAAGACTTTTTATAATAATTGCCGTAATAATATTACTCGTAGGATCGTTTATTACTTACAGAATATTAAATAAAGTTGAAATTAAAAGTGCAAAAGAAATTAAAATGTATTTAGAACAACCAATTTCTTCTGAATTAAATGATTATGGAACATTTATAAAAGATAAAAATTGTCAGTTAGATACTAGCAAAGTGAATATTAATAAAATAGGCACATATAAATATTATATTAATTGTAAAAAAACAAAATATATTGGAAATATCATTGTATCTGATATAAAATTTCCAGAAGTAAAATTATATAAAGAAATTACTAGACCTATTAATGCAACTATTGAAGCAGAAGAATTTGTTGAAGAGTGTCGCGATCAAACAAAATGTACCATAGTGTTTAGAAACGAATTTTTATTAAGAGAAAATGTGAAAAAAGTTGGAACATATGATGTTGATATTCACATATTTGATGAAGGTAGAAATGTTGTAAATGTTGTTGGTAAATTAGTAATTAAAAATGAAGTTAATAATAATTTAGTATGTCAAAAAGTTTATAAAAGCGAAAACATAAAAAATGCTAATATTCTAAAAAAAACTACGATAGGATTTGATGACAATAACAATTATGGTTATGTTTCTTATGAAGAATATATTTATAAACTAAATGAAAAAGATTTTAATGAGTATATTAAAACTATTGATAAAGATACAGAAAAATTTGATGATATTTATGGAGAAATAATTATCGATGAAAAAGAAAAAAACATCACAGTGAAAGAATTAGTATATCTTAGTCAATTAAAAACTTATGTAAAAGAATTAAATCATAATAATTTACAACAATATTATCATGGAAATGGTTATGAGTGTATTTATAATAAGGGTTAAATATGCAGATAAATAAAGGTTTTACTTTAGTCGAATTGATTGGAGTTATAGTAATAATAGGAGTACTAGCATTAATAGCAGTACCAGTTTATAATGCAATTCAAAAAAATGTATTAGAGCGTCAATATAAATCAGTAGTTCATTTAATTGAAGCAAAAGCAATAAATTACGTGGAAGATAATAAAGTTTTAATAGTTGATATCGATACATTAGTAAAAGATGGTTATTTAGATTCAGATGATGATAAATACATTTATGATCCAAGAGATAGAAGTATTATGAATTGTTATGCAATAGATGTAAAAATAGAAAATAATACGTATGTAGCAAATTTAAATCTTAAAAAGAATTATATCCAAAAAGATAACACTTGTAACACTGAAGCATTTTTAGCAGAGAATAGTAATTTGACAATTTATAGTAAAATAAATGGCATTGAAGAAAAAATAACAGAAGATAAATGGTTTAACAATAATAAAATTTCTTTAATAGCAAAATTAAATGGAAAAGAGATAAATAGTGGTAGTTTTTTATGGACAAGTACTAATGGAGAAAGAAGTACTAATTCTTCAGTAGATATAAACGTTTCTAAAATATTAAAGACAAAATATACATTAAGATATGAAACAGAAGAAGGATTTATTTATGAACAAAAAGCAGATATAAATATTGATACAGAAAAACCAATTATTTATGAAGATGAAATAGTCATTTCAAATAGAGATATATGGACATATGATAAAACAATAAAAATAAATGCTACTGATCAAAATGGTAGTGGAATAATAGGTTATTATGTTGGAATTTTAGAATGTAATGATCCAAATGCAATATATGAAAAATCAAATTCACAAAATTATGAAAGTATTAGACTGAGAGTAAATAACCGAAATTATAATATATGCGTTAAGGATAAAGCCGGAAATATTAAAGAAATTTCTAAAAAAATTTTTATTGATAAAATAGATGATGTAAAACCAACTTGCGAGTTTTATGGAGAAAACACTAGATGGACAAATAGAAGTGTAACAATAACTATTGGATGCAAAGACAATGAAAGTGGATGTGATATAAATCGTAGTAATTATCCAATTTCTTTTAGTTCGACTACAGAAAAAAGCACTGTTAGTAAACGGATATATGATAATGTCGGAAATTATAGTGATTGTTCTAAATATGCTAGTGTTTATGTAGATACCACTTCACCAACTTGCAGTTATAATGGTGGAAATACTTCATGGACAAAAAATGATGTTAACGTTTATATAGGTTGCAGTGATTCAGATAGTGGTTGTGCTAGTGGTTATAGTGGATCTCCCCATACATTTAAATCAAGTGCAAAGACAGACACATATAGTTATACTATAAAGGATGAAGCCGGAAATAGTACTTATTGTAGTAAATCATTCAACGTTTATATTGATAAAATTGCTCCAAGTTGTACAACTGATAAAACTAACATAAATTCTCCTGATGGAGTAACTGTTAGCATTAGTTGTAGTGATTCTCTTAGTGGAGTTCCAAATTGTCCAGCACAAGAGGTCGGAATTAAAAAAAGTAAATCATACACAGTAAAAGATGAACTTGGTAATACCAATACTTGTAATGTAATTGTAAGTAGTGAAAAAAAATGGCGAAAAAAACAATGTGATAATTGCGATTCATGTTATGGAGATTGGAGTGGTTATGGGTCGACAGGATGTTATAGAAATAAACCAAGAAATACGGAGACTACTCAATATTCTTGTACAACGCCTGATGATAATAACTGTGGTTGGGGAGTTGGCGAAGGAAAAATGTGCAAAAAAAGGACTCGAACTTATTATAGTAATAATTGTAGAAGATGTGGTTGTACAAAATGGGGAAGTTGGTCAAAGTATATATACAATAAATGCAATGATGATGCAGATACTAATTGCCAATCTCAAATACAGTACTTTTAAAATATTATTATTAAGATAATACTGATTATTACTTGTAATATTCTACCAATAAAGAAATATTTATATTTAATTTTATAATCATTTATTATAGATAACACTTGCATATGAATAGATAAACCACCAAAAGAAATTATTATTAAACTAATAATTTCTTTTAATTTAACACTTATATTTAAAATATTTATAGAATTTAATCCTCTAGTAATTTCAAATATCCCATTAATTAAAGCATTAATTAATGGATTAATATTAATAATATTTGTTATCATGGTACTGATAATAGCAAAAAATATAATTGTTGCAAAAATAATAAGCATTGTATTAATACTATTTTTAATGGCACATAAAATATTACTTGATAATGTCTTATCATTTACAATATATTTAATATTATTATTATATTTTTTATAAAAGATAAAATAAATAATAATATTAGAAATATAATGAATTAAAATAATTTTAGTAACTATACTGTAATTATTAAAAATACTATATAACATTGTAATTAAAAATAATGGACTAGAAAAATAAGTAAAACTAAGTAATTTACTGGCATAATCATTATTAATTGTTTTATTATCAACTAATTTACTTATAATAACAGCATTACTAGGTGTTCCACTAATTAAACTCATAATAAAAACATATAAACTTATATTATTAGTTTTAAGTAATTTACAAATATAATATGGTAAATTATAACTAATTAAAATATCATTAACTATTATTAATGGAAATAAACTTGGGAATACTTTATTAAAAAATAAATTAGTTGTATTAACTATATTATTTACAATAACAATATTATCTTTTATTAAAAAGAATAAATATAAAAATATAAAAATAAATGTCGTCGAATGTTTGAATTTTCTTTTCATAATTCCTCTTTTATTTGCTATAATTATTTTAGGTGATAAAATATGCTTAATAAAATGTATGAAAAAGCAAAAAAATTTATTAAAGAAAATTATATATTCTTAATAGTACTAGTATCAATTATACTTATGTTTACAATTGAACTTCCATATGTGGTTTATTCTCCAGGTGGTTCAATTAATTTAGAAGGTAGAATTGAAATAAAAGATGCAACAGAATCAGAAGGAAGTTATAATATGGCTTATGTAAGAATGTTTAAAGGAAATATTCCTTTTATTCTTGCATCTTTTGTTATGCCTAATTGGGATTTAGTTAAATCAAGTACAATAACTTATGAAAATGAAACCATCGATGAAATGTTAGAAACAGATCGATATTATTTAGAGGAAGCAATTAATAATGCTACTATTAGTGCTTATACAATTGCTAATAAAGAAATATATATTAATAAAATATCTAATATAGTTAGTTATATAAGTAAGGAAGCAAATACAGATTTAAAATTATATGATGAAATAATAAGTATTGATGACTTAACTGTTACGACTTTAGAATCATTAAAAGATTATGTTAATACTTTAAAAGAAAATGATATTGTTAATATTAAAATAAAAAGAAAAAATAAGGAGAAAAATGTAACTGCTAAAGTTTATAATACTAGTGATGGTTTAAAAATAGGAGTAGGAATTATCACTTTATATGATTATGAAACTAAACCGAGTATTGAAATAAAAACTAAACATAGTGAATCTGGTCCTAGTGGAGGACTTATGATGGCCCTTGATATTTATGATAAATTAGTTAAAGAAGATTTATCAAAAGGGAGAAAAATAATTGGAACAGGAACAATCGATATTGAAGGAAATGTTGGTGGAATAGGGGGAGTTAAATATAAAGTTTTAGGGGCTTCTAAACAAAAAGCCGATATATTTATCTGTCCAAGTGAAAATTATGAAGAGGCAATAAAAGTAAAAGAAGAAAATGATTTAGATATCAATATAATTGGAGTTAGTACATTAAGTGAAGCAATAGAAAGATTGAGTAAATAAGTTATGGATGGACAAATAATTAAAATAAATAGTAATCAATATACGGTTAAATATGAAAATACAGAATATATTTGTAATGCTTCAAGAAAATTAATATATGAAGGAATAACACCTATGGTAGGAGATAATTGTATATTTAGTTTAAAAGATTTATATATTACTAAAATATTACCAAGAAAGAATTCTTTAGAAAGACCAAGTATTGCTAATGTTGATAATGCTCTAATAATAACTAGTGTAAAAGAACCGAAACTCGATTTAATCTTATTAGATAAATTAATTACAATTATAACTCTTAATAATATTAAGCCAATAATATGTTTAACAAAATTAGATTTATTAGTTAGAAAAGAACGAAAAGATATAAGTAATCTTGTTAAATATTATCAAAAGAATGGGTATACAGTATTAACTAATAAAGATAAAATTAAATTAAAAAAACTATTAAAAAACAAAATAACAGTTTTAACAGGTCAATCAGGTAGTGGTAAATCATCTTTATTAAATAGTTTAGATAAAAATTTAAAATTAGAAACCAATCCCATATCAAAAAGTTTAAATAGAGGTATTCATACTACTAGATGTACAACACTTTATAATATAAATAATGCTTATATTGTCGATACTCCAGGATTTTCTAAAATAGATTTTAAAGATATTAAAAAGGTTGATATAAGAGATACATTTAATGAATTTAAACATAATAAATGTGAATATCAAAATTGTATGCATCATAATGAAGATATTTGTGATGTAAAAGATAAGGTTACTAAAGGTATTATCTTAAAAAGTCGTTATAATAACTATTTAAAATTTATATCAGAAAAATAAATTATTTAAAGAATAAGAGGGAATTATGATAAAAGAAGCATATTTGGAATTAAAAAAAGAATTTCCAGAAAGTATTGTTATGATTAAAAGCGGTATATTTATGTTAACATTTGATAGTGATGCTATTATAGTTAGTAAAATACTAAACTATCAAGTAATAAATAATAAACTTGGTTTTCCTATAAAATCATTACCAAATAATATTAAATTATTAAATGAAAATAAATTATCTGTTATAACAAATATTGATAAAATTATTAAAGAATATTCAGTAAATGATAATGATTATTCAAAATATTTATCAAAAGCAAAATCTGATAATATAATTAAAGATATGACAAATAATATCGAATATTTAATAATAAAAAAATTATCACAAAATTTAGAAAACTATAACAAAATTATTGAATTTGTTGAAAACTTATAATAAAAATTATATTTTTTCCTTTTTATTTCTATAAAAAGGAAAAGTTGCACAATGAAAATCGGAAAAGTTGCACAATGAAAATCGGAAAAGTTGCACAATGAAAATCGGAAAAGTTGCACAATGAAAAAAATAATGATATAATATATTCGAGGTGTTAAAGATGGCATTAACAGAAAACGGATACAAAAAAAGATTAATAGATAATAAAATAACCGAATATTTAAAAATATTTGGGGCTTTAAGCATTGAAGGACCAAAATGGTGTGGGAAAACTTGGACATCACTTAATCACGCTAATTCTGTAGTATTTTTAGATGATACTTCTCAAAATTTTGATGTTCGCAAAAAAGCAGCAATGGATATCTCCTTAATTTTAGATGGTGAAGCACCACAATTAATAGATGAATGGGGAGAAATACCAGAAATTTGGGATGCAGTAAGGCATCGATGTGATAGGGATCATAAAAAAGGTAAATATATTTTAACGGAGTCAACTACATTAATGAAAAAAGAAAATGAAGAAAAAATTCATCATTCAGGAGCAGGAAGAATAGATAAATTAAAAATGTATTCTATGAGTTTATATGAATCAGGAGATTCCACAGGAGATGCATCATTAACAAAACTTTTTAATAATACGCAAAAAAATGTAAATATTAAAAAACCAGAATTATTAGACTTGGCGACATATATTGTTCGTGGTGGTTGGCCAGAGAATATACTTCAGAATTACACAAAATGTCATATAATTCCTAGAAGTTATATAAAGGCAGTGTTAGAAAATGATATAAGTAAAGATGGAATAAAAAGAGACGTTAATAAAATGAAAATGTTATTAATATCTCTTGCAAGAAATGAAAGTACACTTGTAAGCAATACAACTATTGCATCAGATATTGAAAATATTACAAATGACAATGATTTAGCATTATCAAGAAACACAATTAGTAAATATTTAAGAGTTTTAACAAAATTAAATTTAATTGAAAATCAAGAAGCATATACGACTAATTTAAGGTCAAGAGATAAAGTTGGGAAATCACCAAAGAGACATTTTACTGATCCATCTCTTGCTTGTGCAGTACTAGAAATAACCCCAAATATACTAATGCAAGATATGAAAACATTTGGTTTATTATTTGAATCTTTAGTTGAAAGAGATTTAAGAATTTATATTGAAAGTTTAGATGGAAAATTATATCATTATCGAAATAACAAAACTGGGTTAGAAATAGATGCAATTGTAGTGCTTCCAGGTGGAGATTATGGAGCAATAGAAATAAAATTAGGTAGTGATGAATTTGAAAGTGCTAAAACTAATTTAAATAAATTTTGTAATGAAGTAAAAATACAACCAAAATTTAAGTGTATTATATGTGGTATGTGGGATACTGTTGTAAAAGATTTAGAAAATGATATCTATATTGTTCCAATTACTGCATTAAAACCATAACAAAAAAATTAAATTTTGCTAAAAAAAATATCAAATTTGCAAAAAATATCAAAAATTTGCAAATTTTTTTGTTGCAAAAAACCCATAAAATAAGGGCTCAATAAATTAACTGATAGTTATCAACACAAAAATTGGCAAAAATCGTTGACTGGGGGGGGTAATTTTTATATAATGACCATAGTGGAATAGAAAAATAAAAAATCAAATTTTCGGCTTCGCCTTAAGTAGTAAATACATTTTGGGCCGCGGTTATCCACACACACCACTATAAAGAAAAAGAGGTTAGTATATGCCAAAAATTAAAAATTTAAATTTTATAAATAAACGAAAAAATTTATTGATATATTTACCAATAATTTTTGCAGTTCTATTTGCAATATTATATTTTTATAAAAGTTATGCTTATTATGAAGTAAGTAGTTCTTATAATATAATCAAAGGTAAAGTTGGAGAATTTTCAAGAGGAGATATAAAACTGGCGATATATT
>CAZYXO010000046.1:0-9034 GCA_964651315.1 uncultured Muribaculaceae bacterium
AGTCAATTAAATGCAATTGTCTTTTACAATTTAGAATTTTGTACATGATAATTTTATAAAGAAGTAATTTATTAAGAACTAAATTGGTAATTATATCAATTTTTCTTTTTTAAAATAATATGATATTATATAGTTATAAAATAAAGGAGATGCTTTGAAATGAAATTAAATTGGAAAAAGATAACATTAATCATATTATCTATATTTTTTGTATGTATAATTGTGGATGTAATAAGTATTTATACAAGAAATAAACCTATATTTGCAATTCAAAAAGAAAATGGAATAAATAAAACATATAAAGGATTACTATATGATACTTATAATTGTGTGGAATATTCTCTGCCACAAATTAAATTTAAATGGGTTAAGTATAGTTGTAGTATAAATATTAATAACAATAATGTAATAGGTAAAATAGTCGATATTAAAGATGCTTATTTAGTAATTGAAGGAGTAAGTGATAATAATTATTTAAAATATAAAAATATTGCTCACGTAGAATTATCGGAACTAGAAAATATAAAAGGCGCTAATAATTTAATAATTGGTCAGTTAATTAAATTAAAACCAATTGTTATAAAAGAAATATATCCTAGTATTATAACAACTAAAGAAATTGAAATAATAAGCATAATTAATGATTTTGAAATAATAAATGAAACTTATGTTTGTGATATGGCTTTAGAAAATATATATGAAGATGATAATTATAAATATTATTTAAGTTGTATTATGAGTGATACTTTATTTATAAAATTTAATAATGGTAAAAAATATACTATAAAAGAAGCACTTAATAATAATTTAGTAACAACTAATGCGATAATTGATAAAGGATTTAATTTAATAAAAGAACCTAAATATGTAATAAGTTTAGATATAAATAATGATCAGGAAATAAAAGAAGTTTTAAGTTTTAATAATAACATGAGTATTAATAATAAATTATATTATTATGGTTTAAATAAAGTAAATGTAAATGTAAATGATAAAGAATATGAATTAAGTAATTATATAAAAGATAATAAAATAACTATTGATAATATAATAAATGATATGGAATTGATAGAAACTTATCGAGATGGTGGAAGTAAGTTATATAAAAGTAAACAAAATAATAATTATAAAATACTTAAATGTAATATAGTAAATGGTAATAAAGATATTTATATTGGTAATATGGATTTAAGATATGAAAATAGTTTTTGTAAATAGATGAAATATGTTGTAATTAAATGTTAAAAAATATATAATGAAGTAGTAAAGAAAGAGGAAAAGAAAATGAAAGTAAGTAATATTTTATGGGGAATTGTTTTAATAATTGTAGGAGTTGTATTTGGCTTAAATGCTTTAGATTTAGTTGATATCAATTTGTTTTTTGCTGGATGGTGGACTTTATTTATTATTGTACCTTGTTTTATTGGATTATTTAAGGAAGAAAGTAAAACTGGTAATATAATTGGTATATTTATTGGTGTGGCATTATTATTAGGCTGTCAAGAAGTTTTAGATTTTAACTTTATTTGGAAGTTAATTGTACCATTTATTATGGTTATGATAGGTTTATCAATTATATTTAAGGATGCTTTTAAAGAAAAGTTTAGTAAAGAGATTAAAAAATTAAATAAAAAAAATATGAAAGAATATTGTTCAACATTTGGTGGTCAAACAGTTGAATTTGCTGGTGAAGAATTTACAGGTTGTTCAATTAGTGCAGTATTCGGTGCTGTTAAATGTGATTTAAGAGATGCTATTATTAAAGAAGATGTGGTAATTGAAACAAGTGCTATTTTTGGTGGAATTACAATTATTGTACCAGATAATGTCAAAGTTAAAGTGTCATCAACACCTATTTTTGGTGGAGTATCTGATGAACGTAAAAAGAAAAATAAAACAGGAGAAATTACAATTTACATTAATGCTTTATCGATGTTCGGGGGAGTAGAAATAAAATGAGTGATGTACAAAGGATAATAAAATATTGTTCCATAGCGTTTGCAATATTCTTAATTTATACGATATTGTCAGGTTTAATGGGTGGAATTTTATCAATTGGAAATATATTTGATAATGATGATACAATAGCAGAAAAATTAGATGGATTGGATATTGAAGGAAATGTTTCGATAATTAATATTGATGTTGCTAGTGTAGATATTACTGTTAAAACTGGTGATAAATTAAGTGCTGAAACTAATAATAAAGATATTGAAGTCAGAGAAGAAAATAATAAATTATTTATTACGGAGAAAAAACGTAATTGGTATAAAAATAATAATACTGATTTAGTAGTATATATTCCTGAAAATATGATTTTTGATGGAATTGCTATTGAATCTGGTGCCGGAAAAGTCAATATTGATAAAGTGTTTACGAAGAAATTATATTTAGAATTAGGTGCCGGAAAAGTTAATATTAATTATTTGAATGTCGAAGATGAAGCAACTATTGAAGGTGGAGCAGGAAATTTTATTCTTAAAGATGGAGTAATTAATGATTTAGATTTAGATATGGGTGTTGGTAAATTAGAAATCAAATCAAAGTTAACCGGTAATAATAAAATTGATGCAGGTGTTGGAACACTTGATATAGATTTAATTGGAAGTATTAATGATTATAAAATAAATGTTGAAAAGGGAATTGGTTCAATTAAAGTTGATGGAAATGAAATGAAAGATAATTCTACTATTGGTAATGGTTTTAATAAAATTGATATCGATGGTGGAGTAGGCAGTATGAAGGTTAATTTTGCCAGTTAAATAAAAAAAGGTAGTATAAATGAATAATTATATAAATTTAACATTAGATAATTTAGAAAAAGCAAAAAAGTGTTCCTTGTATATTTTATAATTGGGAAACATTTAAAGATGGAAAATATGTTTCAAATGCTTTAATGAATAAAAATATGGTAGATAAATTATTTAAGTAAAAAAGAAAATATTATTAATATGAAAAAAATTAATAATATTTTTTATAAAATGGAAATGAAAATTAGAAATTAGGAAAAATAATATGGTACATTTAGTATATTGTGATCATAAATCAAAAGAATTAGAAAAAATAATTAATGGCACAAAAACAATGATAATTAGGGGAGCAGCAGGAAGAAAAATTCCTCATAGTAGAGTATATGTTGATGAAATATTATATTTTATGGAAAAAGGAACTAAAAAAATAACTGCTAAAGGAAAAGTTGTTGATATTGAAAATTATGTAAAACTAACGGATGAAGAAATAACTAAAACAATCGAAGATAATAACGACAAATTATTATTAACTGATAAACAAAAAGAAAGATGGCATAAGAAATGCTTATGTTTAGTTGAATTCAGTAATGTAGAAGAAATAAAACCACTGGATTTTGATCATCAAGGTAATATGGATGATTGGTTAATTATTGAAAAAATAGAAGATGTTGTAGTTGGAACAAGTATTCCTTATAACTATGAAAATTCGAGATTTTATTTATGAATAAAATTGATTTAATTAATAACATTAATAAAATACACACAACTGAGTTAGGTAAAGAGAGAATTAAACGAAATCTTAATTTAAAAACTGATGATGTAGTTAATTGGTGTAAAGAAAAAATAAAAGAAGAAGAATGTGAAATTACTAAAATTGGTAAAAATTATTCTGCTATTATAGATAATATTAAAATAACTATTAATGCATATAGTTTTACAATTATTACTGCTCATAAAGAAAATACTTAAGGCATTAATTTTATTAAATTATGTATGTGATTAACAAATTTAAAACTACTGAAATACATTAGAAATAATGTTTTTTTATAAAAAAGTTGCAGAAAATAATTTCTGTTAACAAATTAATTAAATTTGTAATGTTTTTTTAATAATCTATAAAATTTGTTGAAAGTCTAAATATAAAGTTAAAATTTGTGCAAAACGAAACAAAATTGTTTTGCAAAGTGATTTGACAGACTTTGTTTTATGTGTTATTTTTCCTTAACAAAGGAGAAATATATGAATTATTACAACGAAATAAAGCAAGAATTATTAAATAATGAAGTATATAAAAAAGTAAAAGATTATTCTAAAAATAAAAGTGATTTGAATACTTATTATAATGTTGGTAAATTAATTATAGAAGCACAGGGTGGAGAAGAAAGAGCAAAGTATGGAGAAAATTTAATTAAAGAATATTCAAAAAAATTAACACAAGAATTAGGAAAAGGATATGATACCTCATCACTTAAAAGAATGAGAAAATTTTTCTTGTTAATTCAAAAAGGTGCGACACTGTCGCACCAAACTGATTGTAGTCATTATGTTGAGTTACTGAAGTTTAATAATATAAATATAATTAATTATTATATAGATATTTCTATCAATCAAAATTTAGGTGTTAGAGATTTAAGAAAAAAGATAAAAAACAAAGAATATGAAAGACTAGAAGCTAAAACAAAAGAAAAATTAGTAACTAAAAAAGAAAGTAAAATAGAAGATTATATTAAAAATCCAATAATTATAAAGAATAACCATAATTATGAAGAAATTACTGAAAAAATATTAAAACAATTAATATTAGAAAACATAGAAGATTTTTTATTAGAACTAGGTCAGGGTTTTGCTTATATCAATAATGAATTTAAAATAAAAATAGGAAATAAATATAATTATATAGATTTATTACTATTTAATATAAAATATAACTGTTATGTAGTTGTAGAACTTAAAGTAACTGAATTAAAAGCAGAACATATTGGACAAATAAAGAAATATATGGGATACATAGATAAAAATGTAAAAAATGTTAATCACGATGACACTATCGGAATAATTATAGTTAAAAAAGATAATAAATTTATTATGGAATATTGCAGTGATGATAGAATATTTAGTACTATTTATGAATATAATTAGGATTGTTAAAAAATAATTTTATTCACACACAAATGGTTATTCTAAAAATTTTCATTGATTAGATTTATTTATCTTGTTAGAATATGTAACTGATATGTCTAACTATGTTAGGTGAACTCCTTACTATTTATATAGTTTAAGGAGGTGGTTATTAATGAGTAAACGAGAATTTTTTCTGTATTATTTCATAACACTACTATTTATAGTGATATTTATATTACTATTTAAATAAAAACTCCCCTAACTTAATTTGTTTTTGGTTAGGGGGTTCAAGCAATTGAGTTCATCTAACAAACGAAAGTTAGATGTATCTCTTTATTTTATGTAAAGTTTTTCTTTACATACTAATATTATCATTATTTTGTATGTTTTGCAAATACTTGTGTGAAATTTTAGTGAATTGAATTGACAAATATTATTATAAGATTTATACTCATTTTCAGTTGTACAATTCTTTTTATAAATTAATAAGTGTAATAAGGCATAAAATGATAATATTGAAAAGAATTAAGAAAGGAAAAAATAAATGTTAGAATTAAAAAAAATCACAAAAATATATAATACGGAAAGTTTTAAGCAAAGGGCATTAGATGAAATAAATATTAGTTTTCGTCATAATGAATTTGCTGCTATTTTAGGTCCTTCTGGTAGTGGTAAAACAACACTTTTAAATATTATTGGCGGTTTAGATAAGTATACTAGTGGAGATTTAATCATTAATGAAACTAGTACCAAAAAATATAATGATCGAGATTGGGATAGTTATCGTAATCATCGTGTTGGTTTTGTATTTCAAAATTATAATTTAATTACGCATCAATCAATATTAGCAAATGTTGAACTTGCTTTAACTTTATCTGGTGTTTCAAAAAAAGAAAGAACTAAAAGAGCAAAGGAAGCATTATCTTTAGTAGGGCTAAAAGAACATATTAAAAAATTACCAAATCAATTATCGGGTGGACAAATGCAAAGAGTAGCAATAGCAAGAGCACTTGTTAATAATCCCGACATAATTTTAGCAGATGAACCAACAGGAGCATTAGATTCTGAAACAAGTACTCAAGTTATGAATATTTTAAAAGATGTTGCTAAAGATAAATTAGTAATAATGGTTACACATAATGAAGAACTGGCAAATATTTATTCTACAAGAATTATCAAATTAAAAGATGGAAAAGTAATAGATGATACAAATCCTTATAATGGTAAAATTGATACAAAAGAAGAATTAGAAATAGAAAAACAAAAAAGTAAAAAAACGTCTATGAATTTAAGAACTGCTTTATCACTAAGTTTAAATAATTTAATGACTAAAAAAGGTCGAACAATTTTAACTGCATTTGCAGGAAGCATTGGAATAATTGGTATTGCATTAATTTTATCATTATCAACAGGAGTGCAAAACTATATTAATAAAGAAGAAAGAGAAGCCTTAACTAGTTATCCTATATCTATTGAAAGTACAAATATTGATTTAACATCTATGATGAATAGTAGTGCTATGATTAATCAAAAAGATATTGTATGTGAAAAAAATAAAATATGTACAATGGATAATATAAGTACTAGTTTTGAAGTTCAACAAACATTATCAACAAAAGAAAATAACTTACAAGCATTTAAAAATCATATTGATAAAAATAGTAAAATAAATGATTATGTAAGTGCAATTAAATATGTTTATGATATAGATTTACAAATATATAGTAATAAAAATAATAATATTGTTAAAGTAAACCCAAATACTTTAACATTAACAGATAATAGTATGCAATATCCAGTGGCTAGTAGTGCTATTGAAATGCCAACAATGTTAAATACTAGTGCTAATGTATTTAAAGAATTAATTAATAGTGATGAATTATTAAATAGTCAATATGATATATTATCTGGGACATTACCTAAAAATTATAATGAAATGGTTTTAATTGTAGATAAAGATAATAAAATACCAATATCTGTTATGTATGCTCTTGATATTGAAAAAAGAGAAGAGTTATTAGAGAAAATCAACAATATGAAAAAAGATGAAAATATTGAGTTATCAAGTATTAACTATAACTATAATGATTTAATTGGAAATACTTTTAAATTAATTTTAAATACTGATTATTATGTTAAAGAAAATGGTAAATGGATAGATAAAAGCCTAGATACTGATTATCTGAAAAATATTGTTAATAAAGGACTTGAGATTAAAATAGTTGGTGTTATTAAATTAAGTGGAGATAATGAAAATACATCTAGTGGTTATGTTGGTTATACAAATAAATTAAGTGAATATGTAATTAATGAAATAAATAAAACTGATTTAGCAAAAGAGCAAAGTGCAAACGAAAACATAAATATTTTAACAAATGCACCATTTGATGGTTATCTAAATACTTATAAAAGTAATTTAAAAAAATTAGGTATTGCTGATTTAAGTAATCCAAGTAGAATAGATATCTATCCAAAGAATTTTGAATCAAAAGATAAAATTGAAGAATTTATTAATGACTATAATAAAGTTGAAAGAGATAATAAAAGAGAAGAAAATGTTATTGAATATACAGATATGATTGGAGTTTTATTATCATCAGTTACATCAATTGTTAATGTAATATCTTATGTATTAATTGCATTTGTTGCAATATCACTTGTAGTATCTAGTATCATGATAGCAATTATTACTTATATATCTGTTCTTGAAAGAACTAAAGAAATTGGTATTTTAAGAGCAATTGGTGCTAGTAAAAAAGATGTTTCAAGAGTATTTAATGCTGAAACTATAATTGAAGGATTTATTGCAGGAGTTTTAGGAATAGGTATAGCATTCTTATTAACAATACCTGCTAATGCTATAGTAAATTCTCTTGCTGGTATTGAAAATATTGCTACATTACCGATAAATGGAAGTATTATCTTAATAATTATAAGTGTTTTATTAACAGTTATTGCTGGTTTAATTCCTGCTAAAATGGCTAGTAAAAAAGATCCAGTAGTAGCACTTAGAAGTGAATAAAAAAATTTATTAAAAATAAAAATAAAAGAAAAAACGAAGAAAAATTTAAAAATTTCTTCGTTTTTTCGTATTCATATTACCACAAAATACACTTTTTTACAAGTCTTGTATTTATTTCTAAAAAGGTGTATTAAATATATAAGAGGTGTTAAATATGTTAATAGAAAATAGAATGGATTTTATAAATAGTTATGTATTAATGAATCATTTTCAAAATAATAAGTTTAGAATTTTTAATGATTCAATAATTGAAAAAATATTATCAAAAGAAGAATATGATATTTTAGCAAAAGATGAAAAAACAAATAAATATTTAAATAATTATTTATTACCAGTTATTTTAGGAAGAAATAAGTTTTGTGAAAAATCTTTGGAAAATGCAATTAAAACAGGTGTAAAACAATATTTAATATTTGCATCAGGTCTTGATACTTTTGCATATCGAAATCTTTACTTATTAGATAATATTGCAGTATTTGAAATAGATACGAAAGAAATGATAACAGAGAAAAAGAAAAGATTAGTTAAAGCAAAAATAAATTATTCAAAAGTAAATTATATAAAATGTAATTTATTAGAAGAATGCGAAGCATTTAAAACGATTAATAAGAGCAAATATAAAAATGTTAAATTATCTTTTTGTAATTTAAATGGTTTAAGTTATGATAAAACAAGTCGAGAATTTAATCGTTTAATTAAAGATGTTTCTAAATTAATTAAAAGTGGTAGTTCAATAATGTTTGATTATCCTAATGAAGAATGTGAATTAAATAATATTAAATCTAAACATAGTTATGAAGAAATAGAAAAAATATGTAGTGATAATGGATTATTAATATATGAACATTTAAATAATCAAGAAATGACTAATACATATTTTAGTAGTTTTAATATATTACATCCAAGTAGTAAAATAATTGCTCCAAATGGGATAAGTTATTGTTTGGCAGTAAAAAAATAGCGAAAAAGTTTTTCATGTTAAGAAAAACTTTTTTTCGTGGAAATAAAAAAATATGTAAAGTTGAATTCTTATGAATTATTTAATTTTATATTAATTGAAATAATAAAAATCTTATGATAGAATTAATCTTTTCTTTGACAGTAAAATGGAGCAAACCTAAAGAATAAAGGGGTTTGCTCC
>CAZYXO010000047.1:0-8746 GCA_964651315.1 uncultured Muribaculaceae bacterium
CATTAACTGGAACAAGTACACAAATAAATAGTTCAACATACAGATTTAATAGTTCGCAAAACGATAATATGTATGTCGGATATATGTATACTGATGGGCAAAGACAAGGGCTCGGAACAAGTAGTAATGCGAAAACAACATTAGAATCGTGGTATAAGACAAACTTTGTAGATAGAGAAGCAAATGCCACAGCCAGAAATTATATAGCAGATAGAATATTCTGTGGAGATAGAACAAGTTCAACGAGTTCAAGTACAACTTGGACAACCCCATTTACAAGTACAGGAGGGTCTGGTACAACTACAACATATTATGGAGCAAGGTTAAGATTAATAACTGCAAAAACACCAACATTAATATGTCCGGAAGATCCAGATAAGTATACAACAGTGTCTTCAGACCATGGAAATAAAACACTCGTTTATCCAATAGGACTAATCACAGCAGATGAAGTAGCAATGGCTGGAGGAAAATATTATGCTAGTGATGGTAACAATACAGCATATTATTTATATACAGGTCAAGATTACTGGACAATGTCGCCGTTTAATTTCTACGACAGCTATGCGTACGAGTGGTTCGTGATTTCGGGCGGCGGCCTGGGCAGCTACGGCGTCGTGAGCAACAGTTACGGCCTTCGCCCGGTTATCAATCTGAGCCCTAATACACCAATATCTGGGGCAGGAACGACAACTTCACCATTTGAGATAAATATTTAATTTACCCAACTATATTATGCAAGGGCATAGAAATATTGCAATAATTAAATTGATTTTATTGAGGCAATTTGATACAATTAATTTGCTGAGGAGTGGATAGATTTGAAAAAAATCAAAGAAAAGAAATTAGTTATTGCTTTAATAGCACTTTTAGTAGTATGTTTATGTGTAATACTTTTTGTAGTCATTAAATACTTTGTTGGAAGCCCAAAAAGTAAATATGGTGATAGATTAGATGGAATAAAAGAAGTAGAAATAAAAGAAAAAAAATTAAATGAAATAGAAGAAAAAATTAAAGAAAATACTTTAGTAAATACAATAAGTATTCGTGTAAAAGGAAGAATAATTTATTTAAATTACACATTTTTAGAAAAAGCAACGTTAGTAGAAGCACAAAGTGTAGCAATTTCTGGATTAGAAAATTTTAGTGCTGAAGAAATAGCATATTATGATTTTCAAATGTCATTGTCTAAAGAAGCAACAGAAACAACAGAAGGATTTGCTTTAATGGGTTCAAGAAATGTTGCAAGTGGCAAAGTAAATTGGAACAACAATACGAAAGTAGAGGAAGATGACTAATGAACTTTTGGCAAAAAAATTGGAAAAAAATCCTAATTTGGGGAATTATTGCAATAATTGTTATACTTGCTGGAATTTTAATAACTAAAAAATTATTAGGAGATGAAAATAAATTAAGTGTATTTGAAAGAAATTGGATTAATAATAATCAAAACAATGTTCAAAATATCAATGTTGTAAATGATATAAATATCTTCGGAGATGTTGGTTCAGGTGTATTTTATGATTTCTTAAATGATTTTTCAGAAGAATATGATTTAAAGATAAATCCAATAACATATAAAAATGGCGAAACTGTAAGTGGTTTAACTTTAGGAATAAAAAATACATTAAATAATAATGATACATTATTTTATAAAGATCATTATGTCTTAATTAGTAAAGAAAATAAAATAATTCGTAATTATAGTGATTTAACAAATAAAAATATTGGGGTAAAGAATAGTGATTTATCTCATATAAGTAACTATTTAAGTTCTGCTAATATTAATTTTAAACAATATAGTTCTATAGATGAATTAATGACTGCATTAGATAAAAATGAAATTGAATATGTGGCAATACCTTTATTAGAAAATTTAAGCAATATCTTAGGTAATAATTTAAATGTAATATATCATTTTTCTGATATACCTACATATTACGTAATAAAAGGTATCGAAAATGATACATTATCAAGTGTTCTAAGAAAATATTATAATAACTGGCATAAAAAGAATTTAAAAAAATATTTTAAAGAACAAGAATTTAAAACAATATTAACAAGTTTATCGATGACTGGTACAGAAGTAGATGCAATGCAAAGTATAACTTATAATTATGGATTTGTTAATAATAGTCCTTATGAAGTAATTAAGGGAAGTAATTATGGGGGAATAGTAGCAACTTACTTAAATGAATTTAGTGAATTTTCTGGAATTGATTTTAAATTTACAAAATATTCTAATTATAATAAATTTATAAATGCATTAAATCAAAATAAAATAGATTTATATTTTGATTATTATAATACAAATACACAATTTAATACAGTGAATACAAATATGGCAATTAATTATGTTGTATTTGCTAATTTAGGAGTAAATGAAGTAATAACATCAACTGATTCATTAAAAGGAAAAACATTATATGTTCATCAAAATAGTGCCTTACATGAATATTTTAAAACAATAAATGGCGTAAATTTGCAAACATTTGCCAATAATAAAGAATTGTTTAAAATAGCAAAAAAGAATAATTTAATAGCACTTGATGCAAATATATATAATTATTATGTAAATACAAAATTAAAGAATGTTGCAATAAGATATAATGGTGTAATAAATAATAGTTATAATTTTAAAGTAAAAAGTAATAATGCAATTTATAAATTATTTAGTGCATATACAAAAACTTTAGATGCAAAAGAAATGACATATAAAGGACTTGATAATCATGCAGAAACGTTAAAAACTGGTAATATTTTAACAAATATTGCTAAATGGGCTTTATTTATAATCGTAATAGTAGGAGGAATAGTATTCTTTATATATAAGAAATCAAAAAGAATAAAAGTGGCAAAAAAAATTAAAAAAGAAGATAAAATAAAGTTTATTGATCAATTAACCAGTATGAAAAATAGAAATTATTTAAATGAAAATATTAATGAATGGAATAATAATTTAGTAGTACCACAAACAATAATTATTATCGATTTAAATAATATTCAAGAAATTAATGATACTAAAGGTTATGAAGAAGGCGATAAACAAATTAAAGCAGCAGCAAATGCTTTAATTAAAACTCAACTAGATAATTCTGATATAATGCGTAGTGATGGTAATGAATTTATTATTTATTTAGTTGGTTATAATCAAAAACAAATAACTAGTTATATTCATAAATTAAATAAAGAATTTAATAATTTACCATATGAATATGGTGCTGCTATTGGTTATAGTATGAAAACTGATAATATAAAAACAATTGAAGATACAATAAATGATGCAACAATAAGTATGAAAAAGCAAAAAGTAAGTAAAGAGAATGCTAATGAGAAAAAAAATTAAGAATTTTTGGAAAAATTTTATATATGCATTTAGAAGACCAGAAATGATGGTATTACCAGGATGTCTAGCGTTCTTCTTTGTATTATCAATAGTTCCAACAATAACTTTAATATCTTATGGTGCAAGTTTTCTTAATTTACCAATGGATTTTATTTCCAATTTCTTAGAAAAAGCATTTAATAGTGATATTGCAGCAATGGTAATGTCAGGAGTTAGGGGAAGCACTTTGGGTTTAAGATTTTATGTAACCGTAATTGGTGGATTTTTCTTGGCAAGTAATGGTGCTGCTTCAATTATAACAACATCTAATGCCATATATGGAATTAAAAATAATGGGATAGTTAAAAGAACTTTAAAAGCATTTATTATGACAATATTTTTAATTCTTCTATTATTATTCATCTTAGTAGTTCCACTATTCGGAGATAAAATAATTGAATTAATTAAATATGTTAATTTAAATCCTGAAGTAACAAGTAAATTAGTCTTAGCATTTAATGTTATAAAAGGACCGATATCGTGGTTTATAATATTCTTTACAATAAAAATAATTTATACAATGGCACCAGACAAGAAAATTGCTAGCACAAATGTCAATTATGGAGCAGTATTTACAACAGTATTATGGATAATATCAACAAGTATTTATTCTTATTACATCAACAATTTAGCACAATATGATATATTTTATGGTTCACTTGCTAATATAGTTATGATTATGTTATGGTTTTATTTACTTAGTTATATCTTTACAATTGGTATGGCACTTAATTATCGTAAAGAAGAAATAAAACTGGAAAAAACTACTAAAATAGATGTTCAAAAATAGGACAAAATAAAAATATGTAGAACAGGTAATACTTACTACATATTTTATTTTTTGATTAACTTACTAATTATATGTTACGATAGTTATTGAAAAGTATTATCTAAAAGTAGAAATGATTTTTTTCTACTTTTTTTAATTTATGTAATAAAAAAATTCTAATAAATAGAACTTTATTTAAAGAATACAACTTTTATAATGGTAAATGATGTGATTAATAAACCTAAAATTAAAATTAAAATAGTTGCAAAACCGGAATTATCTAAATCATTTTGTTCTGATTCTGAAGATGTATTAGGGAAATTACCATTTGTTAAAACTAAAGATAGACTTTGACCTTTACCTTTATCAGTTTCAGTTTTCTTTTCGGCAATTAATAAATCAAGTAAATATTTTTTTGGTGGAGTGAGTGTATCTTCTGGTGTAAAATATAAAATACTATTAATAATATTTTTTAAATTACCATATTCAACCGATAAATCATCAATTAAATAATCTTCTATAATAGTTGCTTTATTATAAAGATTATAAAATTCAGTTATTTTATTTTTTATATTTTCATCTAATACTTCATTATTTAATAGTAAATTAATTTCATAAGCAGTATTAGTACTAGTCCATAAATTATTTGCTAGTTCACTGCATACAGAAACAACATCAAAAAATGTAATTGCATCTTTCATAACTACAATTAAAGGTAAAGCACTTAAGCGATAATAACCTAAATTAATACTATTTGTTCCCATTTTTAAACAATTATTTTCAAACGTTATTAGTTGTAAAGTAGGGTTTTTACTTTTAAATATTTCAAAAACACTTTGATTATAATGGATAAATGATGTATCAACATTATATTGCATATAAAAACCTCTATTCTCTATTCCATTTTAACAAATAATGAAGTTATTTACAATTGTTTTATTCAAAAATTTATTGTACTATAATAACTAGTGATTTATATGAAGAAATTAAATGACGAATTTATAATTGAATTATCGAAGAAAAAAAAAGAACCTAAGTGGATGCTTGATTTTCGTTTACAATCATATCAAAAGTTCTTAGAACTTGATAACCCTAATTTTGGACCTAAACTTGATTTTTCTTTTGATGATATTAATTTTTATAAAGATAATAAAAGTAAATTAACTGATAAATGGGAAAATGTTGATAAAAATATTCATAAAACATTTTGTGCTTTAGGTGTAGTTGAAGCAGAAAAAAAATATTTAGGAGGAGTAACTAATCAAGTAGAAAGTGAAGTTGTTTATCATAATCAAAATATTGATAAAAGAGTTATTTTTACTAGTACTGATGAAGCATTACAAAAATATCCAGAATTATTTAAAAAATATTTTAATACACTTGTTGATTACAGTGAAAATAAATATACGGCATTAAATGGGGCGTTATGGAGTGGGGGAAGTTTTATTTATGTTCCGTCTGGCGTTAATGTTGATCGACCTTTACAAAGTTATTTTCGAATCGAAAGTGAATCTTTAGGTCAATTTGAACGAACAATAATCATTTTAGAAGAAAATGCCCATTTATCTTACATTGAAGGATGTACAGCAAGAAGTTATTCGACTACTTCTTTACATGCTGGAGTTGTCGAAATATTTGTTGGTAATCACGCCGAATGCAAATATTCAACAATTCAAAATTGGAGCAATGATGTTTATAATTTGGTTACGAAAAGAGCCATTGTTGATAGTTTTGGTAAAATGGAGTGGATAGATGGAAATATTGGAAGTGGAATAACGATGAAATATCCTTCATGTATTTTAAAAGGAGATAATTCTAGTGCCAATTCGATAAGTATTGCTTATGCTAAAAAAGGTCAGATTCTTGATGCTGGTGCTAAAATGATTCATTTAGGAAAAAATACAAAAAGTAATATTGTTTCTAAATCTATAAGTGCAGATGGGGGAATAAGTGTTTATCGCGGAACTGTAAATATAACGGAAAATGCAATTAATAGTAAAGCAAAAATAAAATGCGATACAATTATTTTAGATGATAAATCCATAAGTGACACAATTCCTAAAAATATTGTACAAAATAATAGTTCAATTATTGAGCATGAAGCAAGTGTTTCCAAAGTAAGTGTTGATGAATTACATTATTTAATGAGTAGAGGTCTTGATGAGGATAAGGCTAAAGAATTTTTAATTTTAGGTTTTATCGATGATTTTAAGAAAGAATTACCGATGGAATATGCTGTTGAACTTAATAGATTATTAAAAAATTAAAAAAAGTGTCTGGAAAATAAAATTTGTTAGCAAATTGTTAAAATCTGTTAGCTTTTTTTTCTAATTTTTTAAATTGATACGTTTTAAAAATCAAAACGTTTTTTTCTGCTTAATTTGAGGCAAAATTGTTTTGCAAAGCGATTTGACATTTCTTTTTTCCTTTGTTATTTTTGGACACGAAAGGAGGAAATTTGATGTTAAATAATGTTACTTTGGTTGGTAGATTAACTGATAATCCTGTAGTTACAGAAAAAGAAACAGGTAAAAAAATGAGTTATATTACACTTGCTGTTCCAAGAAGTTTTAAAAATCCAGATGGTTCATATGATTGTGATTTTATTCGTTGTGTTTTATGGAATAATATTGCAGCAAATACATGTGAATATTGTAAAGTCGGCGATATTGTTGGGATAAAAGGACGAATCCAAACAAGAGTTTATGACGATGAACAAAAAAATCGTAAATATATTACGGAAATTGTTGCAGAAAAAGTATCTTTTATTAGCAGTAATAAAAAAGAACCAGAATAAAATTGGTTCTTTAAACCTCTTTAATAATAAGAGGTTTAAAGAATTATATTTTTTAGTTGAAAGGAAATGAAAATGAACTATTATAACGAAATAAAAAAAGAATTATTAAATAATGAAGTTTATAAAAAAGTAAAAGATTATTCTAAAAATAAAAATGATTTAATTACTTATTATAATGTTGGCAAATTAATCATTGAAGCACAAGGTGGAGAAGAAAGAGCAAAGTATGGAGATGGTTTAATTAAAGAATATTCTAAAAGTTTAACTTTAGAATTAGGGAAAGGCTATGGAATTTCAAATTTGAAAAATATGCGTAAGTTTTATATCACTCAAAAAAGCCAGACAGTGTCTAACCTATTATCGTGGTCTCATTATACAGAACTGTTATCAATAGATGATATTGGGAAGTATAATTATTATTTTACTATTGCAATTAATCAGAATATAGGAGTAAGGGATTTAAGAAAAAAGATAAAAAACAAAGAATATGAAAGATTATCTAATAAAACAAAAGAAAAATTAATAACTAAAGAAGAAAATAAAATAGAAGATTTTATAAAGAATCCCATAATTATTAAAAATAGAAATAATTATGAAGAAATATCAGAAAAAATTTTAAAACAATTAATATTAGAAGATTTAGATAATTTTTTAACAGAGTTAGGTGAAGAATTTACATACATTAAAAATGAATACAAAATAAAATTAGGAGATAGATATAATTATATAGATTTATTATTGTTTAATATTAAATATAATTGCTATGTAGTAGTAGAACTTAAAGTAACTGAATTAAAAGCAGAACATATCGGTCAGATAAAAAAATATATGAATTACATTGATAAAAATATTAAAACGATATATCAAGAAAAAACAATTGGAATAATCATAGTTAAAAAAGACAACGAATTTATTATGGAATATTGCAGTGATAACAGAATATTTCGTACTACTTTTACTATGTGAAAAAGGAAGGAATAAAAAATGTACTATTATAACGAAATAAAAAAAGAATTAATAAATAATGAAGTTTATAAGAAAGTAAAAGATTATTCAAAAAATAAAAGTGATTTGAGTGCTTATTATAATGTTGGTAAGTTAATTATTGAAGCCCAAGGCGGTGAAGAAAGAGCAAAGTATGGAAATGGCTTAATTAAAGAGTATTCAAAAATGTTAACAACAGAAATTGGGAAAGGATATGATGTATCATCATTAAAAAGAATGAGAAAGTTTTTTCTTACAATAAAAAAAGGTGCTACACTGTGGCACCAATTAAGTTGGAGTCATTATAAATTGCTATTAAAAGTAGATAATATTGTAGAAATTAATTACTATTTACAAATTTCATTAGATAATAATTTAGGTGTTAGAGATTTAGAAAAAAGAATAAAAAATAAAGAATACGAAAGATTATCAGATAAAACAAAAGATAAATTAATAACTAAAGAAGAAAATAAGATAGAAGATTTTATTAAAAATCCTATAATTATTAAAAATAGAAATAATTATGAAGAAATATCAGAAAAAATTTTAAAACAATTAATATTAGAAGATTTAGATAATTTTTTAACAGAGTTAGGTGAAGAATTTACATACATTAAAAATGAATACAAAATAAAATTAGGAGATAGATATAATTATATAGATTTATTATTGTTTAATATTAAATATAATTGCTATGTAGTAGTAGAACTTAAAGTAACTGAATTAAAAGCAGAACATATCGGTCAGATAAAGAAATATATGAATTACATTGATAAAAATATTAAAACGATATATCAAGAAAATACAATTG
>CAZYXO010000048.1:0-8642 GCA_964651315.1 uncultured Muribaculaceae bacterium
TTTTTATCTCCTTGAAATTTATAAAAGACAGACTTTTTATTTGATTCTAAATTCAGTATCTTTTTTATCGAATTACATATAATTTTACTAAAGAGGTTATGTGTATGTTAAAAAAGATAAATTACAAGATGTTAATATTTTATATTTTATTTGCTTTATTATTTGGTGGTATAGGTGCCATACTTGGTGGAAACTTCAGTGATTTGGCCGAAATTAATAAGCCTGCTTTTGCACCTCCTGCAATATTATTTCCTATCGTTTGGAGTATTCTTTACATATTAATGGGTGTATCATCATATTTAGTTTGTGAAAGTTACGAAAGTGATGATGATAAAAAAAGTGCAGGAATTATTTATATAATTCAATTAATAGTTAATGCCTTATGGACTTTATTCTTCTTTAGATTAAAATGGTATTTATTCTCATTTATCTGGATTATTCTATTAATAGTTTTAGTTATAATAATGATTATTAAGTTCTATAATATTAATAAAGTAGCTGGTTATTTACAAATACCATATCTACTTTGGATAAGTTTTGCTTCTATTTTAAACTTTGCAATATATTTATTAAATTAATAAGAACTAACAATTCTTATTTTTTTATTTGCTTAAAAATATATATTAATATATAATTTGTTTATAAATTTTAAATTTAATGCAATAAATTTGATTATTGAAACATTGTATTATTAGAAGGAGCAAGTTATGAATGAGTTTAGTACAACATATTTTGATGAAAAATTAATATCTAAAGTGGCCAATAATGATCTTAATGCTTTAAAAGAAATATATGAATTGTCGAAAACTACAATATTTGCTACTGCTCTTTCGATATTAAAAAACAAAGAAGATGCAGAAGATATTTTGCATGATACGTACATTAAAGTATATGAAAATGCAAGTAGTTATAAAAGTGAACCTCACATGAATAAATTCACGTGAGGTTCACTTTAAAGTTGATAATTATGAATATGATTATGAAATTAATGCTATAACAGGCTCAATAATTGATTTTGAAAAAGAAACTGATGATTAATAAATGAAAACCAGTTAACAAGTTGCTAACTGGTTTTTTTATTTTGTTTTAAATTATTCTGATATTGGTGTTTTTTTCTTACCAAAACTAAGAATTATATTTAAAATTATTCCCACTATTGCTGCACCTGCAATACAAGGAACGTTCATACCAAAGAATGGAATGTTTCCACCAAATGCATATTGTCCACCTATTCCTACAACCATAATTGTGGCAATTATTGCAATATTTTTCGAATCAAACATATCGACTTTTTTATCAATCATTATTGCAAGTCCTTGAGCAGCGATTGCTCCGAATAAATATATTTCTAAACCACCAATAACAGCAAGTGGAATTCCATATATCAAACTAATAAAAGGTGTAAAACAAGATATAATCATAGCAATTATTCCTGCAACAAATAACACTGGTACAGAAAATACTTTAGTAATAGCCATTGTACTAATATTTTCCCCATAATTTGTTCCTGCAGGTCCTCCAACAAAACCAGAAATCATATCACAAATTCCATCACCGATTAAGTTTCGATGTAATAATTTATCTAAATTATATTTCTTTTTACTGTTTTTCTTTTTTGCTAAATCATTTACACAAATATCAAGTTGATATATATGAGCAGTTGATTCTGGTATTGTTGCTATTGCAATTGGCATTATTGCAATTATTGCTGCCCATGACCATTTTGGTAAACTAAATGCTGGTATTGAGAATATGTTATTTGCTGATGACCAAAGTGATGCATTTATTGCAGCATCTGGCATACTTCTAAATAAACTTATATCTCCTATCCAATATAAAAGTCCTGCTGCTAAACAACCAGTTAATGCCCCAAGTAGTAACGGTAGTTGAGCAAATACTCCTTTTAAATATCTCGAATAAATAACTGTGGATAAAAGTGTTACTAAAGATACAACCCATACCCAATTACTAGCAAATGCTCCCCCACTTATGATATTAGGTGCTGCATCAGATAAAGCATTTCCAGCCAAAGTTAAACCGATAATTATTGCAACTGAGCCAGTAATAGTTGGTGGCAAAATTTTTTCAACTGAGTTTTTACCAAAGTATTTAACTAGTAAACCAGCAATTATCGAAATTAAACCAGATGCAATTATTCCACATTGTGCATAACTAATAAGTTCAGTTGGTAATATTCCTGTAGCATTAAATGATGCAAGTTGATCAACTGTACCTTCTGCTAATACCATACTTGATATTGCTGTTAAATATGCAAAACTAGAACCGTAATAAAGCGGTATCTTCCTTCCTGTAATTAAAATAAAACATACTGTTGCAAGACCACTCGCAAATATTGTTGTTGATATTTGAAAACCAGTAATCAAAGCAACTGTAACTGTTGCTGGAAACATTACGATAACTTGTTGTAGTGCATAAAGTAATAATTTCCAAAATGTTGGTTTCTCATCTGGTAAATAACCAACGATATGTTCTTTTTCACGTTTTTTCATTATATTCCTTCCTTTCTTTCTAAAAAAAACACTACTTCCTAAACAGAAATAGTGTTAATTTTTAAATGTAAAAATGAAAATAATAAGCCATGTAATGCATTTTTAGTTAAATATTTTTGCTTTACTACATAACCCATTTTATCTCACCAAAAATAATGTTATCATAAATTTATATTAAGTTCAAGGACTAATTTTTTTATTTTTTTTATTAATTTAGTGTATTTAAAAATGCTGATACACCTTCATTATCATTATCTAAAGTTATATAATCAGACATCTCTTTTACTATTGGCATTGCATTACCCATAGCAACTCCATATCCAGTATTTTCAAACATCGAAATGTCATTAATATCATCACCTATTGATATTGTTTTATCTTTATTGATATTATAAATATTGCAAAAATATTTTATTGCATTTCCTTTAGAAGTATTAATATCTACAATATCACAATAAGCACTACCTTCTTGCTTAAAATGTAAATCTGTTAAAATACGTGATTGATTAACTATTTTCACATGTTTATCTTTTAAAATATCATCACGTAATTTTTTAATATTTAAATAGTTATCATCAGTTAAAGTAATTGATATTATTTCATTATTATTAATAAAATCTGTAATATTTTCTTCTATTAATGATTCAGTTCCATCATAGTATTTTATTTTTTCCACAAATCTTGTTTGGTTAGTAGCAAATACACACCTAACATTATTTTTTTTCGCAAGATTATATAAGTATTGAATACTTTTCTTATCCATACCAAATTCACAAATCACTTTATTGTTTTTAATATCAAATATTCCACCACCATTATTATATATAATAATTTGTTGATGAACATTTAATTTTTTAGCATAATCAAGAGGTCTTCCGGTAGTAATAATTATTTCATGTCCTAAATTTATTACTCTTTTTAATGATTTTTTTGTATTTGCTGTAATTTCATCTAATTCATTTCGCAGTGTTCCATCAATATCAATAAAAATATATTTTTTGTTTATCATACTTCACAAACTTTCTAAATTCATTTTAATTATACTATAAATTATTCTATTTTTGTTTAGGTTTGCTACACAATTTAATATTTTATTTTTAAAAAAAATTAGAGCAATATCTCTAATTACAATTTTTAACTACTAATAAATATTTTAATTCATTTTTTTACTATTATCACATACTAATGAATTTGCTTCATCCATAATATCATTTATTAGTCTGTCAGCTTTTCTTTTATTACTTCTACTCATTAATGCATAAGCACAGAATCCCATACTTCCCATTACCATTATAGTACAAGCAGTACTTATCATTTTTTTCATAATAATCACTTCCTATGTTTATTATTTCCAAGAAAGTGTTTATTATTCACTATTTTTAAAGAATAATTCTGTTAAATAAACTTTTAAACTAGTCTTACGATTATTACTATAATCATTATTAATTGCTAAATTTAAACAATTAGGATCTCCAATAATTGTTAAACTATCTTTTGCTCTTGAAACACCTGTATAAATAAGTTTATTATAAAGCATTCGATAATATCCTCGACATAGTGGCATGACAACATTATTAAATTCACTACCTTGACTTTTATGAATACTAATAGCATAAGCATGTTTTAAATCAAACATATTTTTTTTCGTATATTCGACAATATTTCCATCAAAATCAATGGTAATTATTTCCTTAAATTTTCCATTAACTTTTTGCATAGCCATATTTCTAATATAACCGATATCACCATTAAAAACATTCAAATCTGGATTATTAACAAGTTGTAAAACTTTATCATTAACTCGATAATCAGTTTCCCCGATTCTTACTTCTTTTTTAGCAGTATTTGCGGGATTATAAATATCTTGTAACATTAAATTCAAATTATCAATCCCATTTTCACCTTTATACATTGGAACTAAAATTTGCATTTGTTCTTCATTCAATCCTTTAGATAAACCATATTCACATATCTGTCTTAAACTATTTTTTATTTGGTCACTTGTTACATTAATAAAATTATAATCATTTCTCCGAAAAAATAATTCTTCACTAATATTTTTATTCTTAATATCTTTAGCTAAATACGGAATATAAGAAGCACTACTTTGACGATATATTTCATTTAACATACAAAAATTAAAGCAATCACTTGTTATCAAATCATTTAAAATAAGACCTGGACCAACACTTGGTAATTGATAAATATCTCCAACAAAAACTATTTTAATATCACTATCTAATCCTTCTAATAATGAAGCCATTAGATGCGTATCAATCATACTACTTTCATCAACTATTATAAATTTATAATGTAATTTATTATCTTTATTAATTCCAAAATCATTTGTTTCTTTATTCCATTTTAAAAATCGATGTATTGTACTCGCACCAAATCCAGTAGATAAACTCATTTTTTTACTTGCTCTACCTGTAGGTGCTAAAAGAGCAATATGGGAAAATGCCACAAAAGGACTTAAATTATTTATCTTTATGTATAGTTTAACTAATGCATTAATAATTGTTGTTTTACCAGTTCCTGGTCCTCCACTTATAATCGTTACATTTTGTTCCAAAGCAGTTTTTAAAGCATTTTTTTGATCTTCGTTATAAAATATATTGTTTTCGTTTTGTAAATCTTTAATTAATTCTTCAAAATTATCAATTCTTTTTGATTTTTGCTTACTTATTTCATATAAACTATGAACAATACTCATTTCATAATCATAATTTTCTTTTAAATAATATCTATCACTTCTTACAATAATAATTCCATCTTTTATTAAATTTTCAATTATTTCATTTAGTTTTTCACTATCAACATATATTTCAAATTCATTATTGACAACACTACTTATTTCATCATAATAAGAATATGTATCTCCATTTCGATTAGTAAGCCTTTTCATACCTTCAATAACGCATGCTTTTATTCTTATAATACTTTCTTTATCATTATAATTAATATAAATTGTATCTAATTTAGGAAATTCTATCATATCCGTTAATAAATATAAATTATTATTAACTATTTTCTCTGTTTCATTTTTATATTTATTTAATATCTTAACAGCATCATTTAAACTAAATCCCATTTCTTTTAATTTAATTATTAAACCATCTTGATTATTTATTTTCGCTATTTCATCTGCTATTTTCTTTGCTTTATTTTCAGTTATTCCAGGTACTTTTAACAAATAACGATAATCTTCTTTAATTAATTTTAACGTATCATCACCTAAAATATTGACAATATTTGTTGCAGTTTTTACACTACATCCTTTAATTAATTTACTACTTAAATAGTCAATTAAATTAGATGCTGTAGTAGGTTCCATTTTTTCATAACTTGTAACAACAAATTGACTACCATATTTATCATTTTTCGTATAATCACCAGTTAACGAATACATATTTGTATCATCAGTACTTGCAAATAAACCAGTTATCGTAATTGTTTTATTAACGTATTCTGATAAATCTTCACTACATTCTTTAACACGAAAAAGAGCTACCAAATAGCCATTTACTTCATTTCTATAAATTGTAGTTCTAAATTTACCTTTTACAACGCTCAAAATAATGCCCTTTCTTATAAAAGATTCGATTCCTTTAAAGTATTATATATTTTCATATAATTATCCTTATTTGTATCAATATCTCTTGTTAACTCTAATATTTTTTTATAATTATCACGTAAATTTGGATCATTAATCATCATTGTTAAATAATCAAATATTAAATTATTTAATTCTTCATAATGTTTATTTTTCAGTAATAATAAAAACTTATTTTCTTCTTTTTTTAAAATTATTTTACTTTTAATCTCGTTATAAATCTTAATAATACCTACTACTTCATTATCAATTTTAACTTTGTATGTTCCAAACATATAATCTTCCCTTTTTCCTTTTCATTATATCATTAATTACTTAATTTAGATACTATTATAGTCTATCTTTCTTATTTTATCAAACATTTTACTGCATAAACTGACAAATAATATACATAAATACACTATTTCAAAATTATTATTCCAAATTATTAAGATACTACTGATTAACGCTATTAGAAGCGAATATATTAGTTTACCTGTTTTTGTATAAGGGCTTGTACTAATTAAAGGTGCAATAAATATAAATGCAAAATAAATATTCGGATTTATAAAATTATTTACATTAAAACCACTTATAACACTGTAAACTACCATTATTAATAAATAAATACTTATTAAATAAAAAGGTATATCTTTTTTATAATAATATGATGTAATTGATAAATATAAATAACTTAAAAATATTAAAATAGTACTTGATATACTTATACCACTTATTACTCTTCCTCCTAATAAATAAAGGATATTATAAGAATATTTATATGCTTCTAATTCTAAAGGATTAGCATAACTATAACTGTTCATTATAAATAATATTAATATTATTATAAGTTTGATTAAACATATTTTATTTACAGTAAATATTTTGTCTAAATAACTTAAAAGAAAAAGTAAACTAAATGTACACACTATAAACAAAATATAATTTATGTTAAGTGGCATAATCATCCCTATTATTAAACCATATAAACTATTTTCAAATATTATTTTCTTATGTTTTAGATAATCTATTAAAATACCTATTATTAATCCTATTAAAGGAATAAATAATGGCTTAAATATATCCACTATATTTATATATTTATTTGTATACAATATTATGCCATTTTTATATATACCATATAATATTAAAGGTATTAACGATATAATAATTTTATTAATATATTTAGAATAATCTTTATTTTTATGAGCATATACTTTATTCATTATTATCACCCATTAAATACTTTCTTAAGTTAATAAATGATGGACAAACGTAACTACATAATCCACAGTCAATACATTTCTTACTCTTTATTTTTTTATCCATTATAACAACTGGATCAATATTAACTGGACAAACATTTCTACATTTACCACATCTAATACATTTTAATTCTTGATAATCTTCTTTTCGTTTAATAATTAATCCTTTAATATCTTTAGTTATAATTAAATCATCTTTTACATTATAACCTGATAATAAACTATTTGCTATTATTTCATAATCTTTATATTTAAGTTCAATATGCTTTTTAATTATTTCTTTTAAACTAGTACCTATTTTAGCATTTATTACAAAAGCACTATTAATAGCATTTCCACTTATAGTTATAAATGTTTCGCATATTTTATGATTTCTCTTTATTACAGTATATAAATCATATATTTCACTTACACTTATTATAGATGTATCTTTATCTAAATTAAGATATTCTAAAATATTATCATTATAATTTAACATATAAATATTAGGTATTATTTCTAATTTTATTTCTGGTATTATACCTTTTATATTAGAATAATTTATTATATTAAATCCATCAGTTTCATTTATACATAAAATTATTTGTTTTAATTTATAAATATCTACTAATGCATCTATTATTTCAATAATTATATCCATATATTCATTTAAGATAAATGATTCATTAATTACATACGATTCATTTAAACCATTTATTACTAATATATTTTTATTTATATTTAATTTTAGATTATGCTTTTCTAATATTTCTTTTATTTCTTCTTTTGTTAATTTATTAATATTTTTTCTACTATATGCTTTTTTATCTATTAATTCTTTAAAATCATTTTCAATTGCTAAACATTTTATTTTTTTATTATTTACAATACATTCTTTTGTACCTACTACAAATCCACTTATAGGACTATGATATTTAGTTGTAATCATATTTTCTTTATATACAACATCTTTATATTTAACTAATAACTCTTCAACTGCTGGAATAAATACATAATCGGGTGCTAAAAAATTTATTAATTTAGTTGATAATTTAATACTTTGGTCTTTTTCTATTTTTTCTACTAATTTCATTGTTGCTAACCTCCATAATTTAAGTATACAACAAATATGAATAAAATGGCATATTTTGTAATATTTTTATTGATTATTTTTTTAGATTACTTTAGAATATTTAACTGATATATCTAATTATGTTAGGTGAACTCCTTACTATTTCTTATATAGTTTAAGGAGGTGGTTATATGACTAAACGAGAGTTTTTTCTCTATTTT
>CAZYXO010000049.1:0-8458 GCA_964651315.1 uncultured Muribaculaceae bacterium
CATACATAATACAATAAATAAGAAAAAAAATCAATTCCAAACAATTGTTCTCTTGTAGGGGGGGGTAATTTTTATATAATACTCTTAAGATTTAGAGAGTTTATCCACAAGTCTTTGAGGAGAGTATTTATATGAATAAGAAAACAAAAATAATAGCAATAATAGGAATTATTACAATACTTTTAACTATTGGAATAAGTTATGCAATATATGTAGCAAGTGTAAGACAAATAAATCCTAATGAAGTATTAAGTAAATGTATAGGAATAACAAAGTCTAGTGAAACAAATGCCTTGAGTTTACAAAATGCTATGCCAATGATTGATGAAGAAGGTTTAGAATTAACACCATATACATTAACAGTAACAAATACATGTAATAGTTCAACAAATTTTATAATTACAATGGATATGTTAAATATCGAAGGAAAAACAAGTAGTGATTATATCCCAACAAGTGTAGTAAAAGTAAGTGTAAATGGAATAATATCGATAATAGGAGAAGGAGAAGAATATACAAGAATAGATAATTCCTATGAATCAAGAATAATATATTATGGAATATTTAATGGTTTAGAAACAAAAAAATTTAATATCAGAATGTGGTTAGATGAAAGAGCTACAGTAGAAGAAGCAGGAAATAAATATTTGAATACAATAGTAAGTGTATATTCAGGACAAGTACCAATGCCATTAGGAAATGAATATATTTTAGCAATGTGGAAAGACATGGGAATAAGTATTGATGAAGAAACAATACCAGATTTTTCAAAAATAGCAGATACGGAAGAAGGAGTGTTTACAGCAGAAGATGATTATGGAACAAGTTACTATGTAAGAGGTGCAGCAAATTATAACTTTGTTAAGTTTGGGAAAGATTCAAATGAAAATGACTTTTGGTGGAGAATAATTAGAATAAATGGTGATGGAACTATCAGAATGATATATCAAGGAACAAGTTATAATGCAAGCGGTGACGCTTCATCAATAAATGAAACGCAATATACTTTTTCTAAAAATGCACAATATAATGATAATATGTATGTAGGATATAAATACACAAATGGACAAAGGCAAGGATTAAGTGAAAACAGTAATGCTAAAGAAATATTAGAAAATTGGTATGAGATTAATTTAAAAGATAATTATGGAAAATATATAGTAGAACAAATTTTTTGTGGAGATAGAACAAGTTTAACAAATCCAGTGGCATGGCCAATAATCACAAGTAGTGGTGGAGTGGGAACAGCAGTAAGTTTTTATGGTTCATTTACTAGGTTATTTAGTACTAGAACGCCAATATTTTATTGCCCAGAAGAACTTGATAAATATACTACGATTAATTCTAATAAAGGCAATAAATCACTTTTATATCCAATTGGATTAATCACGATTGATGAAGTTGCATATGCAGGTGGAGTGTCTGCTTTAGAAAATTTAGGATATTATTTATCAACTAATTCATTATTTTGGACAATGACTCCTGGGGAGTTTAATAGTACTGGTAATGCATGTAATTGGGTAGTTTATCCAAATGGAGCATTTTATACTAATGGAGTAAATAATGTTAGAGTATTGAGACCAGTCATCAATATTTCTTCAAATACACCATTATCAGGCAATGGAACAACTACTAATCCATTTTATATTCCTTAACAATTTATAAATATAAAAACGTAAAAATAAACTTTGCGTTTTTATATTGGAAAAAAGTAAATTATATTGTATAATTAAACTATTGAATAGAGGGTGTCACAAATATGGCAATATTATGCATTGGAGAAAGTAATTATACAATTAGTAGTAAAATAACTGAATTTCCAAAAGAAAATATCGTTAATTATGTAAATAATCGAACTGACTTTGGTGGTGGAATATCTGGAAATGTTGCATATCTCCTTGGAAAATGGGGAGTTGAAACATATATTGCATCTAGTTTAGGTGCAGATGACTATGGAAGTAAACTAAAAAAAGAATATGAAAGTATGCAAATAAAAACTGAATATTTAGAAACAAATTATGATATTCCAACAATTATGGCTGTTGAATTAATTGATGAAAAAACTAAAACATGTTCGGAAATAAATATAAGTAAAGCTCGTCAATTAATGAAAAAAGCAGATTTTAAAATAACACCAGATTTAATTTTTAGTGATGCTTATGATTATGGAGCAAGTTCTAAAGCCCTTAACTTAAATCCTAAAGTTTTAAGTGTTTTAGCAGTTACAAATGAAAATTCGGAAACAAGAGAACTTTGTAAACACTTTAACTATTTAATTTTTACATCATCAGTTGCTGAATCAACTACTGGAATGAAAATAAATTTTGATGAGGTACAGAGTTTAGTAAGATTATATTCAGCATTAAAAGAAAAATATCCCAATGGTAATATAATAGTTACTTTAGAAGAAAATGGTTGTTTATATTCAGTTAATAATGAAATAAAAATATTACCAAGTATAAAAGAAAAAATAGTATCTAAATCTAACTATATAAGTGTATTTTGTGGATCTTTTCTATATAGTATTTTAAAAAAATATGATTTAGAAAAATCTTTAATATATGCTAATATTGCTACCTCAATATCTATGAGTTTAGAAGGAAGTAGAGTATCAACACCAACATTAAATGAAGTTATAAATATTTATAATGCAAAATATCCTGTTAAATCAACTCCAGAATCAACAGTGACGACTGATACGATAGATAAATTATAATGTATAGAAATGTACCAGAACTAGATTTACATGGAGAAACAAGTATAACTGTTTTTGTACCACTTAAGGGTTTTATTTATGAAAATTATTGCTTAAAAAATAAAGTGATAGCAGTAATTCATGGTCATAGTAGTTTTATTTTAAAAAATAAAATTCATGAAATCTTAAAGGAAGAAAACAAATATGTAGATAAATATATGCTGGATATAGATAATTTAGGAAGAACATTAATATTTTTAAAGGAGTAAAGGTTATAATGAATGTCAAAAATAAAAAAAGACTTGTAATATTCTTGATTATAATTAGTTTTATTTTAATCGTTTATTGCTCTATTAAAATAGTTAAATCAATAAATAATTCTTTAAATGAAAATGATATTAAAAAGATTGTTTTTGTTGATTCAATATACAGAGATATAACAGATATTATTAATAAAGAAAGTTTTATATATGAAAATGAAAACAATTTACCAAAAATGTATAAATTTAATGAATTATCATATTATAAAATAGAAAATATAGAAATAATTGATGAATTGTTTAATGAATTAGGTCGAGAATCTTTATTTAAAGAATTAAATATTATAATGTTTGATGAAGATTATTATATTAAAGATTATAGTGAAGTATTTGATAATATTTATTCTGGTTATAAGATAAATAAAGTGGATTTAAAATTAAATTATGAAGAATATAATATCAATGAATATTATTGTAATGGAACATTTAATTATGATGATTATAGTTGTGATGGAACTTTAAGTATTAAAAAATATCAATTAAATTTGCGTAAAGAAAAAGATAAATGGTTAATAGATAAGTATGCATTAATTTCTTAAAAAAGCAAGATAAATTTCAAATTTTACATAAAGATGTACAATCGTTTGACAAACGTTTACGTTTATGGTATAATTAACTCGTTAATGAAGAATTAGGGGGTTTTTATTATGAAGGGATACGTTCTTGACTATGTCAATGAAAACGAATATAAAAAACTAGAAAGATCATTAAAAAAATATAATATGCTTGCTTTTAAAAAGTTAAGTTTTGATTATTATCCTGCTATGCGTAATGGTAATTTTCTTGGGGAAAAGTTAAGTGTTAATAAAAAAGATAATACTGCAACTTATGAACTTAAATTACCAAGTGATAAGATGTTTGCTCAAATTCATGGTGATGTTAAAATGGTTTATACTGTTTATGAAAATGAAAAAATCGTTATGTTAGAAACTATTAAACCAACGGATTTATTTTTAGAAGGTCATAAATCAGAATTAGCGACATATAAAGGTGTAATGATTTCTAGGGAAAATGCAACAAAAGAAATGTTTAAAATTGATTTATTATCATTGTTAGAAGGAAAGAAGTAATTTTTTCCTTTTTATTTATATATTAATTATTTTTCTAAATTTAAATTACAAAAAAAATATGAATAATTACTTAAAATCGAAGTTTATAGATAATATTTTTACAAAAAATGTCGTAAAATGGTTAAAAAGTAATTGAAACTATGACTAACTTATGTTATCATTTATTTTGTGATGGACCCTTAGCTCAGTTGGTTAGAGCATTCGGCTCATAACCGAGCGGTCGTAGGTTCGAGTCCTACAGGGTCCACCATCTATTTTTTTGCAGGTATGGCGAAATTGGTAGACGCGCTAGACTTAGGATCTAGTGAAGCGATTCGTGGGGGTTCAAGTCCCTTTACCTGCACCAAAAAATGATAAAAAAAGGCTGAAAATTTATTTTTTAGTCTTTTTTAAACTTTTATATATTTAAAAAAACATAATATGTTATACTTTATTTAAACAAAGGAAGGTAGAAAATGTTTAATAGTCGAGATACATCTTTTGATTATAATTCAAAAATACAAAAAAAAGATGATAATTCATATTATATTGGTAAAATTTTAGAAAATAAAGTAGACAATAATTTATTAGCAATGATAAGTGAAATTCAAATAATTCAAAATGAAATAATTTTTGTATTAGGGTTTGATCGAGATACTTATCATTTTGATGATGTAAAAATAGTAACAGAAAAAGAATTAATTGAAGAATGGCAAGAGCCAAATCCAGCAAAAATTATTGTTTGGGGTAAAATATCAGAATCACAACCAATTTTAGGTTTATCTGAGTATATGAAAACGACATATGGATGTCTTAAAGTAACAGAAAAAGGAGTACAACTTATAAAAGAAAGAAATAATTATAAAAAGTAATGTAAAACTAAATCTACAATTGAATAGTATTAAAATCTAGTATATAATGTAAATTAAGCGAAGGGAAGTATCAAAATGAAAAAGAATATGAATAATAATTTTAATATTAATAATGTTTTGGAAAAAGTAGAATTATATGGTTTTGTTAGTAAAAAAAGAAATCTTGGAGGATTAATTTTTATTGATTTAAGAGATAGAAGTGGAATTATTCAATTAATAGTTAAACCAGATAGTGAATTTTATAATTTAGCAAGTGAATTGAAAAATGAATATGTAATTAGAGTAGAAGGAACTATTTCTAAAAGAGAAAATGCAAATGATAAGTTAGCAACTGGAGAAATAGAAGTAATTGTAAGTAATTTAGAATTATTAAATAAATCTATTGAATTACCATTTGAAATATCCGATAATACAACCGCTCTTGAAAATACTAGGTTAAAATATCGTTATTTAGATATTCGTCGACCAGAATTAAAAAGTATTTTAGTTACTCGTTCAAAAATAGCAAATTGTATTCGTAATTTTTTAGTGGATAATGATTTTATTGAAGTAGAAACGCCTATTTTATGTAAATCAACTCCAGAAGGAGCAAGAGATTATTTAGTGCCATCAAGAATTTATAATGGTAAGTTTTATGCATTACCACAATCACCTCAAATTTATAAACAATTATTAATGGCAAGTGGTATGGAGCGTTATTTTCAAATAGCAAAATGTTTTCGTGATGAAGATTTACGAGCTGATCGCCAACCTGAATTTACGCAAGTAGATATGGAAATGAGTTTTGTAGAAGAACAAGATGTTATGGAAATGGTAGAAAATTTAATTGCTAAATTATTTAAAGAAATTAAAAATATTGATATTAAACTTCCTTTGATGCGTATGAAATATGAAGATGCAATAAATAATTATGGAAGTGAAATAAAAGATATTACTGATATATTTAAAGAAAATAATTCACCATATTTTACAAATATTTATACTAAAAATGATATTATAAATTGTATAGTAGTTAAGAATATGGCAGAAAATTATTCTCGTAAAAGAATTGATGAATTAAATGAATTTGTTAAAATATATGGTATTCTTAGTATTGCTTATTTAAAATTTAATGAAGAAGTTACTGGAAGTATTGCTAAATTATTAACTAGTGATGAACTTAATAATTTAAAAACTAATCTAGAAATTAGTAATAATGATTTAGTATTAATTGTATCAGGTAAAAGAAAAAATGTTAAACAATGTTTAGGGGCTTTAAGATGTAAAGTTGCAAAAGAAAATGATTTATGCAAAAGTGATGATTATAAATTATTATGGGTTACAGATTTTCCATCATTTGAATGGAGTGAAGAAGAAAATAGATTTGTTTCTTGTCATCACCCATTTACTGCTCCAAAAGATAGTGATGTTGATAAATTAATTAGTGATAAGGAACATTGTTATTCGAAAGCATATGATATTGTAATTAATGGTTTTGAAGCAGGTGGAGGTTCAATTAGAATCCATAATGAAGAAATTCAACAAAAAATGTTTGAAGCACTTGAATTAACCGAGGATCAAATAAGAGAAAAGTTTGGATTCTTTGTGGATGCACTTAAATATGGTACACCTCCTCATGGTGGTTTGGCACTTGGACTTGATCGATTAGTTATGCTTTTAACGGGAACAGATAATATAAAAGATGTAATAGCATTTCCAAAAACTGCTTCTGCTTATGATTTAATGAGTGAAGCACCTAATATAGTAGATGAACGTCAATTAAAAGAATTAGGAATTAAGATAAATAAAGATACGAAAGAAGAAAATTAATTTTTTCTTTTTTTAATTAGTTAGATGAGTAAAATACTGAAATTGCTTGAAAAAAAGGACTTTATAGTGTATTATTTTAATTACTGAAAGAAAGGATTTAAGATATTATGTCAAATAAAGAATTAGCAAATTTAATATTTCCTAATGTTACAAAAACAATAGATGATTATGAAAAAATATATCCAGAAAGAAATTTAGATGAAGGAGCAGTAGTATCAAGATTTGCACCTTCACCAACTGGTTTTGTACATATGGGAAGTTTATTATCATCATTTATAGAAAAAAAAGTTCCTTATGATACTAATGGTGTTTTTTTCTTAAGAATTGAAGATACTGACCAAAAAAGAAGTGTAGAAAATGGTGTTCAAGGAATAATAGATGATTTAAATAATTTTGAAATAGAAATAGATGAAGGAGTGATTTCCGAAACTGAGCAAAAAGGAAATTATGGACCATATATTCAAAGTCAAAGAAAAGAAATATATGAAACATTTGCTAAATATTTAATTGAAAATGATTTAGCGTATCCTTGTTTTTGTACAACGGAAGAAATTGACAAAATTAGAGAAACACAAGAACATAGAAAAGAAAGACTTGGTTATTATGGTGCTTGGGCTAAATGTCGTAATTTAACCAATGAAGAAAGAGCCAAAAGAATAAAAAATGGCGACAATTATATTATTAGATTAAAATCTCCAGGTAACTTTAATCACAAAGTAGTTGTTAATGATTTAGTAAGAGGAAAAATAGAATTTCCGGAAAATGATTTAGATATTGTACTAATAAAAAGTGATGGATTACCACTTTATCATTTTGCTCATTTAGTAGATGATCATTTAATGCGTACAACACATGTATTAAGAGGAGAAGAATGGGTGTCATCATTACCAGTACATTTACAATTATTTCAAATATTTGGTTTTAAGACACCAAAATATGCTCATCTAGGATTACTTATGAAAATAGATGAGGCAGGTGTTAGAAGAAAATTAAGCAAAAGAAAAGATCCAGAAGCAGCAGTAAGTTATTATCATGAAAAAGGCATACCTATTCCTGCAACTAAATTATATTTAATGACAATTGCAAATTCTAATTTTGAAGCATGGATGGATGCAAATCCAACTAAAACGATCGATGACTTTAAATTTGATTTTAAAAAAATGAGTGCAAGTGGTTCGTTATTTGATATTGATAAACTAATTAATATTTCTAAAAATTATATTAGTAGATTAACAGCAACAGAAGTATATGACAATTTACTTAAATGGTCTTCTAATTATGATACTGATTTCAATAAATTAATTACAAAATATAAAGATTATACAATAAATATTTTAAATATTGAAAGAGAACAAAAGAAACCACGTAAAGATTTTTCATGTTATAGTGAAGTTAAATCACAAATATGGTATATGTATGATGAATTATTTAATGAGAATAATGATGAATATGAATTTCAAAATATTAAAGATAAAGATGAAATAAAAAATATTTTAAATACTTATTTAGAAATATATAGTGAATTAGATGATAAAGAAACATGGTTTAATAAATGTAAAGAGTTATGTGAATTATTAGGTTATGCAAGTGATATGAAAGCATATAAAGAAAATCCAAATGATTATAAAGGTAGTATTGCTGATGTAACAATGGTTATAAGAGTAGCTATGACTAAAAAATCAATGACTCCAGATTTATATGAAATATTAAGAA
>CAZYXO010000050.1:0-7828 GCA_964651315.1 uncultured Muribaculaceae bacterium
CCTATCGTAATAAATATATATCATTTTTATAAGAAAGTAAATAGATTAATCTCTAAAATATTATTTAAAAAAATTGAACACTATAAAAGCAATTATATCAATTACTAATAAAACTAAGAAAGCAATTCCAGCATATTTTATTAATTTAATTCCTAAACCAGCAAGTTTTTCTGTATTACTTATCTTTTCTACTAAAACATTCTTAATATCATTATTTAATAAATCATCAACACTTATATTTAATGCTTTAGATAATAGTTTTAATTGTTCAGGATTAGGGGCCGTTTCTCCTAATTCCCAATTAGAAATAGTTTGTCTTGTAACTTCTATCATTTCTGCTAAATCCTCTTGTGAAAGATTTTTTTTCTTTCTTAAATTATAAATATTTTCTCCTAACATGAAATTTTTTCCTTTCACAAAACATTATAGGTTTTTCCTATATATTAATCTACCAAAGACTTTTGGAAAACACGCAAAGTTTTTTAACATTTTAAATATTTTTTAATAAATTATTAATATCTCTTTTTATTAAACTTTGCATAGATTCCTTATATTTTGTTAAAATCCATATTAACTAATTTATTTTCTATTTTACTTAATAATTCTGGTTTATATAACAATATTAAAATAATTTTACTTAAATACTCTCTGATATTTGTTCCTACTTAAGTCATAAATACATTTAAAATTTTATCTATATTATTATTTATTTACTATCTATATCTCATTTTGCTATATAACAGAGTAATCTAAAACCTCTAACTCTTATAAAAGTTTTTCACTTTCTAACATTGTTAATAATTCATCAAAATAATCATATAATTCATTTGATTCGTTAGTTGTTGTTTCTAATTCTAATAAAGTTTTATGAGCTATATTATTATCTTTATTATATAAATTGTTTATTAATTCTTTCATAAAATATCTTTCTTTCTATTTATTAAATTTTTAATCTAAATGTAGTTGGTGCATATTTATATGCTAAATATAAAGATAAAACAGAATAAATAATTGTAAATAAACACATACATATCCCAAATATTATAGTAGGCATTTGAACTTGTGAAGCAATATAACATATAAAGTAAGTTATTCCACAAACAGTCATAAATGTTGGGTTTTTAATATCAGCATTAACATCATATGGTTGTAATAAATAATATAAAACTAAATAATGTACAGAAAAGAATATTGACATAGCAATAATTGTTAAAAATGTTATGATATAAATAATTAAACTAGTTTTACCTGTAATTGCTAAAAGAATTATGGTTCCAAGAGCAATTAAAAATCCAGGAATTACATTTAATTTTATTAATGTTTTTAATCTTTCACGAAATAAAGACAATATTGCATCTTTTTCGCGATAAAAACGATAAGTTAGCATACTTCGATCACAATTCATAAACATTGTTTGACATATTCTTTGACCACGATTTAAGAAATATAAAATAAATAAGTAATATGGTAGAGATAATTTTAATAAATCATTAACTTCTGCATTTCGATTCGGAAATAAAAAACAAATTGATATTGCAATTGCAAAAAATATAATTATTCCTATAGAAATATTTTTTGTTGCTTTAGTTAAAAGTTTTCGATGCCTTTTAGTAAATACATGATTAAAATAAGCATAACCAGTTTTATCTGTATTATTTATTTCAATATTTGTAATTTGATCTTGATAAACTTTAGTTTCTGTTCCAGTTTTATCAGGAATTATATTATCTCTTTTCAATAAATCTTTACATATTCTATTATATAAATTAAATTTAATTATTTTAATAAAAGAAATTAAACCTATTATAAAAGATATAATAAATATGATATAAAATAAATTATTTGTAATTCCTATATTAAAATATGGTAAACCGTATCCAAGAGTAAGTAACAAAACTACTAAAGTTATAACAATAGTTGTAAATTTATTTTCATTTTTAACAACACTTGTTTTTTCGTAATTTAATAATGTAATTACATTAAATATATTTTTAATACTTACTACAAATAAAGGCATTAAAATACATATTAATAAAGGAACATTAAACATTAAACCAAAAGTAATTGTAAAAGGCATTAAACCAATTATACATTTTAATAAAGAATAACAATAATTAGTTAATGTATATTTTTTAGCATTAAATCTCATTAAAACTATCGCATAATATTTATCAACAGATGGTTCAAATATATATGTATTCATAAAACCACCAATTATAGTTAGACATACAAATACATTGATGAATGCTAAAGATGGGTTATTAAACATAGGAATAAAAGTTATATAGAATAATAATAAATATAATAATTTGCCTAAGAATATACTAAAGAATTCTATAATTGTACTAATAATGTTTGCAAATATTTTTAATCCTTTACTTGTATATAACGAATAAGGTAAAATTCTTTTTAATTAAAGGTGTATGTTTTAAAGCATAAATAATTGTATTAACACGATAGGCATTCTTTAATTTAAAAGATAAAATAAAATTATTTATCATCTTCTTCATCCTTTAATAAAGTGATTATCTTTTTTCTTAATTCATCATTATTTAGTTGTGCTTTTTCTACTTTAGACAAAATGCCATTATGTAATAAAACAATTTCATCACATAAACTAAGTGCTAATTCCATTATGTGCGTAGAAAATATTATAATGTGATTTTTTTAGTTTTTTTTAATATTTGTTCCATTTCTTCTGCAACAACTACATCAAAAGAAGTAAGTGGTTCATCAAGTAACATTATCTTAGGATTAGCAATTATATTAACTAACATTTGCATTTTATTTTTCATTCCGTGAGAATAGTCTTTAAGCAATAAATCTCTGTCTTCATTTTTTATTTTAACCATATCAAAATAATCATCAATATTTTTATCATTTTTAATTTCTTCTTGATTAATTTCTAAGAAAAATTTAATAAATTCTCTACCTGTTAAAAATTCAGGTACAACGGGTGTTGATAAAACATATCCAATATCTTTAGATTCAATTTTTATTTTATTTTTATTATCTTCTAAATAAAATTCACCAGAATCAATTGTTAAATCTTCATTTAAACAATTGAATAATGTTGTTTTACCAGCACCATTTCTTCCAAGTAAACCATATATCTTGCCTTCTTCAAAAGTAAAGTTAATTTTTTTTAATACTTCTTTCTTTTCAAAGTTTTTTACTAAGTTTTCAATTTGTAATTTCATAAAACACACTCACTTTCATCTGTCTATTAAAAATATTATATCTCAAGTATTGTGTAAATAAAAGAAAAAAACTTTTAAAAAACTTTACATTATGGTATCTTACAAATAAAGGGGAAATCATAATGAAAAAAATTTATTTAATTAGACATTGTGAAGCAGAAAAATATAGTTTTCTTAATTCAAAAGATTATAATGCTGATCAGAAAAAAAATGAAAAGATATCTTTAAGTAAAGTAGGCGAAGATATAGCAAATAGTATGGCAAATAAAATTTTTAATTCAAATATTGCTATGATTTGGTCTTCGACTTATGAAAGAGCAATTTTAACTGCTAAGCCAATAGCAAGTGTTAACAACTTAAAAATTAATATAAGTAATGAATTTAATGAAAGAAAGTTAGGAAATACAACAGGTATAAAAGAAGAATTTTGGTTAACTCAGTTAAATGATGAAAATGCTAAAACTGTTGGCGGTGAATCAAGAAAAGAAGTTACAAAAAGAATGCTAAAAGGTTTATATAAAGTTTTAAGTAAAATAAATGAAAATGATTCTGCTATAATTGTTTCACATGCTACATCAATTACATTCTTATTAATGAAGTGGTGTAAATTAAAAGATGCGGACTTAAAGAGTAAAAAGAGATGGTTAATTTTTAATAATAAAGATGTAATTAACATTCTTTTAATACTCCTAAAATATTTAAAATGGAATTTAATGGGAATAAATTAGTTTCTGTTGAAAGAATTGTTTGGTAATTATTTGATGTTATTATTTTTTGTAATTTCATACATTTTTTATAATATAATATATTTGTTTTTTTATTTACTATAATCAATCTAAAAAAAATCATCTATTATTCAGTCATATTTAGGTATTGTCTTCAGTTAGAATTTTAGAAATTTAAAACAATTTTTTCATTTTTCAAAAGTAATTACTTTTTTTTAAAGCATTACAATAGAAATATTTTTGACCTTTTTTAGTTCTTAATTTTAAATTATTACAGTTTTTCATTGTTTTTATCAAAAAATGCTATGTAATTGCTACCTAAAACAATAAAATAAATAAAAAAACCCTTAATTTAAAGGTTTAAAAATAATTGGAGCCTTAACTATACACGTATAAGAAATTAAGGCTTAAAGATTTGATTAAATCTTTCTGATAAGTAAATCATTACACATAATAAGTGTAATCACAATAAATAAAAGTATCATTTTAAATATATTTTTAATAATTCTTCATTTATAATATACTGGTCAACTGCATGCAATATATAATTTATTTTTTGTCGATGGAACTAAATTTTTCAATTGTGAATTTGAATATAATCTATACAAGATTATTTTAAAATAAAGTATAAATATGACAAAATGCGACAAAATAAAAAGTAAGTGGTGATAGTTTTGAAGTCTACAGGAGTAGTAAGAAGAATAGATGAATTAGGAAGAATTGTCGTTCCAAAAGAGATAAGAGGGAATTTAGGAATTAGAAATGGCGATAATGTCGAAATATTTATTGATGAAGATGCAATAGTTTTAAAAAAATATTTGAAAACGCAAAATATAGAATCGATGGTTATTAAATTATGTTCTTTTGTATACAGTTTATTTAATTTATCGCTAATAGTAAGTGATCGTGAAAAGATTATTTATAGCCCTAAAATAACTGAATTAAATAATATTAAATTGGATAAAGCAATTATAAACTTTATAGATACTAGAAGTACTTATAATCAAGAAACAAATGAAAATTTTGTTATTGGAAATCATAGTTTAAGTGGTTATAGGTATTTAATTCCGATTATATCTAATAATGAAGCATTAGGTTGTATTATTTTAGTTAAAGATACAAAAATAACAGATTATGAACAAAATATATGTAAGTTAGTAGCAAATATTATCGGCGATAAATTAGATATTGGTTGATAAATAATATTTTTTATGATACAATTCTTGTGAATTTGAGCAGTGAAGAAAATGAGTAATTATGTATTTAATTAAAGAGAGTTTCTTGGAGGTGGAAGAGAAATATTAAATGATAATGAATATGGTTTTTAGAGTTCAAACGTTTACTTGCGTTAAAAGTATTAAAGAGCATGTGAATTCATGAATTAAGGTGGTACCGCGGAATATTTCGTCCTTAGTTTATGGATTTTTTTGTTTAAGAAAGAAGGTTAATTATGAAAAAATATTATGTTACAACTCCCATTTATTATCCAAGTGCTAAATTTCACATTGGACATTGCTACACAACTATTATAGCGGATGCAATAGCAAGATATAAGAGACTTGATGGTTATAATGTGTTTTTTCAAACTGGTACTGATGAACACGGATTAAAAATTGAAAATCGAGCAAAGGAAAATAATGTTAATCCAAAGGAATATGTTGATAACATTGTTGATGATGCTAAAGATTTATGGAAATCTTTGAATATTTCATATGATTATTTTATTAGAACCACTGATGATAATCATGTTAAAAGTGTTCAAAAAATTTTTAAAAAATTATATGAACAAGGGGATATATATAAAGGGGAATATAAAGGACTTTATTGTATTCCTTGTGAAACATTTTGGACTTCAACCCAAGCAGAAGATGGACTTTGTCCGGAATGTCATAGAGAAGTTAAAGAAGTAAGTGAAGAAGCATATTTTCTAAAAATTTCTAAATATCAAAAAAAATTAGAAGAATTATATGAAAATAATGAGGATTTTTTATTACCAGTATCACGCAGAAATGAGATGTTAAATAATTTTATTAAACCTGGTTTAGAGGATTTATGCGTTTCAAGAACATCGTTTTCTTGGGGAATTCCGGTAGATTTTGATAATAAACACGTTATATATGTTTGGATAGATGCATTATCTAATTACATAACTAGTTTAGGATATCCAGATAATTTAGATAAAATAAAAGAATTTTGGCCTTGCGATTTACATTTAGTTGGAAAAGAAATAGTAAGATTTCATGCAATTATATGGCCAATACTTCTTTGGATGCTGGATTTACCTTTACCGAAAAAGATTTTTGCACATGGTTGGTTAGTAATTAATGGGGACAAAATATCAAAATCTGTTGGAAATTATGAAGATCCAAGAGTTTATGTTGATAAATTTGGCGTTGATCGTGTTCGTTATTATGTTTTAAGAGAAGTTCCATTTGGAAGTGATGGTAACTTTTCTATCGATTTACTGATAAGTCGTACTAATACTGATTTAGCAAATATTTTAGGAAACTTAGTTAATCGTACAATTGCTATGAGCAATAAATATTTTGATGGTATAGTAAAAAACACTAATATTTTAGAAGATATTGATAAAGATTTAATTGATACAGCTAACATTTTAAAAACCGAAGTAGATAAAAAGATGAATGAATTGAAATTGAATGAAGCAATTGATACTATTTTTGAATTCTTAAAAAAGTGTAATAAATACATTGATGATACAACACCATGGAATTTATTTAAAGAAAATAATACTGAAAGATTAAATACAGTATTATATAATTTATTAGAATCTATTAGAATAAGTGCTATTTTATTACAAGCATTTATTCCAGAAAGTGCAGAAAAAATATTAAATTTCTTAAATACAAATGAAATCGGTTTTGCTACATTGAAATTTGGTTTATTAGAAAATGATATAAAATTAAATACTCCAGAAATTTTATTTGCTAGAATCGAGCCAGAAGATAATGTTAATTGATACTCATGCTCATGTTTATAGTGAATATTATGAGAATATAGTTAATATTATTTCTGAAGCAAAATCTAATAATGTTTATAAGATTTTTAACTGTGCTGTCGATTATAATACTTGTAAAGAAGTTATAGAATTACATAGATTGTATCCAAATTTATATCCAATATTAGGAATTCATCCAGAGAATTCTTTAAATTATAGTAAAAAAGATATCGAATTTATTGAAAATAACATAGATAAATGTATTGCTATAGGTGAAATAGGACTTGATTACCATTATGAAAATTATGATAAAGAAAAACAAATTGAATTATTTAAAATGATGTTGGATATTGCTTCAAAACATAATAAACCTGTTATTATTCATTCAAGAGACGCAGTAGAAGATACAATTAATATTTTAAAACAATATAATTTGACTGGAATTATTCATTCTTTTAGTGGTTCTTTAGAAACTGCTAATATATATATTAAAATGGGTTATGTTTTAGGAATAAATGGTGTAATCACTTTTAAAAATTGTAATTTAAAAAATACACTTAAAAGTATAGATATAAATAACATAGTTTTAGAAACAGATAGTCCATATCTTGCCCCAGTACCTTTTAGAGGAGTTACTAATAGCCCTAAAAATGTATCTATTGTTGCATATTTTATTTGTAATATATATAATATTAATATCGAAGATTTAAGTAAGATAACGGCAGTTACTATAAATAGGATTTTTGACATATAGTCAGTATTGTGGTAAAATGTATATGTGCTAAAACAAGAGAGGTGAAGAGATGAAAAATAGCTTTAAATCCTTATTTAATATAGTTTGTAGACTATTTTTAATCGTTGGATTAACAGTTATCGTAAGTTCCAGTTCTAGTGCAAAAAATACAAATGTTGAAAATATTAATGTAAATAAAACTGTAAATTTA
>CAZYXO010000051.1:0-7742 GCA_964651315.1 uncultured Muribaculaceae bacterium
CCAACAGTAGTTCTTATAGCATCTTTTTTAATATTTGCTTCTCTGGAAGCCATATCTGTTAAAATATCTTCATTGGCATTTCATTCTCTTCTGGTTTACTAGGTGGTTCATCAATTTTAATGTTTTCAGGCTCAATTATATTTCTAAATCTGGGTGATCGAAAATAATAATCATTTTCACTGTATAAAGGAATTTCTTCTTCTGATTCTGTATCATCATAATTAAGTTCTAAGATTTCATATTTTTTTAATAATATATTAGTTTTACATAAATTATTCGGATTATTAACAATTAAATAATTACCTGTAATAATAATTTTTAATCCCATTACAAATATTAAGTCACCATTTTTTAAATAACATTTACTAACTCTTTTTTTATTTATATAAACAGGTATTGTTAAATCAATATTTTCAAATAACCAATTACCATTATTTTTAGTTATTTTTATTTGATTTTCTTTTACATATACTGAATTATAACTAACTGAACTATTTATATTTCTACCAACAGTTATATTATCACTGGTATTTTCTAATAACATAAATGTTTTATCGTAACTAGGTTCAGTATATAAAATATATATTTCTTTTGTATCTATATCTTCTAAATAACATAAAAAATAATCGGTTAATGTTATACTATCGACATAATTTTTATTAATTATAATGTTTACATGTTCATTTTTACGTATTTTCCATAAATTATTTTCTTCTTCAACATTAATTAAGTTTTTAATTTTATTATTTTTTTGTGGTATTGTAATCCAGTAATTTCCGTATACATTGAATGGCAGATCAAAACTAACATAATTTTCTTTATCTAAAATAAGTAAACGCATTTAATGTACACCTTCTATTCTTGAATTTATTATAACAAATGTAAAGGTGAAATACTAGATTATTTTTGTAATTTCTTTCTTTTATTAAATTTGTAATTAAACAAAATCATTATTAAAATGGTAAATATTTTAATTGTGGTTTGGTGTCATTATCAGAATAATTGCTCACAAAAAAGCAATATCTTTAATAAGATACTGCTAATTCTTTTATTTTAATTTCCAAATATTTAAAACACCAGAGTTGTTTGAAGCATAACTAAGACTTATTCTAACACTTTTATCACCATTGTAAACAGTCCAAGAATACACTCCACTATATTCGTTTTCAACTTCATTATTAGTAAATCCTGCATTTTTACATTTTTATATGTAGGCTTTTGCTTCCTCTGGAGTCCAAGTTGTATTATAAGAAATAGTAGTTTTTGTTTCTGTTAAAACAGTTCCAATTTTATCAAGAGGTGGTTCTGGAACATATGCTGTTAAATCGCTATTTCCCCATTTTTCACCTGCAGTAGTGCCACTACCACCTTGTTGTTCTTGTTGTTGATTTCCTCCTTGAGTACCATTTCCTCCACCATTATTTTCTTTTTGTTCTCCACATCCTGTTAAACCTAGTAATAGCACAAATGTAAATGCTACTACCATTAGACTTTTTAAATTTTTTTTCATTTTTTCTCTCCTTCTATAATATTAGAATAAAGCATTATTTATTAAAAATATACTACCTATATAGGGTAGTTTTATGAAATAAAAAATCGAACAACTAAATTTCGAGTTTTATATTTTTTTTGGTATTGTTAAAAATTTTTAATAGCGACGAATAGTTCTTTTTTGCGATAATTTTTAAATTATTGGTACAAAAAAACCCTTATTCTAAGGGAATTTAATATTTTTATGGTGTCCTGTGGGAGATTCGAACTCTCGACCCACGCCTTAGAAGGGCGTTGCTCTATCCAGCTGAGCTAACAGGACGTCTTTAACAAAAACTATTATATAATATAATTTTGGATATTTCAATCACTTATTATGCAAAAAAGTAAATATTTTCCATAAAAAAAGTGTAAAAAGTGAAAATTTTATGAAAAATAGCACTCATTATTGACAACTGCTAATTTTAGTGATACAACATTATTAGTTAATGAAATTAATTAACAAGAAGGAAGGATTATAATGAAAAAGAAAGAATTTAAAACAGAATCAAAAAGAATATTAGATTTAATGATTAATTCTATTTATACGAATAAGGAAATATTCTTAAGAGAATTATTATCAAATGCTAGTGATGCAATTGATAAAGCTTATTATGAATCTTTAACTAATAAGAGTGTAAAAATTAATAAAGATGATTTAAGAATATTAATCGAAGTAGATAAAGAAAATAGAATTATTTCAATTGAAGATAATGGAATAGGTATGACTGAAAGTGAACTGGAAAATAATTTAGGTGTAATCGCAGAATCTGGTAGTTTAAAGTTTAAAGAAGAAAATAAAGAACAAAATGATGTGGATATTATTGGTCAATTTGGAGTAGGTTTTTATTCATCATTTATGGTTGCTAAAAAAGTTGAAGTAATCACTAAAAAACAAGGAGAAAGTGATGCATATAAATGGATAAGTAGTGGTGCTAATGGTTATACAATTGAAAAAAGTGATCGAAGTGAGTATGGAACAACTATTAGATTATATTTAAAAGATGATACTGAAGATATTAATTATAGTGACTATTTAGAAGAATATACGATTCGTAATTTAGTTAAAAAATTTAGTGATTATTTAAGATATCCAATTAAAATGGAAGTCGAAAATAGTGTTTTAAAAGAAGGAACAAAAGATGAATATATAAAAACTAAAGAAATTGTTACATTAAATAGTATGATTCCTTTATGGAAGAAAAATAAAAATGATATAACTGAAGAGGAATATAATAGTTTTTATACTAGTAAATTTAATTGTTATGATGAACCATTAAAAGTAATTCATAATTCAGTAGAAGGATTATGTAGTTATAAATCACTTTTATTTATTCCAGAAAGTGTACCATATGATTTTTATTACAAAGAATATAAAAAAGGACTACAACTTTATAGTAGTGGAGTATTAATTATCGATAAATGTGAAGAATTATTACCTGATTATTATAGTTTTGTAAAAGGAGTAGTAGATACTGATGATTTATCTTTAAATATATCAAGAGAAATGCTTCAAAGTGATAAAAAAGTTACGCAAATTGCTAAATCAATTGAAACTAAAATTCATAATGAATTATTAGATTTACTGAAAAATGAACCAGAAAAATATAAAACATTCTTTAAAGCATTTGGTAATCAAATAAAATATGGTGTATACAGTTTTTACGGAATAAATAAAGATAAATTAAAAGATTTATTAATATTTTATTCTAGTGAGAAAAAAGATTATATTACATTAGAAGAATACGTAAACAATAAAAAAGAAGAGCAAAAAGAAATATATTATGCAAATGGTGAAACAATAGATAAAATTGATTTATTACCACAAGTAGAACAAGTTAAGAATAAAGGATTTGATATTTTATATTTAATTGATCCAAGTGACGAATTTACTTTACAAGCTTTACAAAATTATAATGAATGTAATTTTAAAAATGTAAGTGATAATACGCTTGATTTAGAAACAGAAGAAGAAAAAGAAAAGAATAAGAAAACTAATGAAGAAAATAAGGATATATTAAGTTTTATGAAAGAAACACTTAGTGATGAAATCGAAGATGTAAAATTGACAAATAAGTTGATAAAACATCCAGTTTGTTTGACAACAGTAGGAGATATATCAATTGAAATGCAAAAAGTATTAAATTCATTACCAAATAATGAAAAAATAAATGCAAAATTAGTTTTAGAAATAAATGAAAATCATAAGATAGTTGAAAAATTAAAGAATCTTTATGAAACAGATAAAGAAGAATTAAAAAAATACACAAAAATATTATATTCTCAAGCAAAATTAATTGAAGGATTATCTTTAGATAACCCAACAGAAATAAGTAATTTAATTTGTGAGATAATTTCTGAATAAAAATAAAAAATGATAAGCGATTTAAAACTTATCATTTATTTTTTCTTAATTTCTTTATTAACTAGTTTAACTTTAACTCCTCTTGAATAACCAAAAGCTTTCTTTTTACCTTTAGGTAATTTTGTTTTAATAGTTCTCATATATTTATACCTCCATTCGTATTTCTTTTTAAATAACGTAGTAATCATAACATAAAATAGAAAAATATACAAAAGAAAATAGTAGTATTTAAGAAAAAATATATAAATTTCACAAAAAAATTTATAATTTATGGTAAACTAGTAACAAGTAGGAAGTGATTTCTAATGAAAAGAAAAATAAAACTAGGAAAATTGATTCCCTTAATCGTACTTTGTTCTTTTATTGTACCAACAATATTTTTGATTATAGAACTAGTAATGTATGAAGAAAATAGAGCCGAAACTGCTTTTAAATTAATGGAATGTGTAATAGGATTATTTTTATTTTTTATCCCAAATGTTTTAGAAAAAAAATTGAAAGTTGAATTTCATCCAGTTATATATTTTTCTTATATTTTATTTCTTTATTGTACTGTATTCTTAGGTGAATTTCAAAATTTTTATTATATTATTCCTAATTGGGATACTTATTTACATTTATTTAGTGCCTCAATGTTTGGAATACTTGGATTTTCAATCGTATTTTTAATGAATAACCGAAGTGCTAAAATAGTTTTATCGCCATTTTTTATTGCTGTATTTGCTTTTGCTTTTGCAATATCTATTGGAGCAGTTTGGGAAATATTTGAATATATAATCGATATTTCTTTTAAAACTAATATGCAAAAATATATTTTAGAATCAGGGGAAGTTTTAGTTGGTAATTTAGCATTGCAAGATACAATGGAAGATTTAATTATTGACTTTTGTGGAGCATTAATTGGTGCTATAATAGGATATGTATCCCTAATAAAACAAAGTAAATGGGTAGATTCATTATTAAAAATTAAAAAGAAGGAAGTTGAAACAAATGAATGCAAAAATAATTGAAGAAATAAGTTTAAATTTAAATGTTAAAATTAAAAGTGTGGAAAATACATTAAAGTTATTAAGTGAAAATTGTACAGTTCCGTTTATTGCTAGATATCGAAAGGAACTTACTGGTGGACTTGATGAAGAACAAATAAGAAGTATTAGCGAATCATATAATTATGAACTTAATTTACAAAATAAAAAAGAAAATGTAATAAAGTTAATAACAGAAAAAGGATTAATGACTGATGAATTAAAGCAGGATATTATGAATGCTAAAAAGTTAGTTGAAGTAGAAGATTTATATCGACCATATGTTGAAAAGAAAAAGACTAAAGCAACAGAAGCAATAAAAAATGGCTTAGAAGGACTTTCTAAAGAAATACTTTCTTTTCCGCTTACTGGAACAATGGAAGATTTAGCCAAGAAATACTTAAATGAAAATGTTAAAACAATTGATGAAGCAGTAACTGGTGCTGGATATATTATCAGTGAAATAATTTCAGATAATGCCGAATATCGTCAATTTATTCGTAAATCTTATTATTATGATGGTATTTTAAAAATTAAGAAAAAGAAAAATGCAGTTGATGAAAATTCTGTTTACGAAATGTATTATGAATATGAAGAAGAAGTAAAAAGAATAAAACCACATCGTATATTAGCAATAAATCGTGGGGAAAAAGAAAATATTTTATCAGTTAATATTGAAGTAAATATGAATAAAATAGAAAACTATTTAAGCGATAAAATTATTAAAAATACAAAAAGCTTTGTTTGCGAATTAGTTTTATTTGCGATAAAAGATGCTTTAAAAAGATTAATATTACCATCGATTGAAAGAGAAATAAGAAATGATTTAACAGATAAAGCAAATATTGCGGCCATAGACAATTTTAGTAAGAATTTAGGACAATTATTAATGACTCCTCCTATGAAAGAGAAAAAAGTATTAGGGTTTGATCCAGCATATCGTACTGGTTGTAAATTAGCAGCATTAGATATAACTGGAAAAGTGTTAGAAATAAAAGTTATATATCCACATGAACCACATAATAAAAAAGAAGAATCAAAAAAAATCTTAATTGATTTAATAAAAAAATACCAAATCGATATTGTTGCAATAGGAAATGGTACTGCATCAAGAGAAAGTGAAGCATTTGTGGCTGATGTAATTAAAAGTATACCGGAAATAAAAGTCGAATATATAATTGTTAGTGAAGCTGGTGCTAGTGTTTATAGTGCATCAAAATTAGCAATAAGTGAATTTCCGGATTTACATGTTGAAGAAAGAAGTGCAATATCAATTGGCAGAAGACTGCAAGATCCACTTGCTGAACTTGTTAAAATTGATCCAGAAAGTATAGGAGTGGGATTATATCAACATGATGTACCAAATAAAGAATTAAAAGAATCACTTGACTTCGTTGTCTTAAAATCAGTTAATAGTGTGGGAGTAAATATTAATAATGCATCATATTCTTTATTATCATATGTATCTGGTTTAACCAAAAGTTTAATTAATAAAATTTTAGAATATCGTGATAAAATAGGCAAAATAAAATCAAGAGAAGAATTACTGCAGAAGAAAATATTATCACCTAAAAGTTATGAACAAGCAATAGGATTTTTAAGAATAACTGATGGAGATAATTATTTAGATAAAACAAGTATACATCCAGAAAGTTATGATAAAACTATAGAGTTATTAAAACATTTAGATTTAGATATTAATTGTATTGGTACAGATTTATTAATAAATAAGTTATCAACAATAAATGTTGATAAAATAAGTAAAGAACTTAATATTGATTTATATACTTTAAATGATATTATTGAAGCATTACAAAAACCTGGACGTGATCCAAGAGATGAATATGATAAACCAATATTAAAAAGTGATATATTACATTTAGAAGATTTAAGTATTGGTATGAAATTACAAGGAACAGTTCGAAATGTAATTGATTTTGGTTGTTTTGTCGATATTGGACTTAAAAATGATGGATTAATTCATATATCTAAATTAAGTAAAGAGTATATTAAACACCCAAGTGATGTAGTAAGTGTTGGACAGATAATAGATTGTTATGTTTTAGATATTAATCCAGAAAAAAAGAAAGTAAGTTTATCTTTATTACCTGTTGAATAAAAATATTAAAAAATATATATAAAATTAGCACTTTTGATTGACAAGTGCTAATTTTAGTTTTACAATATTATTGAAAGGAAGGATTGAAGATGGATTTAATTCCAAGAAAAGTATATTTTGATGATTTATTCGATGTTTTTGAATCAACTGATAAAAATATGAAATGTGATATTTATGAAAAAGATAATAATTATCATATTGAAATGGATTTACCAGGATTTGCTAAAGAAGATATTAAAATCGAATGCAATAATGGTACGTTAACAATTAGTGCCAAAAAGAATACTGAAGATAACGATGAATCAAAAAATTATATTCGCAGAGAAAGAAGTTATCGTGAATTTTCTCGTTCATTTACTTTGGGAGATACAACTAGTGATGAAATAGATGCATCTTATAAAGATGGAACTTTATCAGTAGTAATTCCTAAAATAGATACAGAAAAATCAAAAAAATATATTGAAATAAAATAATTAAAGGGAAAGCAAAGTAAAAATTGCTTTCTTTTTTCATATGGATGAAGTATAATTGTTTTAGATATTAATTAGAAAAGAAAGGGAGATAAAATTGAAAAAAATGCTTTTTGTTTTAATTGTTACCGTTTCTTTCTTTTGTTTTAACAAAAGTGTGTATGCTAATAAATTTTCGTGTCAAGGTGTATATTCGATAGAAATAATTGATCAAAGTGGTGTAAAAGTAGAAA
>CAZYXO010000052.1:0-7506 GCA_964651315.1 uncultured Muribaculaceae bacterium
GAAAAATTTAACTCATGTATGAATACACGAGTATGCAATTTTTGATTTTATCAACAGTGTTTTCATCAATAGAAATGATTTTACCTAACATCACATAACACCCTTTGCTATATTAATAATAGCATAAATATTCGAAATATTATATAAAAATACCCAAAAATATTCTCGTAAGATTAACATTGAGTTAATACTATTTTTTATATATCTAATAAATGAATTAATTCTTTTTTACTATTTATATCTAGTTTCTTATAAACACTTTTAATATGAAATTTAATCGTATTCAAAGAAGAATCTAATTCTTCAGCAATTTCACCATTTGTATAATTTTTTATTAATAAATTAGCAACTTTTTGTTCCCGAATTTGTTAATTTTGTAAATAATTTATCTTTCTTTTCTAATTTTATCATTTCATCTATCTTTTGATTTATACTATTATTAACAATAAACATAATACATAATGAAACAATTGATATAACAAGATATACAAACAATAATAAATCTAAATTATTTTTTGTGGCATTAATAATTATATCCATTAAAAACACTTGTAAAATTCCAACTAAATTAAAAATCAAATAAATTGCTTTTGCTTTAGTATTTTTATAAACTAAATTACAATAATAAGGTAATGCAAATAACATAATATTAGTTATTCCTAATAAGAAACTTGCAACTAATGGAGTTGAACGTAAAAATGCTAAAGATAATAAAAATATTGCAATAAATATAGTAGGTATATACGCTTTCTTTATTTTAGATTTTTGTAATATAATATATAAACTAACTCCAACTAATCCCCCACTATAAAATAATTCACTACCATATTTTAACTGACTTATTACATTAACACCAACTGTCGCTACAACGTGAAAAACTAATATAATTACAGTTATTCCCAAATATAAATTAAAATTGGACTCTTTTTTTACTGGTTTTTTTAAAATAATATCTAAATCCATTATTTTAAATAACCCTATTATAAATAGTAATAATAAAATAAAAGAAACTAAATTATAAACTAAGAATGACATCTTAATAAGGCTTGTGTGAAATAATAAATTTACAATTGTAACGCCAATCATTTCAATTACTATTTGCCTTTTGATATTCGTTGAACTATAAGTAAAGAAGTAAATAACTAATGAAGAAATAGACATCACAGAACAACTTGCAACTAAAATTGCTAAACAAGTTTCAGTGCAATTATTTGTTAATAAAATAACAGTTGTTATTAAAGATACTAATGTTGCTACTATACAAGTTTTATAGGCGATTTTTGGTTTTATTGTAATCGAAGTAAGGGTAATTAAGGAAACAATGACACATAATATTGGCAAAGTTGTCATAAAAGTATTACTTAATTTTCCTGCAGCATCTATTACACTATTATTAGCATCCATCCAAATTATACCCATTTGCCATGTAACATAACTAGCCATTAATAATAGTACATATTTTGGCAAATCAGTCGTCCTTTGATTATATCTTTTTTCAAAAAATTTTTTCATTTAGTTCCACTCCATTAAAAAATATTATATCACACTTTTTTTGAAAAACCACCCTAAATGGGTGGTATCTTTTTAAAAGTATATGTAGTAAATTAATATCAGAAAGGAATACATAGGAGGTGAAAATGAAAAAATTTATATTACTAATAATATTATTAGTAGCAACAGTAGGAATAACTGGATGTGGAGATAATAATTTAGATCCGTTAAAAGATTTAGAAAATTATAACAATGATAACAATGATAACAATAATAACAATGATGATGATTTCAATATAAATCTATATTCAGATGATACAAAACTTGTTTATGATTTTAGTGGAATTTATAAAATAGTTTATTATTATTCAGGTGATACTATCACAGGTTTAGAATATTATTATGATTATGAATCTGCTGAAATGGCAAATATCGCTATTGCTGGTATAAAATCAACTTATTCAAGCGAAGACAATATTAAAAGTATCGACCGAAAAGGTTCAGTTATTATTATTAAATTTAAAGAAGAAGAATTTGAAGACTTGACTGTTGAAGAAGTTAAACGAACTTATTCATTCTTAAAAGAAGTTCAAGAAAATAGTTAGAAGGAGTAAAAAAATGAGTGAAAATAAAAATTTAAAAGATAAAGCAAATGATCTTTTAAAAAATGTTAAGGACGATAGTAAAAAATTTGATAAAAAAGAAATTGAAAGTGGAAAAGGTATGGCAATATTATCTTACATAATTGCACCAATACCATATTTTGCTGAAAAAAATAATAAGTATGTTAAATATCATGCTATTCAAGGGATGAATTTATTAATAATTGCTATTGCTTATTCAGCAATTTATTGGCTTTTAAGTTCAGTAATAAAAGTAAAAGGAAGTTGTGGTTATGGATATTGGGGTGAATGGGCTGAAGCTTTAGGAGCAACATGTAAAGTAACGCCTTGGTGGGTTACTGTTCCTCTTTCAATAGTTGGAATAGGCGTTGGATTACTATTTATCCTTGGCATTATAAATGTTTGCAATGGTAAAGCAAAAGAATTACCAATTGTTAATAAACTTAAAATTTTTAAATAAAAAAGAGAAAAGGAGAAAAAATGAAAAAAATATTAAATATTACAATACTATTCTTAGTAGGATTAATTCTTCTACCAAGTGTAGTAAATGCAGTAGTAGTTGATGGAAAAAAATACACTATTAATAATTTTACTACTACACCAGAATTAAATATGTATGGAGGATTTGAAAAATCAAATTACTTTTACGGAATTAAAGATAATTCATCAACGCCAGAATATTATAAAATTAATTTAGATGGAACTACTGAAAGCATTTTAGAAAGTGGACTAGAAATTCCCGAGATAAATCGCTGTACTATTACTACTAAAAATTTTGAGAGTAAACTTATATTAGCAAAAAGTTGTAATGGAATAACAACAAATATCGAAGAAAATAATAAATACGAAGAAATAGATGCATATATTTACAAAAATAATGGTAATTTAAGACTATATTTAATTAATAATGTAGTTCCAGAAACTGACTATGCAAGTGAGTATTATGGTGGTATTATAAATAATAATGGTGAATGGATAATTCCACTAACATTACATAAAACTTTCGGTTTTGGAAGTGATTATATTTATAGTATAGAATATAATACTGATGGAACATTAAAAGAATTAATTACTTATACTTTAGAAGGAACTGTTGTTAGTACTTTTAATTCAACTTTGACAGAAATATTTACTGGTAAATGGGATTATTTTTACACAGCAACAATAAATAATGTAAGTTATTTTCTTGCAGTATCTGATATTGATAATTCCGTATTTTTATTCGATAGTACTGGTAAGAAAACTGACATATCAATGGAAAATTATGAATTTGATGATCAATATTCATTCCTAAGTAACAATAATAATATTTTGATAATAGATTTTTATAATCTTACTGATGGTTCATTATATAAAAATAAAATAATTAATCTTGATTTAAACATAACAAAAGTTTTAAATGGTTATGTTATGGAGGGATACAATGCTGATATGGATAAAGAACTAAATTTAGGATTATTAATTGAACATAATGATGATTCTGTTGCTTTATATGATTATAAATTAAATAAAATACTAGATATTCCTATTTCAGAATCAAATTATGACATTGATTTTGTTTATTATCCTTTAACTGGTATTAATGGCACTTATATTGTAAGAAAAACAATTTATGGTAGGAGTTCTAGTACTTATCAATTGCTAAAGGTAGTAATAGAAGACGCAAAAAAAGTAAATGTTAAAGGCATATTGCTAGATGAAAATAACAATAAACTTGCTAATACTAAAGTTATATTAAATGATGGCACACCAGTTATAACAGATGAAAATGGTAATTTTGAATTTAATAATGTTTATGAAGAAATAAATAGTTTATCATTCAAAAATGCTAATGATGAAATTCTTGCAAATGGTGAAATGAGATTAAATCCTAAAGATGCAACTGCTTTAACTGATGGTATTGTTGAATTTAAAACTGGTGATAATAATTCAATTGTCTTAACAGTAAAATTAAATGGTGATAATGTAGAATTAGTTAGTGTTACAGATTATGTAGCACCAGTTATTCCAAATCCTAATACAAATGATAATATAACATTATATTTCATAACTGCAATAATTACAATTATGAGTTTATGCACTATATCATTATTAAATAAAAAACATAACTAATTCAAACATTTATTATATTAAAACCAGCAAATTTGCTGGTTTTTGTATAAATAAATTGACTAAAATATAATTTTTATATATAATTTAACCTGATTAGGGAGAGAATTATAATGTTAGATATATTAAAAGATACATTAATAGATGCACTTAAATTAGTTCCATTTTTATTAATAGCATTCTTATTAATTGAAGTAATTGAACATAAATTATCAGCAAAAAATAAAAAACTGATAGGAAAATCCAACAAATTCGGTCCAATTGTCGGAAGTACACTGGGAATTATACCTCAATGTGGTTTTTCAGTAGTAGCAACTAACTTATATGCAACAAGAATCATAACACTAGGAACATTAATATCAATATATTTATCAACTAGTGATGAAATGTTACCAATTATGTTATCACAAAACGCTGATTTTTCCGTAATTGCAATGATATTAGGAATTAAATTTATTATAGGTATAATAGCTGGTTTCATTATTAATTTAGTAATAAAAGATAAAAAAGAAAATACAAACTATGAAATATGTGATGATGAACATTGTCATTGTGAAGATGGTATTATTAAATCATCTATAATACATACGTTAAAAACATTATTATTCATTTTAATTAGTACTTTTATAATAAATTGTTTATTTACTTATTTAGGAGAAGAAACATTAGCTAATTTACTCTTAAAAAATAATATATTTGGTCCTTTTATTACAAGTTTAATTGGATTAATACCAAATTGTGGTGCTAGTATAGTTATAACAGAATTATATTTAAACAATGCAATATCCTTAGGAGCAACAATATCAGGTTTATTAACAGGAAGTGGTATTGCTTTACTAATATTATTTAAAACAAATAAAAACTTAAAACTAAATTTATTAATTCTTAGTTTAATGTATTTTATTGGTGCTATAAGTGGAATGATTATCGAATTAATTTCTTTTATGTTATAAATTATACATAAAAGATTTTTTTTTACTAAAACTAAATATAGGTGAAGAAAAAATGCCAAATATACATAGTTCAATTACATTTGCTTTAGTAAATATTCCGGTAGTTATTAATCCTATTGTTAAAAATAATGATACTTCTTTTAATCAATTACATAAAAAATGTTTACATCGAATTAAATATATTAAATATTGTCCTTATTGTAAAAAGGATGTTAAAGAACCTGATTTAGTAAAAGGATATGAATATGAAAAAGATAATTACCTAACGTTTGAAAAAAGCGAATTAAATAAATTAAAGATTAATAATGAAAAAGAAATAGAAATAGTAGCATTTGTAAAAATGTCGGAAATAAATCCTTACTATTTCGAAAAAAGTTATGTACTTGAAACAGAAAATAAATCAAAAGCATATAATTTGTTTTGTGAAGCATTAAAAAGTACTAAAAAAGTTGCTATAGCTAAAACAATAATTGGTAGTAAGTTTTATTATGTTATTTTAAGATTTTCTGATAATCAAATTATAATGACAACATTATATTTTAATGAAGAAATAAATATCGAAGAACCAAAAAAGATAGAAAAAGTTAATAAAAAAGAGTTGGATTTAGCAATTAAATTAATAGATAGCTTAAGTGATAAATTTAAACCTAATGAATATAAAGATGAATATCAAAATAATATAAAAGATGCAATAGATGATAAATTAAATGGCAAAGAAATTAAAAGTGTTAAATCAAAACCTAAGAAACAAATTAATGATTTAATGAAAGCATTAGAGAAAAGCTTAGAGGGATAAATGAATTTATGGAACAATAGACATTGGAAACCAATGTTACTTAAAGAAACAGATAAACCATTTAACTCTGATGAATATCTTTTTGAAATTAAATTAGATGGAGTTAGAGCAATTATCTTTGCAAGTCCAAATGAAGTTAAAATAATGAATAGAAAATATAATGATATTACCCATTTATATCCAGAATTACAAAAAATAAAAGAATTAGTTAAAGAAAATACAATATTTGATGGTGAAATAGTAACATTTGAAAATGATAAACCTTCATTTCAAAAATTACAAGAAAGAACACATTTAAAAGATAAAAAGAAAATTGAATATCAAAGTATTAATAATCCAGTTATATTTATATGTTTCGATGTAATTTATAAAGGCAAAAATTTAACTCATTTATCTTTATTAAAAAGAAAGCAAATATTAAAAGAATTTAAAGAAAACGAATATTTTTCTAAATTATCTCATATAGAAAATGATGGCATAGAACTATTTAAAAAAATTAAAAAGCGTAATTTAGAAGGAATAGTCGCTAAATTAAAAAACAGTTTATATGAAATTGATATTCGTACTAATAATTGGTTAAAAATAAAAAATTTGTATAAAGAAAAATTTATAATTGGTGGATATATTGAACGAAAAACAAATATTGTATCCTTAGTATTAGGTGAATATCGTAATAATTATTTATATTATGTTGGTAAAGTAACCATTACTAAACAAAATAGTTTATATAAAAAAATAGTAAAAATGAAGATTAAAACAAATAATTTTATTAATTATGAAGATGATAATGTTACATTTATAAAACCAGAATTAGAGTGTTATGCTGAATATTTAGAAAGAACAGAAAATAATCATTTAAGACAGCCTGTATATCGTGAAAAATAAAATATTTTAACAAAAATTATGGTATTATTAATATAAGGAGTAGATTAAAATGCCAAAATGGAATGATAAAATAAGTGAAACATATGGAAGTAGAATCATTAGAAGTTTAATATTTTCGAGTGTATGGGCAATTGGTTTAACTTTAATATGTTGTGGAGAAAAAGGATTATTTACAAAAGCATTACCTAACTTTAAAATACATCCACTTGCATTTCTTTTATTTGTTTTTCTAATGTTATCCATTGTTAAATGTACTATTGAAACTACAATTTCGATAATGAAAAAAGATTAAGATAAAATTATATAAATTAGCACTTCATATTGACAAGTGCTAATTTTTGAGTATAATAACTTATGAAAGGGTGATTATTTATGTATAATCAAAATAATGAAGAAGAAAATGTTTTAGAAAAGTATGGTAGAAATATTAATACTGCTGTTTTAGAACATAAAATAGATCCAGTTATAGGGCGTGATGAAGAAATCAGAAATATTACGAGAATTTTATCGCGAAAAACAAAGAATAATCCAGTATTAATTGGTGAACCAGGTGTTGGTAAAACAGCAATTGTTGAAGGACTTGCTTTAAAAATTGCAAAAGAAGAAGTTCCTCAAGGTTTACTTAAAAAAAGAGTTTTAGTTTTGGATT
>CAZYXO010000053.1:0-7382 GCA_964651315.1 uncultured Muribaculaceae bacterium
AACTACCCCATTTCAAATAGCAACTAATTAGAAAATATATTCTATTTAAAACAAACACATGAGTTTAAATCCATGTGTTTAATTGTTTATACTTGTAAAATAACTAGTTATTTGTTAAAATAAAAACGTATTAGAGGTGAAGTATGGATAATACATGTTTATTTAATCTTGATGATATAAAAAAAGTAGAGATAGGTAAAATATTACAAGAAGTACAAATTGCATTAGAAGAAAGAGGTTATAATTCCCTTAATCAAATAACTGGATACTTATTAAGTGGAGATCCTAGTTATATATCTAGTTATAAAGATTCACGAAATAAGATATTAAGTTTAGAACGTAGTGATATCATTTTATTTCTATTAAAGAATTATATTGAATTATGAGATATATGGGACTAGATTTGGGGACAAAAAGTTTAGGAATTAGTTTAACAGATAAAACTAAAACTATCGTAAGTCCTCATTCTTTATTACGTTTTAAAAGTGAAGATTATAATTATGTTATTCCCAAAATAAAAGAAATGATTAAGGAATTAGAAATAGAAAAAATAATTTTAGGATTACCAATAAATATGGATGGTAGTCATGGATATGCAACAGAACGTAGTAAGAATTTTAAAAAAATATTAGAAGAAAATATTAGTATTCCTATAATTTTAGAAGATGAAAGATTAACAACAATTATGGCAGATAATATTTTATCAGAAACAAATAATGATGGATACATGAAAAAAAATAAAATTGATGCTGTATCGGCTTCAATAATTTTAGAAACATATTTAAAAAAGGAGAAAAGTAATGATTAATGATAATAAAATAATGGTTTGTTTAGATGAATCAGGAAAAGAAAAAGAATATGAAGTTATTTTAACATTTGATTCTAATGAAACAAATAAAAGTTATATTGTTTTTACAGAGAATAAATATGATAAGAATAAAAACTTAATTGTATATGCAAGAAGTTATGATAAAGAAGATAAAACATTTAAATTAAATATTATTGATGATGAAAAAGAATGGAATTTTTTAAATGATTTACTTCATAGTATGGAAGAATCAAAATGAAACCTAAATTAAAGAAAAGTATTAAAATAACGATAATTATTTCGGTTATTGTTTTATTTGTTGTTGCTCTTATAGGAACATATTTTATCGGATTAACACCAGTTAGCAAAAAATATGAAGAAGTAACTTTTGTTGTAGACAAGGGTAAAAGTAAAATAGATATAGTAAACGATTTACATAAAGCAAATTTAATAAAAAGTAAATTAAGTGGATATGTTTATGTAATACTTCATAATATGAATTTACAAGCAGGTACATATAAATTAAGTCGTAGTATGAGTTCAGAAGATATATATAAATATATAAATGATGGTAAAATAGAAAGCACTGTTAAAACTTATCGGATAACTTTTGTAGAAGGTAAGCCTTTAAAAAAATATGTTGAACAAATAGTTGAGCGTACTAAAGAAGACTATGATGAAGTAATTAATTCTTTAAAAGATAAAGATTACTTAAATAGTTTAATTGAAAAATATAGTTTTATTGATAAAAGTATTTTAAATGATAAATTATATTATCCTTTAGAAGGTTATGTATTTCCTAGTACTTATGAAGTATATGAAAGTAGTAAAGCAAAAGATATAATTACGAAAATGTTAGATGGAATGAATGCTATTTTAAAGAAATATGAAAATGAGATTAGTACAAGTAAATATAATATGCATGAAATATTAACAATGGCGACAATTATTGAACTTGAAGGAACTAATAAAGAAAATAGAGCAGGTATTAGTCAAGTAATTCATTCCCGATTAAATAAAAAAATGTCTCTTGGAATGGATGTTACAAGTTATTATGGTATGCAGATAGATTTAAAAGAAGTGTTTACTGCCAAAATGCGAGATGATGATAATGCATATAATACAAGGAGAGCAGGTTTTATTGGATTACCTGTTGGACCTATATCATGTCCAAGTGAAGAAAGTATTAATGCTGTATTTAATCCAAGTAAAACAGATTATTTATATTTCTATGCTGATATAAAAACAGGTAAAGTATATTTTGCCAAAACAGCAAGTGAACATCAAGCATTAATTAAGAAATATAGTTAAGTGGAGGGTGAAAAAAATGAGAGAGTTAATAAAAGAAATGGAAGCATACGCACAAACAAATAATGTGCCAATAATTGAACAAGAATCAATTGCTTTCATAATGAAATATATTAAAAGTAAAAACATTAAAAATATTTTAGAAATAGGAAGTGCTATTGGATATTCAGCAATATTAATGGCATCAAGTAATCCTGATGTAGTTGTTACAACTATTGAAAGAGATAATACAAGATATATGGAATGTTTAAAAAATGTTAAAAAGTGTGGATTTGAGAAAAAAATTAATGTTGTATTTCAAGATGCCTTAGAAGTAAACTTAAATGATGTCAAATATGATTTAATATTTATTGATGCTGCTAAAGGACAATATACGAAATTTTTTGAAAGATTTAAGTATTTCTTAAGTGATGAAGGCACGATAATTACCGATAATTTGAAATTTCATGGATATGTTGGAAAATCAAATGAAATCGATAGTCATAATTTAAAAGGTTTAGTAGAAAAAATCGAAAGTTATATTGAATTCTTAAAAGAAAATAAAGAATTTGAAACTAAATTTTATGATATTGGTGATGGATTATCTGTAAGTACATGGAAAAAATGAAAATGAATTTAGAAAAAATATTAGTAATAGTTGATAATTTTGAATTAATTAATTCTTTAAAAGAAGAAGGAATTAATTCTTTTGTTTATCCCTTAAAAGATTATGCTGTTGGGTTTAACAATTACTATAATATAGAAGAAATAAATACTGAAAATAGTTATTTATATATTAATAAAATGTTAAATTGTTGCGATATTGATAATTTAAAAATTATAATTGATAATCTAACAAGTAATATAAAAGGAATAATATTTAATGATTTAGGTTTAATAAATATTTTAAAAAATAAAAATATTGCAAGCATTTTATATAGTGATCATTTTAATACGAATAATTTAAGTGTAAATGCATATTTAGAATATACAAGTAGTGTAGTAATAGCAAATGATATAACTAAAGATGATATAAAAGAAATATCTAATTATAATAGTAATTTAACATCTTTATTTATCTTTGGTTATCCACGAATTAGTTATTCAAGAAGAAAGTTATTATCAAATTATAATGAAAATTATGGTATAAATGTTAAAAATAATTCAATAATAAAGAATACTGATAATAATTTTATAGTTAATGAAAATGAACATGGAACAGTTATTTATGATAATCATATATATAATGGTTTAGAATTATTAGAAATAAATGCCAAGTATTATTTAATTAATAGTTTTAATATTGAAACAGAAATAATAGTTAAGGTAATTAAAAGTATTAAAGATAATAGTTATATGAATTTAGATATTGAAAATACAAGTAGTGGTTTTTTACATAAGAAAACAATATATAAATTAAAGGAAGATAAATAATGAAAGTAGAATTACTTTCTCCAGCAGGAGATTTTGAAAGATTAAAAGTTGCTTTTTTATATGGAGCAGATGCAGTATATTTTGGTTATCAAAATTATAGTTTACGAGCAAATGCTAAGAATTTTAGTTTGGATGATATTAGAAATGCAACAATATTTGCTCATTCAATAAATAAAAAAGTATATGTAACTGTTAATATTGTATTCCATAATGATGATGTATTTGGTTTGAAAGATTATTTAAAAGCATTAGATGAAATAGGTATTGATGCAATAATTGCTAGTGATATTATAGTTGTTAATTTAGCAAATAAATTAAATGTTAAATTTGAAATTCATTTGTCTACTCAAGCAAGTACGCTTAATTATGAAAGTGCTAAGTTTTGGCAGAATTTAAATGTTACAAGAATTGTAATGGCTAGAGAAGCAAGTAGGGAAGACATTAAAAGAATTAAAGAAGAAACAGGTTTAGAACTGGAATGTTTTGTTCATGGAGCAATGTGTACAAGTTTTAGTGGCAAATGTGTCATGAGTAACTATGCTACTAATAGAGATGCTAATCGTGGTGGATGTGCTCAAATATGTCGTTGGTTATTTGATATTGAAAATAGTGAAATACCATTTACGATGATGAGTAAAGATTTAAATAATATTACGAATATTAAAGATATGATAAAGTTAGGTGTTAATTCTTTTAAAGTAGAAGGAAGAATGCGTTCAATTTATTATATTGCAACAGTTATGAAAACATATCGAGAAATAATGGATAAAATAACTAATAATGCATTAACTGATAATGATGTAATAACTGCTAGTAAGATTTTAAACCGAGTAGCAAATAGAGAATCAGTACCACAATTTTTTAATAAATTACCTGGTGCTTTAGAACAATATTTTAATGATCGAGATGAATTAACTAATCAAGATTTTGTCGGTATAGTTAAAAGTTATGATCAAAAAAATAAAATGGCGAAAATTGAACAACGTAATTATATAAAAATTGGCGATGAAATCGAAATTTTTGGGTATAATCATGAAACATTTACCATAACTATTAATACAATGTATAATGAACATATGGAAAATATTGAAATAGCTAATCATCCACAAATGACTATTTATATGCCTTTTCCTAAGGTGTTAGATGAGTATGATATGCTACGAATAAAAGATAATTGACAAACAGGAAAAATTATAGTAAACTTAACCCTGTTATAAATAAAAAAAGGAGAGAAATTTAAACAAAATGAAAATAGATAACAAATGCATATTAACAAGTGAAGGGTTTTTAGAATTGGAAAGCGAACTTAATGAATTAAAGACAGTTCGTCGTCCAGAAATTATTAAAGCATTGAAAGAAGCACGTGCAATGGGAGATTTGTCGGAAAATGCTGATTATGATGCTGCTAGAAATGAACAAGCACAAGTTGAAGCAAGAATTAAAGAATTAGAATATAAACTTGAACATAGTGAAATTGCAGAAAATAAAAACAAAAACAAAGTTTCAGTTGGTTCAGTTATTACAATACTTTATGAAGATGGAGAAGAAGAAGAATACAAAATTGTTGGTTCTTTAGAAGCAGATCCATTTAATAATAAAATAAGTAATGAATCCCCAATAGGTGCTGCAGTAATGGGACACAAAGTTGGTGAAACTATATCAGTTGAAAGCCCAAATGGACTTTACAATATTACTTTAAAAACAATTGGTTAATATAGAAATATTGAGGTTTTGGAAAATGAATGAATATGATAAAAAAACAATAATGGAACAAAGTAAGCATTTATTTGTTTATGCAAATAATACTGAAGAAAGAACAAACTATATTGAAGAAATGATAAAAGAATATCCAATTAAAATAAATAATATTACACCAATGGCTATATACTTAAAAGAATATGGTTTACCACATGTTGTAATTCAAAATAAATCATGTAAACAAGAAATAATATTAATACTTGCTAGAGAATATTTTGAATTAACTTTACTTTATTCAATTTTTCAAACTATAAAAGAAAATATAAATATCGAAAATATTAATATTGAAAAGATAATAAAATTATTTAATACTTTATATAACAATAAAGATGAATTAACTAGTTTAGACGAAATAATAAAAGCATTAAATAATTCAAGAAATGCTTATTATGATACTTATATAGATTATATGGAAAGTGGAGTATTATCTTTTGATCCTGTTTATTTACAAGTACCATGGGTATGTGAAATAGAAATGTTTTCTGAATATATAAAAAGAATATTAAATAATGATTCATACTTTGCAATTGTTATTAATCATACAAGGCCTTTAAATACAATTTCTTATCAAGTAATAAATAGTTATGTTGGTTCGAGAATTAATCAAAATATTTCGATGAAAATTATTACTACTATTGATGGATGGAATAATTATTATGATTTAAATGGAAATTTTGTGGAAAATATTCATGATTATGGAACGATAGACTTAGATGGCAAACAAAAAGAATGTATGCAAAGATTAAAAATAAATTAATAAAAAAGTGTAAAGTTTTGGTATTTATGTTGAAAAATATAAATATCTTTTTTATAATTTAAATGTGAGTAGGAGTGATAATTATGGCTATAAGTCTTGCAAATTTTTCAGTTAAATCATGTCTAAAACTATCAATTATCACTATAACTACCTTTAAATAACGAGTAAACTACAAATTCGTTATTTTTTTATGTTAGAAAGAGGATTTACATATGACACTAAAAAATTGTAAAAAACTAAGAAAACAGAAACAAAAACAACAGCAAAAAATGAAAAAAATTAAAGCAAAGAAACATCAAAATAGTCATGAAACATCAAATCCTGTATCAGAAATTAGAAATAATTTAATTGATTTATATGAAGAAGATGAATATGATTGGATTGGTGTACCACTGATGGGAAAAGATCGCTTTACTTTCCATCATATAATACCCAAGCACTTAGAAGGACCAAATACAAGAGAAAATGGTTCAATAATTTGTGGAGTAATGCATCCATTGATTCATATTGTTGAAAGATATGATCCAGCAATGTTTGAATATATTACTGAAACACTACAATCCATTAACAATCAAGGCTATTTTCCAGATGAAAATCAAATATATGAGTTACAAAGTGCTTTACAATATTTTTACAAGTTGTATAATAGACAATTAAGTAGTGGTGAATTTTATACATTCCATAAAAATTTAAGAATCATTACATTATGTCAAGGTGATTACATTGAAAGAAACGAAGGTTATAGTCGAACAAAGACTAAAGGAAATTGTTGATAGTAATGAATTTGATTTTTCAATTGAATATTTAAAATCTATTCATAAATATTTATTTGCTAATATTTTTGAATTTAATGGTGTATTTCGTGAATATAATATTACAAGAAAAGAAAAAGTTTTGAATAATGATACAATTATATATACACCATTTTATTTAATAGATAGTACAATTAATTATGAATTTTTTCAAGCAAAGTTTTTAAATGTAAAAAATATTAATGATTTAATAAACTTTAATAGCAGTATTTGGCAAATACATCCTTTTTGTGATGGAAATACTAGAACAATATGTACATTTATGTTTCAGTACTTAAAAAATATCGGGTATATCCCCAATAAAGATGTTTTTATAAATAATATGGATTATTATCGCAATGCTTTAGTAAGAGCAAATTATATTAATTATAATTATAAAATTAATCAAACAAATGAATTTTTACAAAGATATTATCAGAATTTATTATTTAATTCCAAAAATTGTTTAAAAAATAATGAATTAGAACTAGTTTTAAAGAGAAATTAAGTAAATTGGTTTGACAAGATATCAATTGTTTGATAGAAT
>CAZYXO010000054.1:0-7233 GCA_964651315.1 uncultured Muribaculaceae bacterium
TCAGTTATGATTTCTTGTTTTAATCCTATAAGGAGAGAAATAGCAAAAATTACAATTGAAACATTAATTAAAGATGGAAGGATACATCCATCAAGAATTGAAGAAGTATATGACAAAATATGCAAAGATATGAATACAAAAATTACCGAAATGGGTAATGCTGTGTTATATGAACTTGGAATTGGCAAAATGGATCCAGAGTTAGTAAATTTAATAGGTAAATTACATTTTAGAACTAGTTATGGTCAAAATGCGTTGAAACATTCTAAGGAAGTAGCACATTTAACTGGCTTACTTGCTAGTGAGTTAGGTGAAAACCAAGCGTTAGCAAAACGTGCTGGAATATTACATGATATAGGAAAGGCTATTGATTTTGAAATGGAAGGTAGTCATGTCGAAATAGGACAAGAACTTGCCAAAAAATATCATGAAGATAATGTTGTGATAAATGCAATAGCATCACATCATGGTGATACAGAAGCAACAAATATCATATCATTCTTAGTAGAGGTAGCAGATACATTGTCCGCTGCCAGACCAGGAGCAAGAAATGACTCATTAGAAAATTATGTAAAAAGATTAGAACAATTAGAAGCAATAGGTAACTCTTATGAAGGTGTTGAAAAAACATATGCAATGCAAGCAGGAAGAGAAGTTAGAGTTTTAGTAAAACCTGATGAAATAGATGATACACAAAGCTTTAAAATTGCGAGAGAAATGAAAGAAAAAATTGAATCCGAAATGCAGTATCCAGGAACAATTAAAATCACAGTAATTAGAGAAACAAGAGCAATGGAAGAAGCGAAATAAATTTTATTTTGTGAATTAATGTGAAAGGATAAAATGCTATGGACAAAAAAATGATAAAACAATATGAAAAACTAATTGTAGAAACATTAACAGATGATATATGTATAGTATTAGATGAAAAAGATAATATATTATATCAAAATAAAGATATTGATATAAAAGAATTAAAATATGATTCTGAAAAAGGATATTATCATGATTTAATTAATGATAAATGGTATATAAAAAGAGCAAAAAAATTTTGTATTGATAATGAAAATGATATGGGATTTGAAAGAAACAAAGTATATCAGTTTTGGAAATATTGTGATGTTGTAACATTTAAAAAACGTGAAGAAAAGTTACAAAAGGATGATAAGACAGGAGTTTTACGATATTCAACATTTAAAGAAAAATTAGAAATAGCTCACACATATAATCGTCATATTGTTTTAGCAATATTAGATATTGATCATTTTAAAGAAATTAATGATAAGTTTGGTCATGACTATGGTGATAAAGTTTTAGTGGAATATGCCAAAGTTATGAAAAAATTATTGCGAAAATCAGATTTAGTAGGTAGATTTGGTGGAGATGAATTTATTATTGCGTTGACATCAACGACTATTGAAAAAGCAAAAATTATTTTAAATAAATTATCAAAAGAAATAAGTAAAATTAAAATTGATGGTAAACTTGCTAAATGCCAGTTTAGTATGGGTGTTTCTACTTATATTGAAGATACATTTGAAAATAATTTTAGTAGAGTTGATGAAGCATTATATTATAGTAAGAAAAACGGAAGAAATAAGATTACTTATTTGGAGAAATAAAATATGGAAGTAAAAGTTGGAATAAGTAATAGACATGTGCATTTAACAGAAGATGTTTATGCACTTTTGTTTGATTTGCCGCTAACAAAAAGAAATGATTTATTACAAGGTGAAGAGTTTGCTGCTAATGAAGTAGTTACAATAAAGTCAAACGATAGAAAAATTGAAAATGTTAGAATTATTGGACCTTTAAGAAAATATAATCAAGTAGAAATTAGTAAAAGTGATTCCTACCTTTTAGGGTTAAATCCCCCAATTAGAAAAAGTGGAGATTTAGAAAATAGTGAAGATATTACTATTTGTACATCTAAAGGAGAAGTATATTTAAAAAGTTCTTGTATAATCGCTAATAGACATTTACATATAAATAGTGAAGATGCAAAAAAATATAATATTGTAGATAATCAGAAAATACAAATGGAAATAACAACAGAAAAAAGCGGAACTATTGATGTTTATGCAAAAGTTATAGAAGGTGCAACACTGGAACTTCATTTAGATAGAGATGATGGAAATGCATTTTTGTTAAATAGTGGAGACACAGTAACGTGGAAAATTTAAGTTTTAAAATTGGTAATGTAGAAATAAAAAATCCTGTTGTTTTAGCACCAATGGCCGGACTTACAACAAGTGCATATCGAAAAATTGCAAAAGATATGGGTTGTGCTCTAGTATATAGCGAATTAATAAGTGATAAAGCAATAGTTTATAATAATGAAAAAACCTTAGATTTATTAAAATTTTCTAAATGTGAAAGACCAATTGCAATTCAATTATTCGGTAGTGAAATAGATAGTATGGTTAGTGCTGCTAAATATATTGAAGAAAATTTTAAACCAGATATAATTGATATTAATATGGGCTGTCCAGTTCCCAAAGTTGCTATAAAAAATAATGCTGGAAGTGCGTTAATGAAAAATCCCGAACATGTTTTTGAACTTGTAAAGAGCATAGTTGAGTCAGTAAAAGTTCCAGTTACAGTAAAAATACGTAGTGGTTGGGACTCTTCTAGTATTAATGCTGTAGAAATTGCTCAAATTTGTGAGAGTGCTGGAGCAAGTGCAATTGCGGTTCATGCTAGAACAAGAAGTGATGGCTATAGTGGTAATGCTGATTGGAATATAATTAAAGATGTTGTTAAAAATGTTAATGTTCCGGTAATTGGCAATGGCGATATTAAAAGTGGCGATGATGCTTTAAAAATGATGGAAATGACAAAGTGTCAAGGCGTAATGATTGGTAGAGCAATACTTGGAAATCCCTGGCTTATAAAAGAATGTGTTGATGTATTAAATAATAAAGATACAAATGAAATAATAAGCGTTAAAGAAAGAATTGAAATGTTAAAAAAACACTATCTTTTATTACTAGATGATTATCCGGAAATAGTGGCAACATTACAAATGCGTACTCATGCTTTATATTATTTAAAATATTTACCAAATACTAAAGAAATAAAATTAAAAATTTGCCAAGCAAAGACAAAAGAAGAATTTTTGAATATTATAAATGATTATGAAAATAAAAAAGTGTAAAAATTAATAAATCGAACATGTTAAAAAATGTAAAAAAGTTAAAAAAACAAAAAAGTTAATAAATGTAAAATGATTTACATAACTAAATGAAATAAGGAAATATCTTATTTCTTTTTAATTGCTTGTAAAATAGTAATAAAAATAAAAGTGATAAAAATTCACAAAAAAATAAAATGTAAAATTTCCAAAAACTTTAAAAAATAAGGTTTTAATTTTTTTTATTTGTGCTACAATGAGTACATAAGAAAAGGAAGTGTAGGAAAATGGCAAACAATATAGATGAAAGTTTATTAGAGAATATTAGTGTTATCAAAAGAAATGGCAGTAAAGTAGATTTTAATACAACTAAGGTAGCACTTGCAATCAAAAAAGGTTTTGATAGTATTACTATTTTAAATGATGAAGGGGAAAAATTAAATAAATATAGTGAAAAAGATATTCAAAAAGTATATGTTTCTGTTATTAAAGCAATAATTAAAGAAACACAAGATCGTGAAAGAATTAAAATTGAAGAAATTCAAGATATTATTGAAGCAAAGTTAAAAAGTCTTGATTATAATGATGTTTATGAATCTTTTTCGGAATATCGTATTAGAAGAACGCAATCAAGAGAAATGTTTATGTATGATAAAAAAATCCATAAATTTTTAAAAACTTTAGAGGGTTTAGGACTTAAAAGTTCTAGTGAAGATGATACAAAAAGAGAAAATGCTAATGTTGATGGAGATACAGCGATGGGTACGATGTTACAATATGGTTCGACTGTATCAAAAGAATTTGCAAAATCATATTTAATGAAAAGGAAGTTTAGTGTTGCTCATGAAGAAGGAGATATTCACATTCATGACTTAGATTTCTTACCAATGGGAACAACGACATGTACACAAATTGATTTAGATAAATTATTTAAAAATGGATTTTCAACTGGACATGGGCATTTAAGAGAACCACAAGATATTATGAGTTATTCGGCACTTGCAGCAATAGCAATTCAATCTAATCAAAATGACCAACATGGAGGACAAAGTATTCCAGCATTTGATTTCTATTTAGCAAAAGGCGTATTAAAAACATTTAGAAAACATTTAAAAAATGTTATTAAAGATTATTTGGATTTTACTGAATTTAGTGAATTTATTAATGTTAATACTATTGTTAAAGATATCCAAAAATTAGATAGTATTGATGTAACAGTTGATTATTTTGAAAAATATTATAAAGACAAAGAAGGATTAAAAAGATTATTTCAAATGTCAATTGATAAAGCCATGGAAAAAACTGATCGTACAACTTATCAAGCAATGGAAGCATTTATTCATAATTTAAATACAATGCATTCACGTGCTGGGGCTCAAGTTCCATTTTCATCAATTAACTTTGGAACAGATACATCAAGTGAAGGAAGATTAATAACAAAAAATTACTTATTAGCAGCAGAAGCAGGACTTGGTAATGGAGAAACACCGATATTTCCAATTTCAATATTCAAAGTAAAAGAAGGAGTTAATTATAACGAAACTGATCCTAACTATGATTTATTTAAATTATCTTGTAAAGTATCAGCAAAAAGATTATTCCCAAATTGGTCATTCTTAGATTCATCATTTAATAAACCTATGTACAAAGAGGGAGACTTTAGAACTGAAGTTGGATATATGGGATGTCGTACTAGAGTACTTGCTAATGTAGCAGATCCAGATAAAGCAATTACACCAGGAAGAGGAAACTTATCATTTACTTCAATAAATTTACCAAGACTCGGAATTAAGCATGGTATTTTAGGACCTCTTGCTAAAGAAAAAACTGATATGAAAGGTTTTTATGAAGAACTTGATGAATTAATGGATTTAGTTCGTGATCAATTATTAGAAAGATTTGAAATTCAATGTAATCGTAAAGTTTATAATTTCCCATTCTTACTTGGTCAAGGTGTATGGATAGACAGTGAAAAATTAAAAGGTGAAGACCGTTTAAGAAAAATATTAAAACATGGAACATTATCAATTGGATTTATCGGACTTGCTGAATGTTTAAAAGCCTTAACAGGAAAGCATCATGGTGAAAGCGAAGAATCACAAAAATTAGGATTAGAAATAGTAAAACATATGCGTCAAAAATGTGATGAATATTGTGAAAAATATAATTTGAATTTCACTTGTTTAGCAACACCAGCAGAAGGGTTATCCGGAAGATTTATTAATATTGATAAAGCAGTTTACGGAAAAATAAAAGGAGTAACAGACAGAGAATATTATACAAATTCATTTCATGTACCAGTTTATTTTAACGTAACAATTGCTAATAAATTAAAATTAGAAGGTCCATATCATAAATATACAAATGCTGGACATATAAGTTATATTGAAATAGATGGTGATCCAAGTGATAATTTAGAAGGATTTTTACATATTGTTAAAATGATGAAAGAAAACGATTTAGGGTATGGTGCAATAAACCATCCTGTTGATAGAGATCCAGTTTGTGGATATGTCGGAATTATTAAAGATGTATGTCCAAAATGTGGTAGAAGAGCATGTGAAGGTGTATCATTAGAAACACTTAAAAACTTAAATTGTAGTTGTGAATGAAAGGAGTAGAAAGAAAATGAGTTTAGAAGATAATAAAACAGAAACACAAAATGTTCGTAAAAAAGGCGAAGGAGTAGGATTTGAAAGAATTCGTCGTATTACTGGTTATTTAGTTGGAACTGTTGATAGATTCAACAATGCTAAAAAAGCAGAAGAACATGATCGTGTAAAACACGGAGTTGCTTAAATAAATAAAAGGACATGAAAAATGTCTTTTTAAATTGCTATTTTTTAATTTTTTGTATATAATTAATTTAAGAATAAAAGGAGCAATCAAATATGGATGATAAAAACAATCAAATAGAATCTTTGGAATTTGAACCAATTGGTGAAGTTAAACCTTTAAATATACCACCTGAACTTGGTAATAATATGGAAACACAAAATGAAATAAAAACTTCTGACGTTTCCCAAACACCTACTCAAAGTTTAAATTCAAATAATGTATATAAAGCAAAACAAAATAATGAACCAATTGTCGATACAACGCTATTTAATGGTGTTTCCATAGATGTTGGAATAACACCACCAGATGATAAAAAAAAGAAGAAAAGCAAAAAAGGATTAATATTTATTATTTTAATCGTGGTATTAATACTAGGAATAGGTGGAGGATTATTTTATTTTCTAAGAATTGCTAATAATGATGGAAAATTGTCTAAAAAATATGTAACGACAAACAAAATAACATTAGAAATAGGAACAAATCTCCCTACAAATATAAATGATTATGGAACTTTTACAGAATTAAATAGCAGTGAATGCTCTTTGAATACAGAAAAAATTGATGTAAATAAGGTTGGTACTCATGAATTTATTATTACTTGTGAAAATAAAGAATATAAAGGTAATGTAGAAATAAAAGATACTGTAAAACCAGAATTAGAATTAAAGAGATTAACAAAAAAAGCGAATGAAGAGATAAATATTGAAGATTTTGTAGCAAGTTGTAATGATTCTTCAAATTGTAGTTTTTATTACGATAATGAAATAAATTTTTCTGAACAAGGATTATATATTGTTAAAATAAATGCTAAAGATGGTGGAGGAAATGTTACAAGTAAATATACTTCTTTAGTAGTAAGTGATAATGCACCTAAATTATATTTAACGTGTACAAAAAATAATGTTACAGATTATATTGGTATAGTTACAGGAAGTGTAATAGGAGATTATTCATATCGAACTAAATTAATAAAAACTGATACAAGTGAAAATTATAGTACAATAAAAAATTCATATGTCGGAAATGCAATTACTTTAGAAGAATATACAGGATTTCCTAATTTTAATGATGATAATTTAGAAATAGAACTTATGAATATTCTTACAATGGATATGCTAAAAAATGAAAATAAGAATTTTCCAACAGAGTTTGCAAAAATAAAAGCATATTATGAAAATAATCTAAAATATACTTGTTCAATTAAAGCAGTCAATTAAATGCAATTGTCTTTTACAATTTAGAATTTTGTACATGATAATTTT
>CAZYXO010000055.1:0-5242 GCA_964651315.1 uncultured Muribaculaceae bacterium
TGTGTTGTTTAGGAAAAATACTACACAAAAAAGTAATATTTATTGAAAGTTTTGCGAAAAGAAATACACCATCGATAACAGGAAAAATGATTTATAAATTACATGCTTATACAACATTTGTAGTTCAATGGGAAAGTATGTTAGAATTTTATCCAAATGCAAAGTATTGGGGGGCGATTTATTAATGATTTTAGTTACATTAGGTACACAAAAAGAACCTTTTACAAGATTACTTGATATGATTGAAAAATCGAATATAAAAGATAAAATTATAGTTCAAGCAGGTCATACTAAGTATACTAGTAAAAAAATGGAAATATTTGATTTTATATCTTATGAAGAAATGAATAAATTAATTGATGAATCTGATTTAATAATTACGCATGGTGGAACAGGTAGTATAATCGGACCATTAAAAAAAGGTAAATTAGTTATTGCTTGTGCAAGACTTGCAAAATATGGTGAGCATGTTGATAATCATCAAACAGAATTAGTAAGTATATTTAGTGAAGAAGGTTATATATTAGAATTAAAAAACAATTTGAATAGTTTAATAAATAATATAAAAAAATTTAAACCAAAAAAATTTGTTTCTAATACTAACAATTTTATTAAAAAGTTACAACAAGAAATTATCTTGTGAAATATTTAATGTTTTAAGGAGGAAGAATTAATGAAAAAGTTTTTTGAAAAATATTTAATCTACGGTTTATTGTCGTTAATTATTATTATTCAATTAATATTTTCTTTTAATTATTGTTTAAAGAAAAGTGGATTTTTTGTGGATGAAATATTTTCTTATTCGTTTGCTAATTCTTATGATTATCATCATATACAAGACTATGATATATTCAATTGGCAAAATAATGATTATTATAGGGATATCCTTGCTGTGAAAAATAATCAAAGGTTTGCTTATTTAAAAGTGTATGGAAATCAAGCAGTTGATACACATCCGCCATTTTATCATGCAGTTTTACACACTGTAAGCTCTTTTGTACCAAATGTATTTACAAAATGGATAGGGCTAGCAATTAATTTAATAGCTAATCTAGGTTGTTTAGTATTAATATACTTAATCGGTAAAAAATTATTCAAGAATAAATATATAGCATTAATTCCTCTAATTCTCTATGGATTTTCTTGTGGGGCATTTTCGAGCATACTTTTTATAAGAATGTACGAATTGCTAACATTTTTCATTTTATTATATACTTACTTAATAATACTAATTAATGAAAAATTTTCGAAAAATAAATTAATATTACTTTTTATTGTTTTATTTTTAGGATTTATGACACAATATCATTTTCTATTTTATGCATTTTTTATATCGTTATTTCAGGTAATATTTTTATTTATTAAAAAAGAATACAAGAAAATGTTTGTTTTTAGCGGAGGTAGTTTAATAACTGTCGCAGGTGGTTTCTTTTTCTTTAAGAGTGCAATTAAACATTTATTTTTACAAGGACCAGGGAAAAGTGGATTGAATGCTTTGAGTATTAAAGGGTTGGAAAAAATAAAAACTTGTTTTACTATTATAGATACACAATTATTTAATAATAAATTTAAATATATATTTTTCTTTATAGCAATTTTATTTATTATAGGAATAATAATGAAAATAATTAAGAAAGATAAAACGGATAAATGTGATATGTTAAATGTTTTTCTGATTATTATGATTAGTACAATTTTATTTTTTTTGATAGTGGCTAAAACAGCAATTTACAATGCAGATCGTTATTTTTTTGCAATGTATCCTTTATTTATGATAATAATTGTTTATTTAATCTATCAATTAATGAATTATTTGATTTCTAATGAAAAAATTAAATTTATAGCTTTAATAATAGTGTTTATAATACTTATTTCAACAACATTTGTTAAAATTACTCCAAATTATTTATATGAAACTAAAAAAAATAATTACAAAGAAATATTTGATAATAAAAATAATAATGTTATTTATATAACTTCAAAAAATTGGAAAATTGGAAATAATATCGAATATTTCTTATTAAGTGAAAATATTCGTTGTATTAAAGAAGAAGAACTAAATGAATTAAATACGATTATTAATGGTTATGAAACCAAAAAATTACTGGTATACATTGATTATAATTTTGATACAGATGAGAATAAAAAACATTTTAGCGACATTAATTATGAAATCGAAAAATTATTATTTGACACAGGAACATCAAAAGTGTATTTATATGCAAAAAAATAATTATTTGATATAATAAAATTGATTAAGGAAGTGAGTATTATGTTTAAGAAAAAAACAATATCAATAGTAGTACCAGTATTTAATGAAGAGGAAAGTATTCCACTATTTTATCCAGAAATAAATAAAATAAGAGAAGAAATGAAAAATGTTAATTTTGAATTTATATTTGTAAATGATGGATCAAAAGATAATACAATAAATATTTTAAAAGAACTAGAAAAAAAAGATAAAACAGTTAAATATATATCTTTTTCAAGAAACTTTGGTAAAGAAGCAGCAATGTATGCAGGACTTTGTAAAGCAAGTGGGGATTATGTAACAACAATGGATGTTGATTTACAAGATCCACCATATTTATTAAAGAGTATGTATGAAACTTTAGAAAATGAAGATTATGATTGTGTAGCAACAAAAAGTGTAAGTAGAAATGGTTATTCGTTCTTTCGCAAATTTTTTACTAAAACATTTTATAAGATAATTAATAAAATATCTAAAACAGAAATGATAGATGGTGCTAGAGATTTTCGTTTAATGAAAAGAATAATGGTTGATGCAATTATATCTATGGAAGAATATAATCGTTATTCCAAAGGAATATTTTCTTTTGTCGGATTTAAAACAAAATGGATAGAGTTTGATAATCAAGAAAGAGTAGCAGGAACAACAAAATGGAGTTTTTGGAAATTATTTAAGTATGCTATTGAAGGAATAGTAGCATTTTCAGCAACACCACTTATAATATCAGCAATATTTGGAATGATATTTTGTTTAATAGCATTTATTATGATAATAGTAATTGTTGCTAAAACATTAATTTGGGGAGATCCAGTAAGTGGATGGCCTTCAACAGTTTGTATTATATTTATGGTAGGTGGTATTCAATTATTTTGTACAGGAATAATAGGTTTATATTTATCTAAAACATATTTAGAAACTAAAAAAAGACCTATTTATATAATAAGAGAACAAAATGAAGAATAAAATAAAAAAAACATATCGTAAATACGAAGAAATAATTAATTATTTAATCATTGGTGGTTTAACAACAATAATTTATTTAATATCATACTATGTTTGTGTTTACACAATTTTAGACCCAAAAGTTGCACTAGAACTACAACTAGCTAATATAATATCTTGGATATGTTCTGTAGTATTTGCATATTTTACTAATCGAAAATTTGTATTTAAAAGTAAAAATAAAAACAAAGTAAAAGAAATGATTAGTTTTACATCTTCAAGAGTTATAACACTACTTATGGATATGGCCCTAATGTATTTAATCGTTACGGTATTAAAAGAAAATGATAAAATAGCAAAATTAATTGTTCAAGTAGTTGTTATAATAGGAAACTATATAATAAGTAAATTATTTGTATTTAAAAAAGAACTTAAAAATAATTAAAATTAAACATAAAATAGTAATGCTTAAATTACTGTTTTTTTGTTCGTTTTTTCTTGACTTTAACCTCATTTAGGCGTAAACTAAAGATACTTAATTTAAAAAGGGTGAACAATTTGGAACATTACTTTACAAATAATGATAATATAAAAAGTGAATTAAAGAATATTATTTATAAGTATAATGATATTTCTTTTTGTTTTCATACTGATAATGGTGTGTTTGCCAAAAGTTATATAGATTTTGGGAGCAAATTATTAGTCGAAACTATATTAAAACAAAATATTAAAGCAAATAATTTACTTGATGTTGGTTGTGGGTATGGATTTATGGGTATTGTATTAGGCAAGATATACGAAATACCTGTAGATTTAATTGATATAAATAATCGAGCACTTCATTTGTGTGAAATGAATATTTTAGAAAATAAAGTTACTGGAAAAGTGTTTTTAAGTGATGCATATGAGAATATAAAAGATAAATATGAAATGATAATAAGTAATCCGCCGATAAGAGCAGGAAAAGAAAAAGTGTTAGAAATATTACTTGGGGCAAAAGAGCATTTAAGTGAAAATGGTAAACTAATATTTGTCATAAGAAAAGAACAAGGTGCCAAAAGTATTTTAAAAATAATCGAAAACAATTATAAAAAAAGTGAAATTCTCGAAAAAAGTAAAGGATTTTACATAATTATCGCAAAATTGAATTGACTTTGCTTAATTTACTTGATAGAATTATAAATTGGTGGCGTAGTCTTTTTTGCCAGAAAGATTGCTATAAATATTTTATAGGGGTGATAAAATCGTGGCTTATAATGTAAAAAAATTCGGGGATTATGTAGAGAGAAGAAATTTTGGAAGAACTAGGAATGTTTTAGAATTAACAGACTTACTAGAGATTCAAAAAAAGAGTTATCAAAGATTCTTGACAGATGGTATCAAGGAAGTTTTTGATGATTTATTTCCAGTGGAAAACTTTACTGGTAGTATTTCGCTAGAATTTGGCGATTATTCTTTTGATGAACCAAGATATTCAATCAAAGAATCCAAAGAAAGAATGGTTAACTTTGCTGCACCGTTAAAAGTACAAGCAAGATTATCAATTCATGAAACAGGAGAAGTAAAAGAACAAGAAATCTTCTTAGGTGATATGCCGATGATGACTGATGCTGGAACATTTATTATTAATGGTGCCGAAAGAGTTATTGTTTCGCAATTGGTAAGAAGTCCAAGTATTTATTTCAAAAGAGAAATAGATAAAAATGGTCGTAGAATCATATCAGGAGAAGTTATACCTAATAAAGGTACATGGCTTGAATATGAACTTGATGCAAGAAATGTTGTATATGTAAGAATAGATAGAACAAGAAAAGTTCCATTTACAACATTACTAAGATGTATTGGTTTATCAAGTGACGAAGATATTATTAGTGTTTTTGGTGAAAATGATTATATCATTAATACTTTAGACAAAGATAGTACAAAAAATACTGATGAAGCATTAATCGAAGTATATGAAAAATTAAGACCAGGAGAACCTGCTACACTTGATAGTGCAAAAAATCAATTAGTAACAAGATTCTTTGATCGTTTTCGTTATGATTTAGC
>CAZYXO010000055.1:5342-7151 GCA_964651315.1 uncultured Muribaculaceae bacterium
GAAAAAATAGTAAAATTAATTGGTACAGATGGTAGTGTAGATGAAAAAAGATTAACAATTCCAGATATTTATGCATCAATAAATTATTATTTGAATTTATTAGTAGGTATTGGATCAACTGATGAAATCGATCATTTAGGAAATCGTCGTGTACGTCAAGTTGGAGAATTAATTCAAAATCAATTCAAAACTGGTGTTTCAAGAATGGAAAGAGTAATTAGAGAAAGAATGACAACTCAAGAAATTGAGAATGTTACACCTAAAACTTTAATTAATATACGTCCAGTAACAGCATCATTAAAAGAATTCTTTGGATCAAGCCAATTATCAAAATTCATGGATCAAGTTAATCCAATAGCAGAATTAACAGAAAAAAGACGTTTATCAAGTCTTGGACCTGGCGGATTATCAAGAGATCGTGCCGGTATGGAAGTTCGTGACGTAAATGCAAGTCACTATGGAAGAATATGTCCAATAGAATCTCCAGAAGGACAAAATATCGGACTTATCACATCACTTGCAGGATATGCAAAAATAAATGATTATGGATTTATAATGACTCCATATCGTAAAGTTGTAAATGCAAGAGTAACTGATGAAATAGAATATATGACAGCAGATGAAGAAGCAGATTATAACATTACACAAGCAACTATTAAATTAGATGAAAACAATAATATTATAGATAATGAAGTAATTGCTCGTATTAATGGCGATAATGTGATGGTTAAAAAAGAAAATGTTGATTATATTGACGTAGCACCTTCGCAAATAGTTGCAATTACAACAAGTTGTATTCCATTCTTGGAATATGATGAATCAAATAGAACCCTAATGGGAGCAAATATGCAAAGACAAGCAGTACCACTATTAGTACCAGAAAGTCCAATAGTTGGAACTGGTGTTGAATATATGGCTGCAAAAGACTCTGGTTCAACAATCGTTTGTAAGGGTGACGGAGTAGTTGATTATGCTGATGGTTTAAAAATAATTGTTAAAACTGTTGGTGGAAAAGATATATATTATTTAGCAAACTTTGAAAGAAGTAATGCTGATACTTGTATTAATCATCATCCACTTGTTAAAAAAGGTGATACTGTACATGCTGGACAAGTAATCGCTGATGGACCAAGTACAGATAAAGGTGAACTTGCTTTAGGTAAAAATATGACAGTAGCATTCATGACATTTAATGGATATAACTATGAAGATGCTGTTATTCTAAATGAAAAATTAGTAAAAGATGATGTTTATACATCTCTTCATATAACACATTATGATATCGAATGTCGTGATACTAAATTAGGACCAGAAGAAATTACAAGAGATATTCCAAATGTTGGCGAAGAAGCACGTAAAAATCTGGATTCAAATGGTATTATTAGAATCGGTACAGAAGTAAGAGAAGGAGATATCCTAGTAGGTAAAGTAACACCAAAAGGAGTTCAAGAACTTACAAGTGAAGAAAAATTATTACATGCAATATTCGGTGAAAAAACAAGAGAAGTAAGAGATACTTCACTTCGTGTTGAAAATGGAGCTGAGGGTATTGTTCATGATGTAAAAATTTATACAAAAGAAAATTCTGATGAATTATCAGCAGGAGTTTCTAAAGTAATAAGAGTTTATATAATTCAAAAACGTAAAATTCAAGTTGGAGATAAAATGAGTGGTAGACACGGAAATAAAGGTGTTATATCATTAGTACTTCCAGAAGAAGATATGCCTTTCTTACCAGATGGTAGACCAGTTGATATAATGTTAAATCCACTTGGAGTTCCATCTCGTATGAATATAGGACAAATACTA
>CAZYXO010000056.1:0-6940 GCA_964651315.1 uncultured Muribaculaceae bacterium
TTGATGATGTAAGAAAAGGTTATGGAATATTTATTACAACAATGCTTGAAGAAGGGGAAAAATAAAGTGCTTTTCAAAAGTGCTTTTTTTATTAAAATAATTATCATTCACATTAATTCCTATTAAATAGAAGAAATGAATATTTTTCTTATGCAAAAATTAGAAACAAAAAAATGTTGTTTTAGATTATACTAAATAATTTAAAACAACAAGTATTTTTTTTAAAAACATAAAAAAGAAGCTGGTTACCAATCCCGAAAGATTAAAACCAACTTCTACAAGAGATTGATAAACGATTCTAAAAGAATAACAAATCAATCTCTTGATATCAATTTACTACATAATAAGAGCAAAGTCAACTACTTTTTTGCAATTTTATTAAAAATTATGATTAAAGTTAAATAAAATAGTAAACGCTCGAATTAAAGAAAAACGAGCGTTTACTATTGTAAAGAAATGAAATATAATAATATTCAAGTTTTGTGCCATTAATGAAGGGGGTCATAAAAATGATTGACATTTATTTGTTAATAGCATTATAATAAATTAAATTTATAAAGGAGTTAATGTAGAAATGTTGAAAAGGGCTTGGTTAACTACAAATAGAACTTGTAATAATAACTGTACTTGGTGTTATGCAAAAAATTCTAAAATAAAAAATAGTATGGATATTAGCTTATTAAAAAAATACATTGATTCATTGATAGAAAATGGGGTAGAAAAATTTATTTTAATTGGTGGAGAACCAACAATTTATGAAAGTCTTTTTGATGTATTAGAATACATTAAATTAAAAAAAACTCAAGTATCTATGGCAACTAATGAAAGAAAATTCAGCAATTATGATTTTGCTAAAAAAATTGTTCAATTGGGAATTAACTCTTTTGATATTTCACTAAAAGGTACTTCTGAGGAAGAATATTTAGAATTAACAGGTTGTAGTGGATTATATGAAGCTATTAAAGGAATAAATAATTTGGAAAAATTAGGGGCCAAAGTTTGTGTATCTTATGTGATGTGTGAAAACAATAAAGAAAAATTTATACGACTTAAGAATTTACTTTTAGAGAACAATATTAATAATATCTTGTTAGAATTGTATAAGCCATCAATTGAAAATGATTATAATGATGGACCTAGTATTAATGAACTTGCTGATATATGTTTAACTGCTTATAAAATTTTTAAAAACAGTAGTATTAACTATAAATTTGAAATGTCTATTCCTCTTTGTGTACTTGATAAAAGTTTACTTGAAGAATTAGAAAAAAACAATAAAATAAAAACTTGCTGTCATATTACTACTGGAAGAGGTATTGTTTTAGATACTAATTTTAATATTTTGCCATGTAATCATTTTGTTAACCACCCATTAAATAAAGATAAAATAATTTATAATGATATTAATGATTTTTGGCATTCTGAATTAGTAAAAGAATTTAGAAAAGTGATTAAAACTTATCCTTCTATAAAATGTAAAGAATGTAAAAAATGGACAAAATGTGGTGGCGGATGTTTCTTGAGGTGGATGTGTGATAATCCTGATGATTATATTAATAATGAGGTATTTAATGTTTAGATTAGTTTTACCAAATAAAAAATATAAAAAATCGTGGATAAGTTATATTAAATCATATATAGAGAATAAAGAAAAAATAATTCCAGGTGATTTTGCTAAAAATGGTGAAAACTTTGATACAATGCTGTTGAGATTAAAAAATAAACGTGAAGGTATCAATTTACAAAATAATCAAGTAAAATCGATTCTTTATTGGGCTATAAATGATAATGATGAAATAATTGGGGCTATTGATTTGAGATGTGAATTAAATGAATTATATAATTATTTAGGAAATATAGCATATGGAGTTAAACATTCAGAAAGAAATAAAGGCAATGGAACAAAATTATTAAAATTAGGTTTAAAAAAATGTGAAAAATTAGGAATGAATAAAATATTAATTACATGTGAAGAAAATAATGTGCCTTCACAAAAAGTTATTATTAATAATAATGGAATATTTGAATCAAAAGTGAATTTTAATAACACTAATATTTTAAAATATTGGATAGAACTGTAAAGGAGGTGAAATTTTTGACTGCTTTAGAAATTGTGAAATTTAAGCATAAAGGAACAAATATTATTTCTGAAAATCTTAAGGGATATAAAACTTGTTCACATTATAGTTTAGATTGTTGTGAAGACCCAGATGATGGAAATTGTGCCATTGAATCTTACTGTGAAGATGGAGAAGATTAAATTAAAAAAACTAAGGTTGTTAGAATGATATTATTATTTTAACAATTTTTTTTACGATTATAAGAATTGCACTATTGTAACTTTTTAAAAACTTTTAAATCAATTTTTTTCTTTACATATTTTTAGTTAATGTTATAATAGTTTTGTTAAGTCCTTGTAGTTTAATTGGATAAAATTAATGCCTCCGACGCATTAGAAAAGGGTTCGAATCCCCTCGAGGACACCAAAATAATAGTTATAAAACTGTTAATGACTAATTAAACAAATTAAAAAATAAGAAAGGAAAGGAAAAATGAAAAAATCGCAAGAATTAGAAACTAAATTAATTAATAATTTATTAAGAAGTTATGAATTAGAACAATCAATAAAAATGTTGATGAAAGATGCTACTGTAAAAAGATATACTGAATTAAAAAGAGAATTAGATGTAATTGAAAAAGAAATTAATGAAATAGGTTTAGAAATAAAATTTGTTAAGATGTGTGAATGCGAACATATTTTATTTCATTTACAAAAAATAAATGCAAATTATGCTGAATGTGCTATTTGTGGATTAACAGATCGTTATTTAATGCTTCCTTCAGCAAATGATTATTTTGATCGAATGAATGAAACATATTTAAGTGAATTAACTGCTGGAAAAATCGAAGACTATTTTGTTAATCATGAACCAATTACTGAAGAACAAATGAAAAATATAATTGAAGAATCTAAATGTTTTTTACTATATGATAAGAATAATTCAAGAAGACAAAAAATTCAAATGATGAAACATTGTGTTCGGGCAAAAACTAGAATGAGAACGAAAGGAAATATTAATGAATAAAATACTTGAAGTTAAAAATTTAAAAAAGAAGTTTGGTAAAAAAGAAGTATTAAAAGATATAAATTTGGATATAAATGAAGGAGATATCTTAGCATTTATCGGACCTAATGGAAGTGGGAAAACAACAACGATTAAACTAATTTTAGGAATGAATAAAATAGATGATGGTAATGTATTTATAAATGGCTTTGATGTAAAAAAAGACTTTGTTAAAGCAATCGAAACAGTAGGATGCATAGTTGAAAATCCTGACTTTTATATGTATTTAACTGGAAAACAAAATTTATTGTTAACGAAAAATTTATATCCAAAAGTAACAGAAGCAGATTTAAATAACACAATAAAATTAGTAGGTTTAGAAAATAGAATAAATGATAAAGTAAGCAAATATTCTTTAGGTATGCGTCAAAGACTTGGAATAGCAAGAGCTATAATGACTAATCCTAATTTACTAATATTAGATGAACCAACAAATGGTTTAGATCCAGAAGGAATAAAAGATTTACGTGATTTATTAAAAAAACTTGCTAAAGAAAAAAAGATGGGTATTTTAATATCAAGTCATAATTTAAGTGAACTAGAAAGTTTTTGTAATAAAGTATCGATTATTAATAAAGGAATTACTTTAGAAACAAATGAAGTAAATCATTTAAAAGAAAAAGATATTGAAAAATATATATTTGAAGTTGATAAAATAAATAAAGCAAAAAAACTTCTTGAAAATATTGAAGAAATTGAAGAAAATAAATTTATTATTGAAATACATAAGAAAGAAATACCAAATATAATTAAAGAATTAATAAATAATGATATTTTAATATTTGAAGTAAAGAAAGATACACAAACATTAGAAGAAGCATATTTAAGTAAGACTGGAGGTAATAAAATTGATTAAATTAATTAAAAACGAATTATATAAATTAGTTCATAAAAAATCTTTGTACATTACTTTAATTGTTTTTGCACTTTTTATCTTTTTATTAAATATGTTAACATTTACTTTTGATAATAGTGAAATGTATTATGGGGAAAATTCATATAAAATAAACTTAAATGATTATGATTTAACTAATCCAGAAGAACTTAATTATTATTTAGGTGATAAAACAAATGAAGATATTGCTAAGTTAAATAAGGAAAACGATTATGAAGATTGGCAAAGAAATATAATTTATGAAGAATTATATGACTTATATTTTGAAAAAAATACAATAGAATATAGTAATAAAGAAACAGAAAAACTTTCAGAAATAGATGCAGAAATAAACAATATTTTAAGTTTAGTTAATAATAAAAATTGGCGTTATTTTGCCAATAAAGAAATAAAAAGACAACAAGAAATAATTACATATTGTGGAGATTTAGTAAATAATTGTGAAAATGAAAAAATAGTTGCTAGTGAAATACTTGCATTCCTTAATAAAAGATTAAATGAAAACATTGATTACGATCAATTATATTATAATAATACTTTAGATGAATATGCAAATAGAAGAGGACAACAATTATATTTATTAGATAAAAAAGTTTTAACAGATGATGAACAAGAAGAATTAAAAAGAATTAATAAAGAAGTAGCATTAAATAAATATATTTTAGAAAATAAAATTGATACAACAAATACAGAATCTTTAAGAGGAATATTGATGGATTTTGTTGAAAGTTTTGGAATGCTTATCATTATATTTATTGTTATGATTAGTGGAGTAATAGTTAGTGATGAATTTAATAAAAATACGATAAAACATTTAATAACTGTTCCTTATAGTAGAACAAAAATATTAATAAGTAAATTACTTGTATCATTCTTAGTTATACCTTTTATAATTTTATTTATTTTATTAATACAATTAATAATGGTTAGTATATTTGATGGATTTAGTAGTTTAAATACACCAGTAATAGTATATAATGTTGCAACTAATTTAGTAGAAGAAATAAATGTTATTAAATATGTATTTATTGAAGTACTAGCAACATTACCAATGTTTGTTATGTTAAGTCTTATTACATTTATGTTTAGTACATTATTTTTAAACAATTCTTTAGCAATAATTCTTGGTATAATGCTTAATTTTGGTAGTGAATTATTTAATGCACTCGTTTATGCGTTTAAAGTAGAATGGTTATATAGTTTTATAACGCTTAACTGGGATTTTAATTATTATTTATTTGGAGGCTCAAAAAATTTAATTGGGTATTCGTTTATGACTTCAGCAATTATATATATATTATACTTTGTTGTTGGAATTCTTATATCATTAATTGTATTTAAGAAAAGAGATATTAAAAATACTTAATTAATATAATTTATTAAAGGAGTTAAAATGGATTACAAAAAGAAATTACCTAAAAATTATGGTGATAAAATAATTGAATATACTTTTAACTATTTAGGATGTAAATATATTTTTGGTGGTTATACATTAGATTTAAACACTTTGGATAACACAAAAGTGGATTGTTCAGGTTTAATTTATCAAGCATTAAAAGATAATAATTTAACTTTAAGAAAAAAGAAAACAGATACAATTCATTTAATTGATAAGAATTTAATGGAAAAAGCTAAATATCAAAGTGATACTTTAATTGTTAAAAAACCAATAATTTTTGAATATATTAATAAAGAAGAATTATTAGATAATATTAAACTAAGTAATGGTGATATTATTGTTTTAAGAAATGAAGATAAGAAATGTGGTCATGTAGTATTTTATACTGGTAAATATAAAAATAAAATTCATACTGCAATTAATGCTCTAAGTAGTAAAGATGGAGTTACTTTTAGAGTAGGAAACAAAATTCAAGATTTTTGGGGAACTGAAGCAACTAAATGTGCCATAATTCGTTTAAATTGTGAACAAAGTTCTAATAAATTTAAATTAAAATATTATCTAAAGAAATTTATTCCATTTAATCAAAATGAATTTAATAAAAAAGTTACTTATAAAAAATATATTGATTATAAATATAAAGAATTTAAGAAAAAACATAAAAGCTGACATTCGTTAGCTTTTTAAAATTTTGTAAAACGTACATTTGTTCTCTTGTAGGGGGGGGTAATTTTTATATAATACACATAGTTGGATAGAAACAAGTATTAAAATTTTTGGCTATGCCATAATAGAAATATAGTTGTTTTTTATTCACATGGGAGAGATTAAAAATGCCGAAAATTAAAAATATAAATTTTATTGGTAAAAAGAAAAATATCGTATTTTATAGTATGCTATTAATTATAATTTTATTGTCAGTTTTATATATTTATAAAAGTTATGCTTATTATGAAGTAAGTAGTTCTTATAATATAATAAAAGGTAAAATTGGAGAATTTTCTAAAGGAGATATAAAACTCGCAATATATTTAGAAGATAATTATGGAGCAAATACATTTTCAAATTCTTCTTTAGAGGCATTTCCAACAAAAGAAGATGGATATGTATACAAAGAAACAATATGTGACCCAACAGGAAGTATAACAACAAATTATGATGCAGAAACAAACAATTTATCATTATCTAATATAAATATCAAAACAAAATGTAATGTATATTTCACGAGATTAAATTATTTCTCAATAACAGTAACTACTACAAATGCAACACCGGCAACTACAACATTATCAGGTTATGCAGGACTTGATTCATCAAGTGTAGTATTCACACCAACAACAGATTATGTATACACAGGAGCAACATGCACTGGTGGAACACCAAACTGGAATAATACAACAAAAACATTTAAATTAACAAATTTAACAGGAAGTGGAACATGTAGTGTAGAATTCAGTAAAAAAGCGGGAGATAAAGTACTAGCCTCATGGACAGAAGCAGGAATAACAATAAATAGTACAA
>CAZYXO010000057.1:0-6790 GCA_964651315.1 uncultured Muribaculaceae bacterium
ATATGTTCCAATTCCATTTAATGGCATTTCATATCCATTATTAAGTTTTACTGTTTTTGTCTCAAAATTAAAATTTCTAATTTTTGCATTTTTTTGTAATTCTTCAATTTTCATTTTATCGGACTCCTTATTCTTATTATTAATATTATTTGTAATTAAAAATGTTATTGTCCCTAAACTAATCATTACTAAAAGTATAATACTATATAAAACTTTTTTATTCACTTTATATCCTCCTAATTAAAAATTGCTCTTTACTTGTTAGTTCTATTATACTACAAAAACTACTATTTTTATTATTTTATTTAAATATCACCTTAATTTACCAACTTCAAATAAGTAAATCAAAAATGCATCTAAAGTCATTTTTCAGGTATTTTAGAGCAAAAGAAAAAATCGCGTTTTTCCTTACTTCTTAGTATCTTTTCTATTTCTTGTTCATTATAATAATCTAATTTTTCATCCATAATTAACCTCTGTAATTTTGCAAATAAAAAAAGGACTTTAAGTCCTAATTCAAATAATCAACATCTAGTAGAAAGTCAAATATACCAATAATTAATATTCCTTCTTCATTTTTATATTTAACAATATCATCTTTAACAACAATAATTTTTTTAAAGAAATCATTAACATTTCTTAATGGTCTTAACTCTTGATCCTTTTTATCATAATCATCTATATTAAGTGATGACTGAATATAATACTTTTCATTTCCTTTATTAGCAATAAAATCTATTTCTAATTTTTTCTTTACACCATTTTCCTTTATTTCAACAACACCAACATCTACATTAAACCCTCTTCTTTTTAATTCTATATAAATAATATTTTCCATAATATGATTTTCTTCTATTTGTCTAAAATCCAAAAATGAGTTGCGAATTCCTAAATCAGTAAAATAATATTTTTGAGGTGTTTCAATATATTTTTTCCCTTTTATATCATATCTTACTGCTTTATCTACAATAAAAGCATCTTGTAGAAATTTTAAATACTTATATATTGTTTTATCAGTAACATCGGATACACTATTAAAACTTTTAAATGTATTAGATAATTTTAATGGATTAGTTAGTGAGCCAATACTTGAAGAAATAATTTCAACTAATTTTTTTAATTCTTCTTCATTTTTGATAGAATTTCGTTCAATAACATCATTTATATATACATTATCTTTTTGTGTCTTTAAATATTCAATTTTACTTTCACTAGAAATTTGTTTCAAAACAAGTGGCAATCCGCCAAAAGTAATATACTCTTTCCATGCATCTCTTTTATCATTCTTTTTAATAGAATAAAACTCTGCAAATGAAAGTGGATATACTTTAATTTCATCCCCTCTACCTCTGAATTCTGTAATGATATCTGATGATAAAAATTTTGAATTGCTACCCGTGACATACACATCTGCATTTTTTATTTTTAAAAACCCATTTAAAACAGATTCAAAATCCTTTACTTTTTGAATTTCATCCAAAATAATGTAATACTTTTTAGAATCAACTAATTTTGATTTGATATATGAATTCAAATAATCTGGATCTAAATATTTTCCGTTTTCTCTTATATCTAAATCTAATTTTATTATATGATCATTATCAATACCACTTTTAAGCAAATAATTTTTAAACATCGGATCAAGCAAATATGACTTTCCACATCTCCTAATACCTGTTACAATCTTTATAAGTCCATTGTCTTGCTTGGATATTAGTTTATTTAAATAGTAGTCTCTTTTTATTTCCATAATATCCTCCTATTACGAATTTCGGGGAATGTAACCTTTTTTTCGTAATTCTATTATAAAATAAATTTTATTAAATGTCAAATAGTTCTATTACGAATTTTGGGGAGCATGACCTTTTTTTCGTAACTACTATTATTATATTACTTTTACCAAAAAATATTCACTATAATCCCATCATTTCTCTAACAACTCTATCTGACATTTTTACAATACCATGTATTGGTAGTGTGCAACGTTTCATTCACATCTACCATTTTTTCCTTTATATTTCAATGATTTATATATTTTTTTCTACCTTCTTTTTTTAGGATATTTTTTTATATAAGTTTCATTTTATATCTATTAAAAAATGACATATCTCGATATAATATTTTTAGAAAAAACAATATAGACTCAGAGGTATATGTCATGTCTAAAATTATATCAATTATTATTAAATTTTTAAATAGAATTAATAAAAGTATTAGGATAAACGCATGAATTTTTAAATCTTATGTGTTTATCCTGTTTCAAATTGTTAATTAGTTTATTGATATTCGGTATAGTAATCTTTCAAAAAAACATTTGCATTATATCTTGAGGTTTTAATTGTTTTTCGTGTGCCTTAGTTTTAATTTTAATTTTTAATTCTGTTAGTGCTAATATAAAAATGTAGGAAAAAGATTAAACAAAAATGTAGGTTTTCCTACATAATTATTTAATCAAAAACCTACATTTTTATATTTGACATTAACATTTTTTAGATACGTTTTAAATACATTAAATAACGTATCTAGTAGTATTTTTCTTCTTGTTTTATTTTAAAGAAAAGCTCGCATTTTTCCTTGTATTACTTGGGTTAGCGAGTTATTTCCCACAACACTGTTTATATTTTTTTCCTGAGCCACATGGGCACATGTCATTACGACCTATTTTATTTACTCTTTTAGGGGTGCTTTTTACTTTTTCTTTACCATCATTAGCATGTCCTTGTAATGTTTGCTTTCTTTCAACATTTCTTCTAACTTCTGCTTTTAGTAAAAATAATGCAATTTGATTATCAATTTTATTTAATAAATCATCAAACATTTGGAAACCTTCCATAGTATAAACTTGAACAGGATTCGCTTGTCCATAACCACGAAGTCCAATCCCTTCTTTTAAATGTTCCATATTACTCATATGATCTACCCAAGAAGTATCGATAACTCTTAAACTAATTGCTTTTTCAAATTCATCTATACTTGGACATTCAACCATTTTATGTTCATAATCTTTAATCATTTCCCCAGAAATATAATCAGCAACTTCATCATCTTTTAAAGATTCTATTTCACTAACTTTTAACGTTCTAGTTTTAAAATAATTTGTATTAACATATTCAATTATTTCTGATTTATCATGTTCAGTTAAATAATTTTCTGGTGGTATATGGTCTTCCACTAAATTATTTATTGTATTTTTAAATGTTTCTATAACTTTATCATGAATACTATCTAAATCAAGGATTTCATTTCTTCTCGTATAAATTATTTCTCTTTGTTCATTCATAACATTATCATAATCAAGTAAACTTTTACGCATATCATAGTTGTTTCCTTCAACTTTCTTTTGAGCAGTTTCGATACTTTTAGTTAAAGTTTTTGATTTAATCGCTTGATCTTCAGAAAATCCTAAGTTTGTTAGCATTGATTTAATTCTATCAGTACCAAAAACACGCATTAATTCATCTTCAAATGATACAAAGAATTGACTCATACCAGCGTCTCCTTGACGACCAGTTCGACCACGCAACTGATTATCAATTCTTCTTGATTCATGTCTTTCAGTCCCAATTACACAAAGTCCACCTAGTTCTTTTACTTCATCACTTACTTTAATATCTGTACCACGACCAGCCATATTAGTTGCTAAAGTTATAGCACCTTTTTCACCAGCTTTAGCAATAATGTCTGCTTCTCTTTCATGATTTTTAGCATTCAAAACTTCATGCTTTAAACCATTTTTATCAAGTAAATTACTTAATCTTTCGTTTGATTCAACACTTATTGTACCAATTAATATAGGTACTCCTTTTTCATGTAAATATTTAACAGTATTAATAATTGCTTTATATTTACCTTTTTCAGTTGTATAAACTAAATCTTGTTCATCTATTCTTGCAACAGGTTTATTTGTAGGTATTTGAATAACATACATATTATAAATACTTCTAAATTCTTCTTCTTCAGTTTTTGCAGTTCCTGTCATACCAGATAATTTATTATACATTCTAAATAAATTTTGGAATGTAATAGTTGCCATCGTTTTAGTTTCAGCATTAATCGTTACACCTTCTTTGGCTTCTAATGCTTGATGTAATCCTTCGCTAAATTGACGTCCATGCATAAGTCTTCCAGTAAATTGATCTACTATAATTACTGCATCTTCTTCTACTACATAATCAACATCTCTTTTAAATACGTAATTTGCTTTTAATGCTTGATGAACATGGTGTACTAATGCTGTATTATCAATATCATATAAATTTGCTAAATTATAAAATCTTTCGATTTTTTTACTTCCAGTTTCTGTTAAAGATGCTGATTTAACTTTTTCATCTATTGTATAATCTTCATCTAACTTTAATCCTCTAACAGCACGATTAGCATCAATATATAAATTTTGTGAATTCATTGCACCACCAGAAATAATTAAAGGTGTTCTTGCTTCATCTATTAATATTGAATCCACTTCATCAACAATACAAAAATTAAGTGGTCTTTGAACTCTATCTTCTTTTTTAATAACCATATTATCTCTTAAATAATCAAAACCAATTTCATTATTTGTCGAATATAAAATATCACAATTATAATTTTCTTGTTTTTCTTTACTAGATAATTCTCTTAAATTAAGTCCTACTGTTAAACCTAAAAATTCAAATACTGGACCCATCCATTCTCTATCTCTTTTTGCTAAGAATTCATTAACTGTTACGATATGTACACCTTTTCCAGTTAAAGCATTCAAATAAGCCGGTAATGTTTCAACTAACGTTTTACCTTCACCAGTTTTTAATTCCGCAATATTTCCATAATGAATTGCAAGTCCTCCTAATAATTGAACATAAAATGGCTTTAACCCAATAACTCTAAATGCTGTTTCTCTTACAACTGCAAAAGCATCAACAATTAGTTCATCTAATTCTGCTCCATTATTAAGTTTTTCTTTAAACTCTATTGTTTTATTCTTTAAATCATTATCACTTAACTTCGCAAATTCATCTTCTTTCGCCATTATATCATTTGCAATTGTTTCAAACCTTTTTAATTCTTTATATTCACTATCAAATAGTTTTCTAAATATACCCATACTATTTTCCTCCAGTACAATTATTATATCATTAACTTTGCATAATTAATAACTTTTTTTAAAAAATAAAACTCATTTTAAGAGTTTTATTTAACATTTATAATTCCGAATGATTTATCTTTTCTTTTATATATAACTGAAACACATTCTTCATCAATGTTTTTAAAGATAAAGAAATCATGATCTATTAAATTTAATTGAATTACCGCTTCTTCTTCATCCATAGGTTTCATTTCCATATTTTTTCTTTTAACTATCTTTAAATCATTTTCTTCTTCTTGTATATCTTCTAAAATAAATTCCATATTAGGTACATTTTTATATTTATTACTTATTTTAGTCTTATTCTTTCTTATTTGTCTTTCTAATTTATCAACAACTAAATCTATCGCCGCATATAAGTCTTTATGTTTTTCTTCTCTTCTCAAAGTAAATTTACTTGTTGGTATTGTTACTTCAATAATTTGTTCTAAATCTCTTACACGTATTATAACATTTGCTTTTATAGTATCTGGTTTTTCAAAATACTTATCAAGTTTCACTAATTTTTCTCTTACATAATCTTTAATAGCTTTTGTAACTGCTATTTTATCTCCTCTTATGTTAATTTCCAAACATATCATCTCCTTACATATAGTATATCATTAACAAAAGAAAAAAACTACTATATAGTTATTTACTATACAGTAGTTAAAACTTTAATTTCTTCTTGAACTTCTAATGCTTGAAGTCCTTTAGGTGTTTCATTAATTTTAAAATTAACATTAACACCTTCTTTTAATGTTTTGTAGCCTTCTTTGATAATCGCCGAATAATGAACAAAAATGTCTGGTAGACCATCTACTTCGATGAATCCGTAACCTTTTTCATTATTAAACCATTTTACACGTCCAGTTACCATTAATTTCACCCTTTCTAAACTTATTTGTAACTTCTTATACATCTATATATTTTGTTACTACATTAAGTTCTACTTTTTACCCCACGCACTTACTATAACAAAAATTGCTTTTTGCTATTAAAAATTTGTTTTAAAATTCGTTTTAGTTGTCTAAAGAGTATTATTTAACTTTTAATTTTTGCCAAAAAGGTGTTTCAGACAACAATATGCATTATTAAACAAAATAATCACTCATAGCAATTTTTTTGATTTATAATTTGCTTGTAAAATAAAAAAGGAGTTATTAAAGTAGTATGAAAAAAGCATTCATCGAAAAAGGAACTAATTTTATTACAAAATATGTGAACTGTGATGAATTAAAGGTGAAAACAATCAAGTATGGTTTAGAAGGGTTTTATAATGTATACGTTAAAATGCTCGTACTACTAATCATATCCATAATTTTTAATTTTACAAAAGAATATTTATTACTGACAATTTTATACGCATTGATAAGAAGATATAGTTTTGGTATTCATGCTAAAACAAGTCTTACTTGTTGGCTTTCAACATTGCCGATATTCATCACAGGTTCACTACTTATTAAATATTGCACTATTAATTTAAATACATATTTAATACTTTGGATTTTATCTTTTATATCTTTACTATTATGGGCTCCAATGGATACTAAAAAAAGGCCTTTAATAAGAGAACATCAAAGGACAAGATTAAATAAACAATCATTATTAGTTGCTATTATTTATTTAATTATTAATATAGTATTTAATAATCCATTACTTTATGTAGGAACAATTTATGCATTA
>CAZYXO010000058.1:0-6612 GCA_964651315.1 uncultured Muribaculaceae bacterium
CCATACTTACAAGAAGTGATGAACCTCCGTAAGATAAGAATGGAAGTGTTACACCAGTTACTGGTATTAAACCAATTACAACGGATAAATTAAGTATTGCTTGAACCATTATTCCAAATGATAAACCAAAAGATAAATATTTAGCAAAGGAATTTGTCTGGCGTAAACTTATTTTGATTGAACGATAAAATATAACAAAGAATAAACTAGTAATAATAAGTACTCCAAGAATACCAAATTCTTCACTTATTATCGAAAATATAAAATCTGTTTGTGGCTCTGGTAAATAAAAGTTTTTCTGTCTACTATTTAAGAATCCCATTCCTAGTATCCCACCTGGTCCAATTGCATAAAGTGATTGAATAATTTGATAACCACTACCAAGTGGATCACTCCATGGATTTAAAAACGATACAATTCTTGCCATTCGATATGGAGCAATAATAATTAAACCTACTATTCCTATTAAACCGATTAAACCAATATTTACAAAAAAAGACATTTTAACTCCAGAAATAAATATCATCATAATTAAAGTTGCAACAATAACCATTCCAGTTCCAAAATCTGGTTCTAACATAATAAGTCCAAAAAAAGTAAATATAACTAGTAATATTGGTAAAACGCCTTTTCTTATATTACTAATTATTCTTTCATTATTAGAAAGATATTTACTAACAAAAATAATTAAACCTATTTTAGCAGCTTCACTAGGTTGAATACCTAACCCACCTATTCCAAACCAACTACGAGATCCATTTCTAACACTTCCAATACCAGGAATTAATACTAAAACAAGTAAAATAAAACATAAAAGTAATATTAAATTTGATTTTTTATAATATATTTTGTAATCTATTTTCGATATAAATAACATTAAAAATATTCCAGCAATTAAAAATATTGATTGACTTATAACATATTTAAAAGGATTATGAAATTTATAATCTGCCCATATATAACTAGATGAATAAATCATTATTACACCTATAATAGAAATAATAATTGTTGTAAAAAATAATACTTTATCAAATTTATTCTTCAATTAATATTTCCCTCCAAACAAGTAAATAATCCTCTATATTAATTCTATGAAAAATAAAAAGTAAGAATTACTTTTTAAGAATATTCTTACTTTAAATATTTAATTAGTATTTCATTTATTTTTTCTTTTTTTATTGGTTTAATGATATAATCTATTTTATTTTTATTATATCTTTCTTTCAATTCATTTCCTTCCGTAATTAAAACTACTTGTGGAATAATATAACCAGAAATATATTTTACATCTTTATTAAATTCTTTATAACTATAATAGTTATTATTTAATATACTAAAATTTTGTGCATCTGGCATTAAATCATCGATTATAATTAAATCCCAAGGTAAATCACTATTTAAATGTGTTGTGTAACTATTATAATTTCTAGCAATATATGGTTCAATTTTATAATCATTAAGTATTTTTACAATGCTATTAATTTTAGTAAGATTATCATCGACGATTAAAACTCTTTTACCAAAACAATTAAAAATTTTTAAATTTTTAATATTTTCATTTAATATGTGTTCTTCCGCATAATTAATATTTTTTTGATTTATACTAAAGAATAACTCTAATTCTTTATTTTCACATACTTTAAATCGATATTTACTATTAAATAACTCTAATAAATGTTTAAATATTTTAAAATCTAAAATATCAACTTGATAATTATTTTTAGCAAATTCTATTTTGTATTCATTTAATAAATTTAAATTTTTAGTTTTTATATTAAATTTTAAACGACATAAACTTCCTACTTCAATACTGCTAACACTTATTATTATATTCGTACTTTTGCTTATATTAATTATTGTGCTTATTATGCTAATTATTAATTGTTTTATTTTTGCTGAATCACCAATTAATAATTCAGGTAAATCATTTTCGAATTCTTGAATTAATTTATATTTTTTAATTTTACCAATTTTTATTGCAAATAAAGAATTTATTTCTTCAAACATTTCTTTAACATCATATTTATTATTAGATAATTCATATTTACCACTTTCAATTTTAGATAAATCAATCATTTTGGTAATATTTTCAACTATATTAATAGAAACATTTTGAATATTTTTTCGATCTTCTTCATAAGTTTTTAAGTCATTTTTCAAATATTTTTTATTGCCAAATTTGTATAATTCATTTAAAGATTCACTAATATTACTGGATAATTTATTCAAATTATCTAATGTTGCATTATTCTCTCTTTCTAATAATTCTTTAGAATACGATAATTCTTTAATTAATTTTATATCAGGATTTTCTAAAGTAAAATAAGTTATTATTGTTACAAAAGAAAATGTTGCAGAAATAAATAAAACTTCCGGAATTATTATTCTAATAAATAACATTAATAAAAGACATACAAATAATGTAAAAACAGGTAATTTCTTTTTAAAAGGCATATATTTTCGACGTATTATTACTAAAAGAATGCTTATAATTAATGATAATAGCAAAGAAACAAATAATACATCTGTTGCTGGACCTATTGAATAAGTAGCATTTCCTTCAAGTATATGTTCGATTGGTAGGAATGCTAATAATAAGATAACTATAATATATATTAATAAACCTATCCTTTTCATTATATTTATTTTAATTAAATCTTTATCTTTACTTTCAAATGCTGTTATATAAATATATCTAATAAACAAAAATATCCAAGAAAAAATATAGAAAAAATATAATCTTTCAATTATTGTTGGTACAAATGATTTTTCGATATTCGGAACAATTGCAAATAAATACACTATAAATTCTAAAATTAAACCAATAGTATTAATTATTATCATTAAATTGTATGTTTTATTTTCATCATTTTTTAATTTGGTTTGTTTGCTATAAACTATTAAAAGTAAAAATGAATATAATAAACTTATTAAACTTGCAGTCATCCCTATATACACTAAAATCACACACTCAATTCTTTATTACAATTTTCTTATTCTTTCTAAACTTATTCCCTGATTAATTTTTATTTCTTCTGCTTCTAAAGTTTTAAAATCTATTTTTCCAGCTTGTGTTAGTGGCAAACTTTCTCTAATTATGAATTCATCAGGAATAGCATATTCTGGAAGTTTTATTACACACGCTTTTTTAATTTCTTCTAATATTTGTTCTTCTAATTCTTTGTATTTTAATTTTATCACAATGTGTGCTTTCAGTAAAGAAAATTCAGGATGATTTTTATCAATAATTGGAATAACACAAACATTTTCAATCATTGGTAACTCAGATATTATACTTTCGATTTGTGGAGGGAATATTTTAAAGCCACCATATTTTGTTACTAGTCTTTTCATTCTCCCTACTACAAATAATACACCATCTGGTTTCATATAGCCTAAATCTCCTGAGTGAACCCAAATTTGTTCATCACGATGTTTTTTTAATATTTTATTGGTTTCTTCAGAATTATTATAATAACCAAGCATTACATTTGGTCCAGTCATACATATTTCCCCAATGTTTTCATAAGTTAATTCTTCATCTGTATTAGGATTAAATATTGCTATAGTTGAACTAGGAAAAGGAATACCTACACTTCCAGGTATATTAGTTTCTTCTTTTCCTGTAACACAAATACCTGATGCAACTTCACTCATTCCATATCCCTTTACTACTTTATTTTTACAATTATGTTTTGCTAAAAATTCGTTTATTTCTTTTTCAAATTTGACATTTAATTTATCGCTTCCACAAGCAGGCATTACCATAAATGAAAAATCAACATTTTGAGTTTTTTTACTTCTAATAATACTTTCAAAATAAGAAGGTATTATTGCCATATGATTTGCTTTGTATTTTAAAATCAAATCATCCATTTTTTCTGGATTAAACATCGGAATTACTTTTAATTCCATACCTACAGAAAGTGGATGATGAAGTCCTATTCCTCCGCCATATGCAAAGAAGAGTGGAATCATTCCAAGCCATGTGTGTTCCCGTTTAAAATCAAGTCCAGTATAGCGAAATTGTTCTACAAGAGCATTATAATTATCATTTGTAAGCATTACACCTTTTGGAAAACCAGTTGTTCCTCCAGTATGGACAATGCACACAGGATTATCTTTTTCATAAACACTTTCAATATTTAAAGGATAATAAGTTCCAAGTTTTAGAAAATTTTTCCAACTTATTACTTTTTCATTTTTATAATCTGCTTTTTTGGGTTTTAAAGATGCTATTATTTTCATTCCAATAGGTAAAGAATCAGTAGAATTTACTACTAATACTTTTTCTAAATTAGAATCATTTATTAAATTTTCAACATTTTGATACATATCATCAAATACTATTAACATTTTAGAATTAACTTCATTTAAATATTCTTTCGTTCCATTTTCATTTGTTCTTGGATCAATCATATTAGAAATTGCTCCTATTTTTGCTAAAGCATAAAAAATGAAAATATTTTCTGGAACCATTGGTAATGATACTGTTACAATGTCACCTTTTTTAATTCCTGCATGAATAAAAGAAGATGCTATTTTTTCAATATTTGCAAATAATTCTCTATAAGTTGTCTTTCTTCCAAAATAGTTTAAAGCAATTCTATCTAAATGATTATAATTATTTTTATATAAATAATCACATATATTCATTTTAGGCATTTCTTTTTCTAAAACTTCTTTAGAATAATATTTTTGCCATGGTTTTTCTATTGAAGCATAACCTTTATTTTTATTTTCTTCATCGATATTTTTTTTCATACGTTCTCCTTCATAAATTAAAATTATTATAACATAGACAGTTTATTTGTAAAGAAAAAATATCACTATGTGATACTTTATAACCAAACTCCATAAGTTATTGCTATCATAGCAAGGATTAAGCCAGCTACTAAAAATAACTTAACGATATCACTTTCACTCCAACCGAGTTGTTCAAAGTGATGATGCAGTGGTGCTTTTAAAAATAGCCGTTTATTAAATTTTCGTATTAAGAATATTTGAATTAAACTTGATAATGTTTCAACTACAAATACACCACCGATTACTGCTAAAGATAATTCATGTCTAGTTAAAATTGCGATAGTTGCAAGTGCTCCACCTAAGGATAATGCTCCTAAATCGCCCATAAATATTTTAGCGGGATATGAATTAAACATGAGGAATCCAAATAAACTTCCGACGAGAATAAAGCAAAATATTGCTATTTCTTGATAACCTTCAATCCATCCTGAATTCCAAGCAATTACTCCATATGCTAAGAAAGCAATTGCACAAAGTGAACCACATAATCCATCAAGTCCATCAGTTATATTAACTGCATTTGTTGTACCAACTAAGAAGAATAATATAAATAATCCAAAAGTCCAACCAAGCGGTATTGTCAAATTTAAAAATGTAAATCTTAGAGTTGAATCGCCACCATTTTTCATATATATATAAAAGAATACTAATGCTATAACCATTTCAAAAAGAAATTTAGTAGCAATTGATAATCCTTTATTATTTTTAAATTTTAGTTTTACAAAATCATCAGCAAAACCTAATAATCCATAAGATACGAATACAAAAAGCAAGATGATTAAATTAGGTGTTAGTGCTATACTTCCTCTTAAATATAAAAATATAATTGCAATAAGTGTTGGAACAATAAATATAATTCCACCCATTGTCGGAGTACCTTGTTTTTTTAAATGTCGATCATTTAAAGTTTTTGTAACATTTTGACCTATTTTCCATTTACGAAATAAAGGTATAACTATAAGTCCTAAACATATTGAAATTATAAAGCCAAGCATCATTGCCATAGCTGTTTTTGCTAGTATTAACATACTATCCACCTCTACTCCATTATACTATGATTATATTCAAGTGTTAAAAATTATATTTTGAATTGACACAAAGTTTACTTAATTTGTAAGTAATAAATTAATTGTGCTTCCTTCTTTTCCATAAAATCCACCTTCTGGAGATTGATATTTGACAGTTTCGCCATTACCACTATATATAACATTATAACCTTTTAGTTCTTTTTTAGCATCACTTAAACTTTTACCAATTACATTTGGAATTAATAAATATTTTACATCTAACCACATATATTCTTTTGGCATTCCTTCTTTACTAGGTTTTATATCAAGTGCATTGATTGCTGATAACATAACACTTTTTGCAATCGGAGCTGATACTGTTCCACCATACTGAACTACGCCTTTTGGATTATCTACTGCAACATACACAACTGCTTTTGGTTCATTCGCTGGTAAAAAACCAATAAATGATAAAATATAATTGCCAACCATATAAACTCCTTTATTAACTTTTTGGGCAGTCCCGGTTTTACCTGCAACTCGATAATTTTCAATATAAGCATTTCTTCCAGTTCCATTTGCTACAACACTTTCAAGAGCATGTCTTACTAATTTCGATGTATCTTCACTTATTACATTACGGATTTTATTTGGTATAAAAGTTTTAACTGCTAAAGAAGTTTCGGTATCTACTATTCCTTTTACTATATATGGAGAATAAAGCGTTCCCCCATTAATTGCGGCACTTACTGCTGCTACTTGTTGAATAGGAGTTACACTTATTCCTTGACCAAAAGCA
>CAZYXO010000059.1:0-6612 GCA_964651315.1 uncultured Muribaculaceae bacterium
CTTTTAAAGCCATACTAGCAGCTATTTTGAATGCCATTTCACTTGAATCGACATCATGGTAACTACCATCAAATAATGTTGCTTTAACATCTACCATTGGGTATCCTGCTAAAACTCCACCAGCCATCGCATCTTGTAATCCTTTATCAGTTACTGGAATATATTCTCTTGGAACAACTCCACCAACGATTGCATCAACGAATTCATATCCTTTACTTGGATTTGGTTCGAATCTAACCCAAACATGGCCATATTGTCCACGTCCACCTGATTGTTTAATATATTTACCTTCACATTCAGCTGTTTGTGTTAAAGTTTCACGATATGCAACTTGTGGTTTACCAACATTAGCATCAACGTTATATTCATCTTTCATACGACGAACAAGTACTTCTAAGTGAAGTTCTCCCATACCACTAATAACTGTTTGACCAGTTTCATGATCGGTTCTATATCTAAATGTTGGATCTTCTTCAGCTAATTTTTGTAAAGAAATTGCCATCTTATCTTGGTCATTTTTACTCTTTGGTTCAATAGCCATATCGATAACTGGTTCTGGAAATTCCATACCTTTCATTATAACAGGATTTTTTTCATCACAAAGTGTATCTGCTGTTGTAGTATTTTTTAAACCTACTGCTGCAGCAATTTCACCAGAATAAACTTCTGTAATTTCTTTTCTTTGATTAGCATGCATTTGTAATATTCTTCCGATTCTTTCTTTTACACCTTTTGTGGAGTTGTAAACATAAGAACCTGCTACTAATTTACCTGAATATACACGGAAGAATGATAATCTTCCTACATATGGATCAGCCATAATTTTAAATGCAAGTGCAGTGAATGGTTCATCATCACTTGGATGACGTAAAACATCTTTACCATTTTTATCAACACATGTTATTGCTTCAACATCAGTTGGTGCTGGTAAAAAATCTACACAAGCATCAAGAGCAAACTTAATACCCATATTTGATTTAGCACTACCACACATAACTGGGAAGAATTTAACTGCTAATGTTCCTTTTCTTATTGCTTTCTTAATTTCTGGAATTGTTAATTCTTCTCCATCAAGATATTTCATCATAACTTCATCATCAAATTCTGCTACAGTTTCAATTAAGTCTGCACGAGCATTTTCTGCAAGTTCTTTCATATCTTCTGGAATTTCAATTTCCACAAATTCTTCTTTCTCACCACCATCAAAGTGATAAGCTTTTCTTTCAAGTACATCGATTATACCATTGAAATTACTTTCTGCTCCAATTGGAAGTGCGATAGGTTTTGCTAAAACACCCAAACGGTCTTTAATCGACTTTAATGTGAAATTAAAATCTGCTCCCATCTTATCCATTTTATTAGCAAAAATCATTCTTGGTACTTTAAATTCAGTTGCTTGTCTCCAAACTGTTTCGGTTTGAGGTTCAACTCCATTTTGAGCATCCAATACAGTTATTGCTCCATCAAGTACTCTTAAACTTCTTTGTACTTCAATTGTAAAATCTACGTGACCTGGTGTATCAATAATATTGAAACGATATCCTTTCCAATGTGCAGTTGTCGCCGCACTTGTAATTGTAATACCTCTTTCCTTTTCTTGTTCCATCCAGTCCATTTGGCTTGCTCCATCATGAGTTTCACCAATTTTATGAGTTATTCCTGTATGGAATAAAACTCTTTCGGTAAAAGTTGTCTTACCGGCATCAATATGGGCCATTATCCCAATATTTCTTGTTTTATCTAATGTAACATCTCTTGCCATAATATTTTACCTTACCATTTATAATGAGCAAATGCTTTATTGGCTTCAGCCATTTTATGAGTATCTTCTCTTTTTTTAACAGCTCCACCAACACCGTTAGCAGCATCTATTATTTCATTTGCTAAATTAATGGCCATACCCTTTCCATTTCTCGTTCTTGAATAATTAACTAACCAACGAAGCCCAAGTTCTTGTGCTCTTGAATCACTAACTTCAAGTGGAACTTGTAAGTTTGATCCACCAACACGTCTTGATTTAACTTCAAGTATTGGTTTTATATTATTCATTGCTTCATTAAATACATCCATTGCTTTTTTACTAGTTTTTTCTTCTACTATTTTAAAAGCATCATATAGTATTGTTTGAGCAGTTCCTCTTTTACCATCTTTCATAATAGTGTTAATTAATTTTGTTACCACTTTCGAATTGTATAAAGGATCTGGAAGCACATCTCTTTTAATTGCTCTACGCTTACGCATAATTATTCTCCTTCCTTAATTATTGTTTATTACTTTTTTTAGTTCCGTATTTACTACGGCCTTGATTTCTTTTTTGAACTCCTTGTGTATCTAAAGTTCCACGAACAATATGATAACGAACACCGATTAAGTCTTTAACACGGCCTCCTCTTACTAATACAACACTATGTTCTTGTAAGTTATGTCCTTCTCCTGGAATATATGCATCAATTTCTTTACCATTTGATAAACGAACTCTGGCATATTTTCTTAAAGCTGAGTTTGGTTTTTTAGGTGTTTTAGTACCTACTTTAGTACATACACCTCTTTTTTGTGGACTAGTTTTATCAGTTTGTTTTCTTTCAAGCGTATTATATCCCACATTCAAAACTGGACTTTTACTTTTCTTAGTTTTGTTCTTTCTGTTTTTCTTAACAAGTTGATTAATAGTTGGCATAAAAATATCCTCCTTCCATATACACACACCCTGGTGTATCAAAATACCCCTTAAATTAAGTTCTACAGTTATGCAGAACTCATTTAAATGCAAAAATACTATACCATTTATAATATATTAAAGTCAAGCATTATTTTGCATAATTTAGAAATTATTATTCGTTATTTAATATTTACCAAATATCTTGTATCCCTAACTGTGAATAATAAATCAATACTTGTTGCATTACTAACATTATTATTTACTTGTAAAATTAATTTATCAACATTATTAATATCTCGAATAATAGGTTTTGTTATATATTCTTCTCCATTATATATATATTTAATTTCTAAATAATCTTTAAAAAATTCTTTCATATTCTTAATATTTTTATAATAAGAAGTATTCTCATCTATTAATAAGTCATAATCTATTATGATTAATTTTGCTAAATTCTTACTTAAATTGTAATCTACTGTTATTAATTCATTTTCATATTTATAATTATTTACTATTAACGCTTCATTTATTTTAATTGTACTTTCTTTTAAATTACTTTCATTCATTTTAATTTCACTTTTAAGTGAACTAACTATTGTATTTGTTATTCCTTTTATATTTTTCGGTTCTATTTTTACCGTTGTATAACTACTACTTATTTTGCCAAGTTTATTACTTACATTACTATTAAATATTTTTAATTCATAATCTTCTAAAATATTATTATCTGGCAATTCAAATACTAAAGCATATATATTTTTGGTATTCTTTTTAATACTTTCTCCTCGATAATCTATTCCAAAATCTTTAAAATATTCTGCTTTAGTTAATATCGGATATATCCAAGTATTATTTATATATAAACGATAATCTGTATAATTAAAATCATAATTAACACCACTATTATTAGCTATTTCTAACATAATTGCTAAATATGTTTGATTTTTAGTAATAATGTCATTTTTATAATCAAGTTCAGTAATAACTGAATCTTTCACACTTACTCTTAATCTTTTATATGCAAATGCTTCATTCACTTTATATGTTTTATCGTATACATCATAATTAAAATATATAGTTGTTCCTATTATTATTACGATTAAAACTAAGATTGAGATAAAAATAAAAGTATTTTCTTTAATATAATAACCAAATTCTCTAATAAATCTTTTTAAAGTTCTTTTTGTTTTATAACCATCAAAACCAACAGTAAATTCGAATTCTTCATTGTCTGTTGTATCAATTTCCATTTCTTTTAAATCTATTGCAAAATTAAATTTCTTTATATCAAAACCGATACCTCTAATTAATATCAATAAAATAAATAAATATTGTGGAATTATAGCAATTAAACCAATATCTCGAAACGCTCTTGCATCTCTTGCAATAATAACACCATTTTCTAAAGTATTTAAAACATTAAACGCTAAAACTAATATAACAAAAAACACTATATAATATATAATTGTAAATTCATATACTTTTACTGGTTTTTTCTTATGTCGCATTAAATAATAGATAACAAATGTTATCAATAAAATTAATATTATAATAAAATACATAAAGTAATTTATATAATCAGTTGGCATTTTCTCTAAAAATGTATAAGAATAATTACTATTTATATAATCATTTAAAAAATTGGCAATACTTGTTGTTTTTATTGCTAAATAAATCATTGGTGCTAATAATATAAGATGTATTACCCGAAAATATTTAATTAAAAATGCAAATGGCTTCTTTAGTATCACTTTTATCACCCTACCATGTTAAGTATAACAAACACTTTAAACAAAATCAATTTTAAGTTCGTAAAAAAATACATTAACTAGAATGTATTATTTTCTTTTTGTTACTAATAATTGACCTTCCATTAAATAAATAGTTGGATTTTCTCTTAACAATGTTTCTTTACCAATTTTAAATCGATCTGCTACCATATCAAGTGTATCTCCAGATGCTGTTATATAATAACTATAACCTGGTTTTGGTATTAAAATTTGTTGTCCAGGATAAATATAATCTTGCATTGATAAACCATTCATACTTGCCAGTAATTCAGGATTTATATTGTATTTTCTTGCTATTGCATACAAATTATCTCCCTTTTCAATTGTATAGTAATCAAAATATGCACTATCCATCTGGCGATTTGTTTCCTTCAAATATTCATTGTAATAAAGATTCTCATAATTATTCTCATAACCATAATTATACATAAAATCACTCCTAGTATAAGTTATGTATAATTTTTTTATCGGTTATTCAAAAATAAATATTCGATTTTTATAATTGAAGTTTAAATCAAAATATTTTAATATCTTTTGATTACCATTTACTATATCATATTTATATAATGTATCTTCTATTAAGTAATAAACAATATTATTATTTGTACTAATTATATCTTTAACATTTTCTTTAATTAATATTTTATTATTACTATTTAAGTAACTTAAATATAATTTATTATTATCAAGTGTATAATTAAATAAATTATCATAAGTAAAATATTTCTCATGATTTACTATTTCTTCATTATTGATATTATTCCATTCATTATTAATAAGTAATTTATCTTTAATAGTTCTTATTTTATTCTTATGAACTACTATTTCATATTCTTTATAATTTTTTTTATCCATTAAATATATGCTTTTTTTATTTATACCTAAAATATATGAATCAAATGATATATTATATTTTATTTTATATTCTTTAATTTTATTATTATTGCTATTTATGTATATTATATTGTTAAAATTATATTCTTGATCATAATCAGGTAACATTAAATAGTTATTTATTTTTGTTATTAATGTTGGATTATATATTTCATTATCAAGAACATTTATTGTTTTTTGATTATTTATATCGATAAATCCTTTATAATTCCATAAATATATTTTACTATCTTTATTATAAATATTTATATCTTGATATGTACTTATTATTTCTTGATTATTCTCTTCTTTATAATTACATGATATTTGTGTATCTTTATAGCATAATTTTATATTTTTGATATATTCACTTTTTACTTCTAGTTCTAATATTTCCTTATCTGTTATTTTTATATCATTTATTAATTTACGATGATTAATATATTTATTTTTTACTAAATATTCTAATTCTTTATCTTCATAAGTGAATTTAAAATAATAATATTTATTTTTTTTATCATACTTTTCTTCAATATCTATCTTATTTATAGTATATTTTGTTTCATAATTCTTTGGGGTTATTAAAAATATAATGAATATAAGAAAAGCAAGTAATAATAAACTAATTAAACTTACTAATTTTTTCATTATTTATCTCGCTCTTTGTATTTTTTCTTTTCTTTCATCATAAATTCAGATATTGCAGTTTCTATTTCTAATAATGATTTTTTATCTAAATTAGATATTGTTACTACTTCTTTTACTGTATCGATTATTACTTTTCCCCAAAATAATCCTTCATATACTGTTAAATCATTATACAAATCTGGTGTTATTGAGTATAAATGATAGCCAAATAATACTCTTTTTTGACCAATTAAGATTCTTTTATTTGTTATTGCAACGACACATGTTTCAAATATATGATAATATTTAAAGTTTTTTTGTCCGATAAATGCATATGTTACTGTTTCGCTAGGATTCAAATGCATATTAATAATATCACAATGTTTTTTCCATCTATGACCTATTGTTCCTTTATATTTCTTACGAAATGTTTTTATTAGTTCATATATATCCATACTTAACCACCATTTATATTTTATAATAGATTTCATTTTAATGCAATTTTTTCTTGAATTAATTAATTTTTATGATATAATATTTGTTGTAACGCGGGTGTAGTTTAATGGTAGAGCTTCAGCCTTCCAAGCTGATAACGTGGGTTCGATTCCCATCACCCGCTCCAATTGAAAACAGCTTACGAACCGTTAGGTTATCGTAAGTTTT
>CAZYXO010000060.1:0-6454 GCA_964651315.1 uncultured Muribaculaceae bacterium
ATGATTATGAAGAAAAACAGTGGGCGAATGCAGTAACAATTGTACCATCAGAACTTGCAACATATAAAGCAAAAAATGTTGGAGATATAATTGATAATGATGATATAATGGGATACTTTGTCTATATACCAAGATATCGATATAAATTATGGAATGTAAATAATGATGGAGCACAATTAAGTAATGAACAAGAAATAATAATTGAATTTGAAAATAAAAATGTAGGCAAAGTATTAGGTAATACAAATGGAACATACTTAACTCATCCAGCATTCACCCTTGGGTCAAGAGAATTAAATGGATTTTGGATAGGTAAGTTTGAAACAAGTAGTCCAACAAATTATACAGCAGAAACTACAAGTGAAGTAGCATTACAAAATGGCGTATATGTAAAACCTTATTTAGGCAGTGATAATATTCAATATTCCCTTCGATGGATGAATGTCTATAATCAATATTTAACAGCAACAGCGATAAGTGGAAGTTACTATCATAATTTAAGCAATGCAACAGAATCAGGAATGTTAAAGAATAGTCAATGGGGTTCTGTTGCGTACCTTTCACATTCAATATATGGAACATGTAACGGAGCAAAAGGAAGTGCAACTTGTACTGAAGTTGGATTAAATTCTCACTCTAATTATTATACTGGAGTTGGTCCACAAACATCTGGAAATTATAATTCATCAGGGACAACTATCAATATTTATACGTCTAATATAGGAAAAGAAGCTTCTACTACTAAAACAATATATGGAGTAAATGATATGTCAGGTGGAGCTTTTGAATATGTAATGGGTGTAATGAAAACTAGTGGGAATATTGAACCATATTATCGAAATAGTGGATTTAATACTGAAAATAAACCTAACAAAGAATATATTGATTTATATGACTATGGAACCACATATGCTGGGGCCCTCGCCTTTAAAAGAGGACTTTTGGGAGATGCAACAAAAGAAATAATTAAAGGAATATCAGATGCAGGTGGATGGTATAAAGACTCTTCATCATTTGTAGATAATTCTTATTCTTGGCTTTTAAGAGGAGGACGTTCCAATTTCGGTAATTTTACAGGCGTGTTTTCCTTTCATAAGGAAAATGGTAGTGCCTATAGTGGTGTTGGTTTCCGTATTTTTCTAGCAAAAAAATAATAAATTAAAATTTAAGATAGATTATTCTATCTTTTTATTTTATACTAATAAGTAATGAAAGGAATAATTATATGTTTGCAGAAGTATTAATTGAATATAACACAAAAAAAATAGATAAAACTTTTACATATTTAATACCTAAAAATTTAATTGATGAATTAAAAATAGGTATAAAAGTAAAAGTTCCTTTTGCTACTAAATTAGTTAATGGTTTCGTAACTAATATTAAAGAAGAATATAGTGATACTTATGATTTAAAAACAATTGATAGTATAATTAATCCTGAAATAAACTTAAATAAAGAATTAATTTTGTTAGGTGAATATCTTTCAAATACTTTATTAACAAGTAGAATATCAATATATGAATCAATGTTACCAAGTGTTTTAAAAATAAAGAATAATGATAAAATTAGTAATAAATATGAAACATATATTATTTTAAATAAAAGTGAAGAAGAAATAAAAAAATATATTGAGAATAATAAAAGGAATAAAAAGCAAATTGAAATATTAAATGATTTATTAGTAAATAAAGAAATATTAAAAAATACTATTAGTGGTAGTTCTCTTAATAATTTATTTATAAATGGATTAGTTAAAGAAGATAAAAGACAAGTGTATCGTATAAATAATAATGATAAAGTAAATTGTAATATAACTCTAAATAATGAACAATTAAATGCTGTTAATAAGGTTAATTTAAATCTATATAAAACATATTTATTATATGGAGTAACTGGTAGTGGTAAAACAGAAGTATATTTTTCTTTAATTGATAAAGTTATTAATAATCATAAAAAAGCATTAGTGTTAGTTCCCGAAATAAGTTTAACAACGCAAATAGTTAAAAGATTTTATAATAGGTTTGGTAATATAGTAGCAATATTTCATAGCGGCTTATCTAATAATGAGAAATATGATGAATATTTAAAAATAATTCGTAATGAAGTAAGTATTGTTGTCGGTACAAGAAGTGCGATATTTACTCCAATAAATGATTTAGGAATTATTATTATTGATGAAGAACATAGTGAAAATTATAAACAAGATAATAATCCGAGATATAATGCAATTGATGTTGCAAATTATCGAGCAAGATATAATAATATTCCTGTTATTTTAGGAAGTGCAACACCAATGTTAGAAACAATGGCAAGGGCAGGTAAAGGAGTTTTTGAATTATTAACTTTAGAAAAAAGAGCAGGAAATGCCACATTACCTATAATTAAAATAGTTGATATGGAACCAGAAATTAAAAAAAATAATTCAGTCATTAGTAGTGAATTAGATAAATTAATAATTGATCGATTAAATAAAAATGAACAAGTAATTATTTTATTAAATCGAAGAGGTTTTTCGACAACTATATCGTGTAGTAATTGTGGTTATACCTTTAAATGTCCTAATTGTGATATAACATTAACTTATCATAAAACAAGTAATAATTTAAGATGTCATTATTGTGGATATACAGTATTAAAAAATGAATTATGTCCAGAATGTAAAGAAAATTCACTTAATTATTTAGGATTAGGTACAGAAAAATTAGAAAATTTGCTTAAAAATAAATATAAAACAAGTAATATAGTTAGAATGGATTTAGATACAACAACTAATAAAGGTAGTTTAGATAAAATAATAACGGATTTTAAAGAACAAAAATACAATATCTTATTAGGAACTCAAATGATTAGTAAAGGACTTGATTTTCCGAATGTAACATTAGTGGGAATAATAAATGCTGATAGTACTTTAAATATACCAGACTTTCGTAGTAACGAAAGAACATTTGAATTATTAAGTCAGACAAGTGGTAGAAGTGGTAGAAGTAAAAAAGAAGGAGTAGTTGTTATTCAAACATTTAATCCAGATAATTATACTTTAGAATGTGTTAAAAATAATGATTATAAAAGTTTTTATATAAAAGAAATGAATACTAGAAAACAACTTAAATATCCACCATATTATTATTTAGTTAGTATAAAAATAAAAAGTAAAGATTTTAAAATACCAGGTATTGAAGCAAATAAAATAGTAAAAGAATTAAAAAATAACTTAGATAAAGAGACAATAGTATTAGGTCCATCTACGGCATCAATGTTTAAAGTAAATAATATTTATACATATCAAATAATTATTAAATATAAAAAGGATGATAAATTAAATGAAGTGTTAAAGAATATAGATGAAATGTATATAACTAATAAAGATATTTATTTAGAAATAGATATTAATCCAATGCGTATATAAAAAAGATATTTGGTTAATTCCAAACATCTTTTTTTAGTTCTTTAATAAGTTTATTATCGATATAATCAAAAGTATAATCAATAACTATATTTTTTTCATTTTCGCTTAATATTTCATAATCATCATTATTAAATAATTCACCTTTATAAACAATTACAATTAAATTAATTAATTTTTTTACTGTTTCTCGATTATTAAAAGATTTATAAGCATATTCTAAAATAGGCATAATATTTGTTGCTTTAATATCTTTATAATTATCTGGTATTTTCTCATTTAATTCTTTTTGATTATTCTTAAGATCATTTTTACGATTAATAATATTTTCTTTAGTAGTATCTAAGAAATCATTAATAGAATTATCACTTTGAAGAATTGTTTCTACTGTTAAATATTTTTGTTTAACAACTTTAGACATAGCTTTTAATAAATTCTCGATTTTATTCTTAGTCAATTTTATTTTTAATTTATTTAAAATACTTTTTGGAGTTGTAGATTCATAAGTATAAACAAGGGTTTTATCATTTAAACTAAATTCAACAGATTTCATATTATGTTCAGTTATACTTAACTCTTGATATTTCACTAATAGAGTGTTAATTTTATTTAGCGTTTCTTCGTAATCAATACTATTTTCATAATTAATAGCAGAAAGTTGGATTAGACTATTAAAATTATCGTATTTATGATTAAGTACTTCTAAAATTAAATTTAAATATTCGATATTTAATTTATTGTTTACATAAAGTGATTTTATATTAAATTCTGGAATTAAATCACTTAAATATTCTAAAAAATTTTTTTCAGAAAAACATTGTAATCTTTTTTTATTAAAACTTAATGTACGATTAATTATTTCTTCTTTATTATAGGTACTTAATTTCTTATTATCATTAATATCTTCAATTAAATCGGTTTTTTGTCTATTCATTCTTTGTAATAATTGAATAGCACATTCTTGAACATCTTCTTCAGAATTTTTAATTGCATTGAAAACAATATTCAAAATATTTTCATTTCCTTCTTTAATTCTATTAAGCATTATATCTATTTCTTGATTAGTTGTATTTATTGCCTTATTAATAGTGTCTTTTTCATTTTGATAAGTTGCATAAATTAAATTTTCTACTTCTGCTTGTTCTAAATAATTAAATATTTTGTAGATTAATTTAATTATTGTTAAATCATTCATACTTATTCTTTGCTTTTTTAGTATTTGCTTTTTTTGATGTAATAACTCATTTAGGAGTATTGTTAATAAACTTGTATTATTCATATATAATTCCTCTTTCTTTCGTGGTACTTATTATATGGCTATTTGGAAAAAAAATCAATTTAAATATACATTTTTTCTTTTTTCCTTTATAATATTTAATGAAAGAAGTTGATTATATGTTTGAATATATGGGAAATCGGATAAGTAATGCGATTAAAAATATTAAAGGAATGGGTAGGATTACTGAAGAAAATATAAATGAAGCAATGCGTGAAATAAGAGTTGCTTTACTTGAAGCAGATGTTAATTATGAAGTAGTTAAAGAATTTACAAAAAATGTTAAAGAAAAAGCATTAGGTTTAGAAGTTGGTAAAAATTTACGACCTGATGAACTATTTATTAAACTTGTAAAAGATGAACTTGTTACATTGCTGGGAAAAGATGAAGTTCCACTTGTTACAGATAAAAAAACTACTGTGATAATGCTTGCAGGACTTCAAGGTAGTGGTAAAACTACAACATGTGGAAAACTGGCAAATTATTTACGTAAGAAATTTAACAAAAGACCTTTATTAGTTGCGTGTGATATTTATCGACCTGCTGCAATTGAACAATTAATGGAAATAGGTGCAGCTCTTAATATTCCTGTATTTACAAAAGGAAAAATTAAACCAGTGGAAATTGTCAAAGAAGCATTTCTTTATGCTGAAGAAAATAATATAAATTATATAATAATCGATACTGCAGGTAGATTACAAATTGATGAAGATTTGATGAATGAGTTGGTGGAAATAAATGATTTTGCTAAATGTGATGAAACATTATTAGTGCTTGATGCTATGATGGGTCAAGATGCAATAAATGTTATTAAAGGATTTAACGAAAAATTATCCTTAACTGGAGCTATTTTAACTAAATTAGATGGAAATACAAAAGGTGGAGTAGCACTAAGTGTTCGTCATCTTACTAATGTTCCAATTAAATTTGTTGGTGATAGTGAAAAAATGGATGGATTAAGTGCATTTGTGCCTGATCGAATGGCTTCACGAATACTTGATATGGGAGATATTTTAAGTGTAGTAGACAAAGTAGAAGATATAATTGATGCCGAAGAAGCAAAAATGCAAGAAAAGAAATTACGTAGTGGTAAATATGATTTAGAAGATTTTTTAACAAACTTAAAACAAATAAAAAAACTAGGACCACTAGAAAATATTTTAAAAATGTTACCGCAAGCAAGGCGGATGGGACTTTCTAATGTTTCGATAAATCCAAAAGATTTAGCACATATTGAAGCGATTATTCAATCAATGACACCATATGAAAGAAAACACCCAGATGTGTTAAAAGCAACAAGAAAACAAAGAATTGCTAAAGGTAGTGGAAGAAGTGTTGAAGAAGTAAATCGTTTACTTAAACAATTTGAAAGTATGAAAACAATGATGAAACAAATAAATAATGGGAATATGAAATTACCATTTTAAAGATTAAAAAAATATAAAACACCTAAGATAGCACCTAAGATAGCACCTAAGATGATTGACTTAGTTTTTTTGTTACTGTATACTAATAACTATAAGAGGTGAATTAAATGGATAATTATAAACCACCATTTGAAATAACGAATATAATGCTTGATTATATTTCTAATATAATGGAAAATATCGGAAAACTAAATAATTGTAATACTTTAAATAAAATGCCAATATTAAGAAGAAATAATAGAATACATTCTATCCATTCATCTTTAGCAATAGAAGCAAGTTCATTAACATTTAGTGAACCTCACATGAATAAATTCACGTGCTTCTAATATCACTATTAGAAATTTC
>CAZYXO010000061.1:0-6351 GCA_964651315.1 uncultured Muribaculaceae bacterium
GTTGTTTTACTCATAATATCAATTCCTTACCTTATTATCTTACCATATATTTATTCATTTTACTATAATTTTTAAAGATTTTTACGTTGCTAAAAATACTTAATTATGATAGGATATTTAACTAATAAAGGAGTTTTCTTTATGGAACTTAATATTGAAAATTTAATTGATAAAATAAAATATCGCGAATATTTAAATATGTATACAAATAATTTAAATGATATATTAACAAATAAAGAAAACAATTACACATTATATCACACTTATGGTGATAAAGAATTAAAAAGTATAAATATTATTTTAAATGAATTTTTATCGTTATTTAATTATCGTTTAATGGTTCTAAGTAATGTTTACCAAGATTTTGAAATTGATAATTTTATAAATAAAATGAGAAAAAAATTAGTTAAAAATGATGAACTAATTAGTAAAAAAAATCTGAATGTTTTAGCAAAAATAGTAGTTGAATTAAAGATATGTTTAGTATTTATTAATGAAGAAAAAGTTAAAATAGTAGATTTAATAACAAAAGTATTAGCATTACAATCTGCAATTACACAAAGTAAAGATTTTAATAATAGCATTTCTGATACAATAAAACTAGAAATATTAAATAAATTTACTGTTAATATTAATGTATTAATTGCTAATTATTTACAGTTAATTTTTTTAAAAGAAACATATAGTAATAGAGTTAAAAATTTAGATTTAAATAATATTCGAGTGTTAAATGTTTCAGATATTATTTATAATGTTAGACAGATAAAATATGATTTAAAAAGGCATTATAATACATTTACTAAAATCAATAAGCAAAAATTATTAGCGAACAAAACAATATATTTATTAGAAATTAAAAATAATAATGAAAATATTCTAAAAAAGACAGAATTGGATAGTAAGGAAATTGAAGTATATAGGAATTATCAAAAAAATTATTTAAAAGATTTATTATATGATATTAAAATTATAATGATTTTTAACGATCGAAATGAAGTTGGAAAAATAAATGAATTGCTTACTTCTTTACAAAAAAATAAAATTAGTGATGAATATTTTGAATATTTAAACAAATATTATAATATTTTTATAAAAAATTTAAAAAAATATGAAGATATAAATTGTTATATTTACGATTACGCTGAAGAATTTTTTTATCAAGATTCACAACATAATAGAATTGGTATTAAAAAATATCGTTATAAATTTTATAATTATTTATTAGATAATTATAAAATATTAAGTAATTACACTTCTCCATATAGTAAGAAAGATGAATATGAAGGATTACTAAAAAAAGCAAATTATATAAGAGATTCCTTATATGTTAAAGTAACTATGTATAATAAAAAAACTAAAAAAGAAAATGAATTATTTATTATGTTTCCATTTGAAATAGAAGATGTAAAAGATTTTAGATTTAAGTTAAAAGAAAAAATATCTAGTTTTTTCTATAATATGTATCCTATGGGTTATTATGAAGAGGATTTTAATGTTACAATAACAATTCCAACGTCTGTATCTTGCATACCAGATAATTGCTTTAAAGAAATTTCAGTAATACATAAAGTGATATTTCCTTATAATTTAGAATCTATTGGCAATCACGCTTTTTACAACTGTGAAAATTTAGAAAATATAGAAATAAATTCTGTAGAAACAATCGGTATCGAAGCATTTATGTATACTAAATTAAAAGAAGTTGAATTTTCATACGTTAATCGTATAAAAGATGGTGCTTTTAGTGGTTGTGAAAATTTAAAATTAGTAAAAATTAATAACGAAAATTTATATAATTCAGAATTAAAATATATCGGAAAAAATTGTTTTAAGGATTGCACTATGCTTGAAGAAATAGAGATTTATTCTAAAGAAAAAAACTTTACTATTGGAGATTATGCATTTTTTAATTGTAAATCTTTGTTTGAATTAAATATAGACACACCAAAAGAAATTAAAGGTTGTGCGTTTTCTAATTGTTCTAATTTGGAAGTCTATTTTTCTAAATGTACTACAATTTCTGCGTTTGCTTTTCTTGGCTGTGATAATTTAAGAAAAATAATTTTGCCAAACATACGTAAAATTGCAAATAATGCTTTTGAAGGATGCAATAATTTAACAGAAATAGAAACAAATAATACAAAATACAAAGATATACTTACTTTTAAAAATAACATTTTGAATAAGCAAAATGATTTGGAGTTAACAAGAAACTTATAAATTGTTTGACATAATCATAAAATAGTGTATAATAATACTTGCAAAAAGACATTTGGCAGTGTTTATTTTGATTATAATGTGTTTGTTACCATAAAGGCTTTATTAGTATTTAGGACTGCCCTAAAGAACAATTTAAACAAACTCCCTATAAAATAGAATAAACTATCCTTTTTCTTTTGCAAATTAAAAGAAAGGAGAAACAATTTATGGCAAGATATACAGGACCTGCTTATAAAAAATCACGTCGTTTATCATTTTCAACTTTAGAAAACGGTAAAGATTTAGCGAAAAGACCTTTTGCTCCTGGTATGCATCAAGCAAATACTCGTAAGAAATTAAGCGAATATGGTGTACAATTACAAGAAAAGCAAAAAGTAAGAATCATGTATGGATTAAACGAAAAACAATTTAGTAATTTATTCAAAGTTGCTTCTAGTGAAAAAGGTGTTACTGGCGAAAATCTACTACGTAAACTTGAATCAAGACTTGATAATATCGTTTATCGTATGAATTTAGGTAAAACACGTAGAGCGGCAAGACAACTAGTAAACCATGGACATATTACTGTAAATGGTAATAAGGTAGATATTCCTTCTTATCAAGTAAAACCTGGCGACGTTATTAGTGTTAAAGAACAAAGTTTAAATCACGGTGCTATAAAAGGGGCATTAGAAGGTGCAAACAGCACTGTTAAATATGTAACATTTGATCCACAAAAATTAAGTGGTACATATGTAAGATACCCTGATCGTAGTGAACTTAACCAAGAAATAAACGAAAGTTTAATCGTAGAATTTTACAACAGATAATATTAAAACTGAAAAAATTAAATTTTTCAGTTTTTCTTTTTATCCATTATTATCGAAGACATATTTTTCATATCTAAATATTTAAGTACATCCCCTACTTTATCAAATGTAATATTTTCCAATAACTTTTTATCATCAGTATGTAAATAACCATCATAAACTAAATTCTCTTGAATAATTCTATTAACATTACTAATATCATCATATTGCATTACAAGTGTTGCAATTAAAACATTTATTTTGCGTTTAAATTCTTCTTTTGTAATAGTTAAATTATTTAATTTATCTTTTATTTTTTCTAATAATTCATAAGGATATTTAGTTTCAGCATCCATCATAATAACTAAATAATCAATTGTTTGATAAGCATCAAAACTAATCGATGTAGCAATATTATTATCTAATATATACTCTTTAAAATCACTTGTATCACCAAAATTTATATCTAAAATTAATTTGGTAATTAATCTAGTTTCAAAAAATGTTGTATTTTTGAATTTTTTTAACGGTATTTTAACACCAACTGCTATTTTAGGAGTACTAACATCACTTTCTATTAATTCAAATTCTTTAAACACTGTATTTTTTTCTTTGCCAAAAATATTTTTCGGTTTTAAATATTTATCAAATACTTTATTATTCATATTTTCTTCAATTGAAGTCATAAGTTCATCAGGATTAAAATTACCAGTAACTACTAAAAACATATTTTGAGGATGATAATAAGTATTATAAATTAATTTTATATCTTCGAGATTAATATTTTTTATATCATCTTCTGTACCACATATAAAATTACGATATGAATAAGTATTTAATAAATTTTTTAATAATCCAAAATTTAAAACTGCATAAGGATCATCCATTGTCATATTAGTTTCTTCAATAATAATTCCTTTTTCATTTGCAATAATACTTTCACTAAAATATGGATTAAATACAAAATCAAGTAAGTGATTAACATTTTCATTTATTTTACTATTACCCCAAATTAAATAATTTGTATATTCAAATGTAGTTGAAGCATTACTTGTTACGGAATTTTCATGATAATAATCAAATGATGTATAATTTTTTTCTTCATTAAATTTAATATGTTCTAAAAAATGAGCAATACCTGCTGGTACCTTATATGTTTTATCATTAATTTTAAAATTTGTATGAATTGAGCCATAATATACATTTAGAGAAGCATGATAATTTTGTACACGATTATTAATCCAAAAATATACCGGTAAGCCAGATTTTGTAACATCATAATAAATAAATTCATCTATTCCTTGTAATTCAATCTTCTTCATTATTTACCACTTTCTAAAATATATATTGTATTTAATTTTACTTTTTTGGCTAATTTTACAATATCATCTTTTGTAATAGTTTTTAAAATATCCATTCTTTCTTCTATTAAAGGTATATCCATTAAATGATTAAATGTATAATAACGCATTATAATAGAAGGATCATCTTGGTTTTTTTCTAATACTGCCATAATATTTTCTTTAGCAATATTAAATTCTTCATCTGTAAAATCACCTTTTTGCATTTCTTTTAATGCTTTTTTAATTAAATTAATTGCTTTTTCTTCATTACCTTTTTTCATACCTAAACTAACCATTAACAATTTATCATATTTTAAATAATTTGAACTAACAGAATAAGTAAGTGAATTATTTGATCGTAAATAAGTAAATAATTTACTTTCAATAGGAGAACTACCAAATAAATAATTAAATAAGTCGAATGATACATTTTTTTCTGTTTCAGTTAAATTATCTAAATTAAATAACATTACTAAATTACTTTGAATAAATGAACTAGTATCTTTAATAGTTTTTACTTTACTAACACTTTTATTATTAACATAATATTCATACTTTTTAGTTTTAATAATTTTATTATCTAATAATTTTTCTAATTTCCTAGCAATTTTATTCATCTCTAAATTGCCTAAAACATAAACAGAAAAAGGACTTTTATTAATTAATTCATCATAAGTGTTATATAAAACTTTAGGTGTTACGTTTTCAATTTCTTCTAAATCACCTAAAACATTTACATTAGATAAAGATTTTTCATCCATTTTCTCTAAAGCATTTTTTAAAGATATACGATCAGCAAATTCTTCAATTGCACTTAAATCAGTTTTCAAACTATTTTTAACAATATTAAAATTATTTGGTTCTGCTTCATTATTTATAAATAAAGGATCTTTTATTAAATTAGTAAAAAACTCTAATAATTTGTCGACATAATCGCTTTCTTTAACGTATTTTGGATTAATAAAACCTAAATTAAAACTTGTTAAAAGAACTCCACCTACTTTATTAGTAACTGCATATATACTAGGGCGATATAATTCTTCTGTTTTCTTCAAAATTTCTTTTCTTTTCGGATATAAGCGACTGCAATTTGTTAAATAATCAGCAAGTAAGGATTTATCAGACATAGCACCTTTTTCTACTTTACTTTGATAAATAATTTGTACGTAACAACTTTTAAATTTATCACTATTAAGTGTAATTATATCAAATGCTGGATTACTATATTTTTGGTATTTCATAAAATTCCCCTTTCGTTTTTTTTATATTATATCATAAACTTTTAATTTTTTAATTATGTTTTCCTTTAAGAAATAAAAGATAAAAAAAGATTAGTATTAAAATAAAAGCACCACTACCTATTAAAGGAGCAGTTAATTTACTTCCTACTATTCTACTACTTGCTTCAATTTTACTAATATACTCATCAATTTTATTAACAGATTCTTCTGTTTCTTTATAAACATATAAAGTATAATAGTTGTCATTGACATGAATTGTAACGATATTTTCTCCTGTAGTTATGTTTTCATTACCAACAATATTAATTATATCATTTTCAAATTCTTTAATATATTCTATTTCTAAATTATGAACATCTTTTACATATACAGTGTAAATAAAATTATATTTATTAAAATTCGGACTTATTGTGCCATTTAATATTGTTAATGATTCTAACATAATATGTTTCTCCTTTATATAAGTTTTACTAATATTTCATTCATAATATATATTTTACCCAAACTTATATAAATATTACCTTTTTTATAAATTATTTCTTTATTTTTAATTAATTCTTTTAATTTAGGATATTCTTTAAATATATCTGTATTATATAATGTATTAAATTCATTAACATTAATACCTTTTATTTTTCTTAAACCAAGCATTAAATGATTATCCATCATATCTTTCTTAGCTAAAATATTTCTTTCACTCACATAATTTCCTTTTAAATATTCATGTAAATTCTTTGTATTTGTATATCTTATATTATC
>CAZYXO010000062.1:0-5925 GCA_964651315.1 uncultured Muribaculaceae bacterium
TTCTTTTTGCTTCTTTAAACATATCTCTAACACGAGATGCTCCAACTCCTACAAATAATTCTACGAAATCAGATCCACTAATATAGAAGAATGGTACATTTGCTTCTCCAGCAACAGCTCTTGCCAGTAAGGTTTTACCAGTTCCTGGAGGCCCTACTAATAATACTCCTTTTGGTATTCTTGCACCTAATTTTTGGAATTTTTTAGGATTTTTTAAGAAATCGATTAATTCAGCAACTTCTTCTTTTTCTTCTTTAAGACCCGCTACATCTTTAAATTTAACTTGATCTTTTGAATCAGATAATCTTGCTTTACTTCTACCAAAATCCATACTGTTTTTATTAGAACTAGCAAGTTTAGTAAATAATAAATACGCTATAACTGTAATTAATACTAGTGGCATTACATTGACTAATATATACAAAAATGTACTAGAACCAGGATCACTTTTATTTTCATATTTAGTAATATTATGATCTTTAACATAATTAGTAATTGTTTCAACTTCTGCTTCAATTACTTTAACTTTAAAACTTTCATTTTCTTTGTAATCTTTTAACTTACCTTCAATATAATAAACACTTTCACTACTTTTAGGTGTAATGCTTATTTCTGTAACAGTATTACTATTAACTTCTTTTAATAAATCTCCTGTTGTTAATTCATGAACAGTACTTTTCCCCATATCTAATATAATAAATGTAATTATAATAATTCCTAATAAAACTATATAAGGAAAACCATTCTTCATTGCATTTTGATTCTTCTTCTTTGGATTAACTTTGTTATTCATTTTCTTCCTCTTTTCTTTCATACTTTAGTAGTATATCATAAATTTCATCTTTTTCTTTATCAAATTTTGATTTTTTTATCCCTGGCAACCATAATATTTTATCTTCACTATCAGTTACTACTGGATAATTACTTCTTTCATCTTTATTTATCTTTTCATCAATAAATATATCTTTAATTTTCTTTCTACCATTTAATCCTTTTATTTCGATATAATCTCCATCTTTTTTATTACGGATTATAATCGGTAAACTTACTTCTTTACTATTTATTCTTATTACATAATTAGATTTATCATCACTACCACTTATTTTTTTTATTACCCAATTATTAGTTTCCACAATTTCATCTAATTTATAATTAAATTCTATATTTTCACTATTTTTTTCAATTAATAATTCTTGATACCTTTTTTTTACAACATAATTATTTGGTAAACATAACTCCTTATTAGCAAATTCATTATTAATAAGTTTAATTATTTCTTTAACATGTATTTCACTAATTAATTTTATATCATCCCCATAAATACTACTTAAAAGATTTCTAATAATCTCTTTTTGAATAATTATATCTTCTTTTTTTAACAAGTCAATATTTATTTTATCATTTTTGTTTATTTCTGTCATTTTATTTTTCGCATATTTATCAATAAAATTATATGCACCATTTATTTCTTCGTTATATTCCAATATATTATGATATAAATTATTGTTTTCCTGATATAATAATGGAACTATGTGATGTCTATATCTATTTCTTGTATATTTATCGCTATCATTGGATTCATCATTAACATATTCTATATTATTTTCTTTATTATATTTAATAATACTTTCTTTTTCAATATTTATAAGTGGTCTTATAATATGCATATTTTTATAATAACTGTCCTTTATAAATCCACTATATCCTTTTAAATTACTCCCTCTTACAAAACGCATTAATATTGTTTCTACTAAATCATTCGCATGATGAGCAGTCATTAAATATTTTGCTTGATATTTATCATATATTTCCATAAAAAAATTATAACGAATATTTCTAGCATCATCATGAAAATTATTTTGATTATAATTCTCTATTTTCATGTATTCAAAAATTATATTATTTGTTTTCGCATAATTCTCGACAAATTCTTTCTCTTTTATCGAATTTTTTCTAATATTATGATTTACATGAGCAATAATTAATTGTAAATTTAGTTTATCTCTTAATTTTAATAATACATCAGTTAAACACATTGAATCAGGTCCACCACTTGATGCTATAACTATTGTGTCATTTTCATTTAAAATTTTTTTTAAGTAGTTATTTGCTGCTCTCATCTATTTCTTCCTTTATTTCCTTATAATCTGCTTCACTGATATTTTCTTCTTTTTCATCAATAGTAACAACTTTAGTTTTAGCAATCATATCATGAAGTCCAATACCTTTTTTACTCATAACTATTGATAAAAGTATTGCTATTTCTACTAAAGATAAAAACATTCCTACATAATAAATAGCATTATAATATACTAAATCCTTTGTAAAACATAATAATGCTAATTTACTTATATTATTAAGTAATCCATATAAAAATATTGAACGGATAAATAATTGTAACATTGTAACTCTTTTATTATTATCACTTTTTATTTGTAATTTACAAACTTTTTTACCAAATGTAATACCATTTTTATAATATGCAAAGATTACAAAATATCCTAATATTGTTGCTGATAATATTGATGTAGCAACAACATTATATTTATCTAGTTTATATGTCAAATCTTTTTTTAATTCATTATATTCTTCTTGAGTTATTTTTTCATCACGAAATTCTTTCAAATATGTTTCTGCTTGTTTATAATAATTATTATATGATTCATAATATTTTGCTACTGGTTTTATGTAACTTACACAATAAAATATTACAGATGATATTGATACCACTAACATTAAATCTATTATGTATGCGCCCATTCTTTTCAACACATTATTTTTCATTATAATTCCTCCTGTTAAATTAAGTTTATTATAACACATTTGTAATCATAATTGTGAAATTTAAAAGAAATATGTCTAATTTAATAATTTTATTATTTTTTGCTTGCAAATAACTCTTTTTTTCTTTAATATTAAAATAGAAGGAAAAACTTATGAATGAACAAATAATGGAAGCTGCTGCTTTTGAAATAGCTAAAACTTTATTTAATCGTGATGTAGCAAGAGATAATCAATCTATGATTATTGACGCAAATGATGTTTCACCAATATTTTACAATTACTATCGAAATGCTTTAGCATCATTAAAAAAAGAAAACGAATACTTTGTAAACAAAAATACAAATGCTGCAAAATTTGAAAATCCTTATTCGGTTAATAATGATGGATTACATCCAAAATTACCAATAGCTGCTATGAATCATGAAGAAAATAATCCTTTTAGATAGGATTTTTTTATACAAAACATTATCATTGTCTATATAATAAATTAATTAATTGTGTTATATTAAATATAGAAAGTGAGGTGAATAATAAATGCTTAAGAAAATTAATCGTTTTATTAATTCCTCAATTCTTATAAGTGCATTATTTATTATTCTAGGACTTATTTTAACATTAAGACCTGAAACATCAATGACAATTATTACTTATACTATAGCTGCATTTTTAATTATTAATGGTGCTACTTTATTAATCATTGATTATCGAACTATAACTGGAATCTTAACTTTAGTATTTGGTTTATTTTTAATATTTTATCCAACAACTTTATCTTATTTAATTCCAATTATTCTAGGTATTTGGTTCATTATTAGTGGAGTTGTAAAATTTCGTGTATCAGAATTTATTAAAGATAAAAATCATACCAATTATATAATAACAACTGTTATTGCAATTTTAACAATTATATGTGGATTCTTTTTAGTGATAAGACCAACAAATAGTGTTAAAGCAATTACTAGCATAACTGGACTAATTATAATAATTTATGCATTAATGGACATAATAAATATGTCAATAATTAAAAAAGATATTAATAATATTATTAAATCATTTAAAAAATCCGCGAAAAAAATCATTGATATTAAGGAAGATTAGTTATGAATTTAAAAACTGTTATTTTACTATATTTTATTTATTCATTTGTTGGATGGTTTATGGAAACTATTGGAAATTTAATAATTAATAAAAAGTTTATTAACCGTGGTTTTCTAATTGGTCCAGTATGTCCCGTATATGGAACTGGTGCTGTACTTGTTACATTGTTATTAAATAGATTTTTAGATAAACCAATTGTTATATTTATTTTAGCAATGATAATATGTGCAGTTGTTGAATATGTTACTGGATATTTAATGGAAAAATTATTTCATGCAAGATGGTGGGATTACTCAAATAATAAATTTAATTTAAATGGTAGAGTTTGTTTATTCAATTTATTATTATTTGGTACAGGTTGTTTACTATTATTACTATTTGTGAATCCATTTTTTATCAGAATTATAAATTTGGTACCACAAACTACACAGATTATTATAATTTTTATATTGGTAGTTTTATACGTTATAGATTTATCAATATCTATTCCAATAATATACAAAATAAGAAATAGTTTAAAAAAATATGGTGATTCAACTGAAAAGATAAGTGAATACATTAATAAACAAGTTAAAATGAAATATAAACGTCTTTATAATCGTTTATTAAATGCATTTCCTAATATAAAAATTGTTATTAAAAAATAGCAATTTTTTATGAAATTTTTGTGAAAATATATCTAATTAATGATATACTTAATAAAGAGGTAAAAAATGAAAAAGAAAGTTTTATTAACAATAATTATTTTATTAGTTATAAGCATTATAAGTTACTTAATTTATAACAAACTAAATAACTCTAATGATGATAATAACTTATTTCTTCCTAATAAAATAACTATTAAAGATATCGAAAAACATTATAATGAAATTGTTAAAGTAAACAAAGATACTGATTTATTAGATAAAAATAATAAAATAGTTGGCAAAATAAAAAAAGATACACTAATTAGTTTAGAAAAACAAACTATTAAAGATAATACTAGAATATTTCCTATAAAAGATAGTGATTTATTTATTAAATATGATATGGTTGATAAATCTAATGAAATTATATTTAAAAACGAAAGATATAAAAATTATATTCCATACAATGAAAATATAATTACAAATGATATAACTAATTTTTATGATGAAAAAGAAAATTTAATTTATACAATAAATAATAGTTTTACATTTCCAATAATAATTAAAGAAAAAGATTATTATGGTATTGAATATAATAATAATCTTTATTATATAAAGAAAGATGATATTAAAGAAACAACAAAAGTAACTAATTCAACGAGTACAAAAGCAACAAAAATATTAACTCTTGCTTATCATTATATATATGACCCTGAAACAAGAAAATGCACCCAAGTTATATGTAATAGCAAAAAACAATTTGAAACACATTTAAAATATTTAAAAGATAGTAATTTTTTTAGTTTACAACTTTATGAATTAGAAATGTTCTTCGATGGAAAAATAAATTTACCAAAAAATTCAATTGCTATCACCATTGACGATGGTTATATTGATGATATCACTTATGAATTATTAGCAAAATACGAAATGTATGCAACATTATTTGTTATTACGGGCAGATTTACAGATTTTAGTCAATTTGAAAGTCCATATTTAAAACTAGAAAGTCATACAGATAATATGCACAATAGTGGTGAATGCAGAGGTTATGGACTACAAGGTGGAGGCATTCTTTGTAAAAGTGATGAAGATATTTTAAAAGATTTAAGAACAAGTCAAGAAAAGATAAATGGTAGTAAATATTTTGCTTATCCATTTTATGATTGGAATAACCGAGCAATCAATTTATTAAAAGAAGCCGGATTTACAATGGCTTTTGTTGGTCAAGCAAGTACTAATGGATATGCTAAACAAAACGTTAATAAATTTAAAGTGCCAAGAAAGACAATTTTAAGTACTACAACTAATCAAAAATTTTATAATCTTTTTGTTGATTAACAAATATAGATTTGATATTATTAACTTTTCTTTGACAGTAAAATGGAGCAAACCTAAAGAATAAAGGGGTTTGCTC
>CAZYXO010000063.1:0-5613 GCA_964651315.1 uncultured Muribaculaceae bacterium
TTAAGCATTTTAGTCTTTTAAAAGTTAAACCCTGTCTAACTCTTTTGGAGACCATTATTATACCATTTAACTACGCCCCTAAGAACGAAATTATTATATCACAAGAGTTTAATATTATCTAGTAGTTTCATAATATATTTGTTATAATTTTATTTGAAGTAGGTGTATTATGGATAATAATGAAATAAATATTAAAACAGGATTAAATACAAATGAAGTTAGAGATAGAGTTAATAAAGGTTTTGTAAACTATAATAATCAACCACAAACTAAGACTGTTAAGCAAATAGTAAAAGATAATTTTTTTACTTATTTTAATTTTTTAAATATTGTATTAGGTGGTTTAATAATATTTGCGGGTTTATTCAGTGGACAATTATTAACATCTTTAAAGAATTGTTTATTTATGGGAGTAATAATATGTAATTCAATTATAAGTATTATTCAAGAAATTGTTAGTAAAAAAACTATTGATAAATTGTCAGTACTTGCAAGTGTTAAAGCAAGCGTTATAAGAAATGGGGTAATATCGGAAATAAATATTGATGAAATTGTTATGGATGATATTATTAGTTATAAAATTGGCAATCAAGTAGTAGTTGATAGTATTATTTGTGATGGTGAAGTAGAGGTAAATGAAGCGTTTATTACTGGTGAGCAGGATCCTATTTACAAAAAAGTAGGGGATCATTTATTATCGGGAAGTTTTATTGTAAGTGGTTCATCTATTGGTAGAGTAATTAATGTAGGTAAAGATAATTATATTTCCAAAATATCTAGTGAAGCAAAGTATGTTAAAGAAATTAATTCGGTAATTCTAAATACATTTACTAAATTATTAAAAACTATTTCTGTAATTATTATACCTTTAGGAATGTTATTGATGTTTATTCAATATCGAATTACTGGAAGTATAGTAGATTCAATTTTTGCAACAGTTGCAGCACTTATTGGTATGATTCCTGAAGGTTTAGTGCTTTTAACTAGTTCAGTTATGGCTGTTAGTATTGTTAGATTATCAAAATATAACGTTTTAGTTCAACAATTATATTGTATTGAAACACTTGCTAGAGTTGATGTTATTTGTTTAGATAAGACTGGAACTATTACAGAAGGTACAATGAACTTGGAAAAAGTAGTGCCATTTAAGAATACAAAAATAAATGATATTGAAGAAGTTTTAAGTAATTTTTGTGGCTGTTTAGAAGATAAAAGTCCAACAATGGTTGCAATTAAAGATAAATATTTTAAGTCTGATTGTGATGCTTTAGAAGTTTTACCTTTTTCATCAGCAAGAAAGTTTTCGGCAGTTAATTTAAGTGATGGATATAGTTATTATTTAGGTGCACCTGAGTTTTTACTTGAAAAAAAAGTTTTGGAAAAAATAAAAGAAGTTGAAGAATATGAAAGTGAATATAGAACTTTAGTGCTTGCTAAAACCAAAGATAAAATTAGTAAAAAACCTAGTGATTTAGAAATAATGGGCTTTTTATTGATTGATGATGTCATAAGAAAAAATGCCACCGAAACTTTGGAATTCTTTAAAAAACAAGGTGTTACTTTAAAATTAATTAGTGGAGATAACTATTTAACAGTTTCTAATATTGCTAAAAAAGTTGGATTTGATAATCCTAAGGGTGTTGATATGACAACAATTAGTGATGATGAAATTAAAAATATTGTGGAAAATTTTGATATTTATGGTAGAGTAACTCCTCATCAAAAGCAAAAGATTATTAAAGAATTAAAGGCTTTAGGTCATACAGTTGCAATGGTAGGAGATGGAGTAAATGATGTTTTAGCGTTAAAAGAATCCGATTGTAGTGTAGCACTTGCCAGTGGAAGTGATGCTACTAAAAATGTTAGTCAAATAGTTTTATTAGATTCTAATTTTGGTTCAATGCCTTATGTAGTAGGTGAAGGACGAAGAACAATTAATAACATTGAAAGATCAGCATCACTTTTATTAGTTAAAACTATTTATACTTGTTTATTAATAATCCTATGTTTATTCTTATCGGAAAAATACTTCTTTGTACCAATACAATTAACATTAATAACATTTTTTACAATAGGTTTTCCATCCTTTATATTAGCACTCGAACCTAACAATAAACGATTAAAAGGGAATTTCTTTGTTAATATTTTACGAAATAGTATACCTGTTAGTTTAACAGTTGTTATCAACATATGCATTGTAATGTTATTTAAATATGCTTTTGCAATAGATGAAGCAACATTATCAACATGTTCAGTTCTACTAACTGCTGCAACTGGATTTATTTACTTGTTGCAAATATGTAGACCATTTAATTATTTACGAGGATTTTTATACTTTGGCTTATTATTTGGTTTCTCATATGCAGTATTCTTTTTACCAGATTTCTTTAATATCAGTCAATTTGATATAAAAATAATTACGATATTTGGAATATTAATGTTTTGTTCAGTTTATATGTATGATTTATTAAAACGAGCAACAAAATGGATATTTGCTAAACTAGGTTATTAAAATAAAATTAAGCATAGAATATCATAGGTGGTATTTTATGCTTATTAATTATACGACAAAAGAACTTGATTTACTGGCAAGAATTATGCGTGCTGAAGCCTTAAATGAAGGAGATTTAGGAATGCTGATGGTGGGAAATGTTGTGGTAAATAGGGCACTTGCTGATTGTTTAACTTTTAGAGATATTACAACTATTTATGAAGCGATTTTTCAACCTAATCAATTTGTAGGGACTAGAAGTAGTTTATTTCAAGGAAGTAGTACAACTTTTGAAAAAGGTTTAGCTAAAAGAGTGCTAAATGGGGAATATTACCATCCAGCAACAAATGCTTTATGGTTTTACGCTCCAAAAACAAATGAATCGTGTAAACAAGAATGGTATAGTCAGGCCTTATCAGGCAGATATAAAAATCATTGCTTTTACAAACCAGATCCAGGAATATGTAAAGAGTTACATTAAAAAAATAACATTTAGTAACAAATGTTATTTTTTTATTTTCTTAATAACGAATCATATCTATATAATTTATTGGCTGTGCTAGTACTTCAACGCCATCTTGAGTTTTACCTTCACGAAATATAAAAGCCCAATATTCATAATTTGATTTACCAGCAAATATGGTTGTTGCTAATGCTCTATTTCGCCATAATGGCAATTCAGATAAATTCTTAACAAAATTTCTTATATTATTCCATAATTGATCTGGAAATTTCTGTTGAAATAAACATTCTTCATCATATAAAATACCAGTATTAGAAAAATATGCTTTTATTACTTGTTGAATACATTTTAACCAATTAACCATTATTTCTTCTTTACTAATTCTAAAAGACATAATGTGGTCATCTGTAATATCACTATCTTTTCCATCTTTAATTTTTTGTTCGATTTTGTAAACTCCAGTTTCAATTGAAAACTTATTAATATATATTTCTTCCGCAATTATATTACATAAATTAACTAATTGATCATGCTCTAATAATCTTGGATTTTCCCCTTCATCTTCACGATAATTAATTGGTAAAGATAATATTTTCTTAGAATTAATAAATAAAGATAAAAATGTTTTTTCAAATGAACTATAAGATATTGGTAATTCTTTACCTTTTCCTTCAAAGTCAATATAATTTAATAATTGATTATTTGAACTATGAGTTACTTGATGCTTCATACTATTGATAATGTAACTTTTAATATTACCTCTATCGCCTTTAAAATAATCTACTAAATTTTGTTCAGAAAAAGAATAATCGTCATCATTCAAGTTATGGGCTTTTTGATATTCTCTAATTCTTTCATTATATAATGTTGTATGAAGTTGTCTTACAATTGATTTATCAAATGCTATTTGTTTTAATTTACTACCGGCATTTGTATTCGTTTCAATTAATCTATCAACATCTGGGTTTATGAATAATCGAATAACAAGTTTTCTACTTCCAAGTAATAATTGTGCTACTGCTTTATGTTGTCCATCAAATATTTTTATAACTCCATTATCAATTCTTCCTAAACTTAAATGTAGTTGTGGATTTCCTTTATAAAATTCTTTTACTAGTTTACTAACACTGTTATTAATTCCACGGGGATTAATTAATTCATCATGATATAAATAAGCAATTGGGACTTCAATAAAAGCAGTTTGTTCTTTGGATAATAAATCAGTAAATATTGGAACACTATAAATATTATTATCATTAAGTTCAGAAAATGAATAGGTTAATGTATTATTTGATATACTATACTTAAACTTATATTTGCTTCCATCATAATACTCTAAAATATCTTTTAATGATGAAGTTTCATTTTTACTTTCAACGTTATGTTTAATCTCTTCTAACAAAGAAAGAACTCTAGCAATTCTTAAGTCAGCATCTAATTTTGATTTATTGCAATGTTCATGAGTTAAAGCAAAGTTATTTTCTTCGTCTTTTCCATTATTTGCAAGTGGTTTAATATGATCTATATTAGTTGTTTGTAAATCTAAATTAATTGTTTTCATACAAATATAACATTTACTATTTTGTTGATTTAATAATTTTTTTTCTAATTCTTGATATTTTTCTGTTGATAAACTATCTAAATATTTTGACATCTTTACACCTCGAAAATAATTTTACCATAAAAGAATAAATAAATATATTAAAAAAATAACATTTTAAAGTTATTTTTTAGGAATTAATAGTTGTTGGCCAATTGATAGCAAACTGGTTGATAAATTGTTTAAACTTTGTAATTCACTAACCGTTGTATTAAATTTTCTTGCTATAGAATATAAATTATCATCTTTTACAACAGTATATGTTTCGTAATCTATATCATCATTAGTAGGAATAATTAATTTTTGACCAATACTTAATGTATTACTAGTTAAATTATTTGCTCTTTTTAATTCATCTACAGTAATATTATATTTTCTCGCAATTGCATATAAATTGTCACCACTTTTTACAATATATTCATTTCCAGATATTTCTTCATCTTCATTAATTTTTAAAATTTGACCAATACTTAATGTATTACTAGTTAAATTATTTAAATCTTTTAATTTAGCAACAGTTGTATTAAATTTATTAGCAATAGAATATAAACTGTCACCTTTTTTTACGGTATAAACATCTTCAACTATTGTTTCTTCCATTCCTGGTATTTTTAAAGTTGTGCCAATAGTTAATAAGTTACTAGTTAAATTATTTAATTCTTTTATTTCATTAACTGATGTATTAAATTTTCTGGCAATTGAGTATAAACTGTCACCTTTAACTACTGTGTATAAGCCACTATCTTCTGGTGCAATATATGGAACACCGATATAACCAGCTAGTGCTCTTACTACTGCTTCGGCATAATCACGATAATTATTTTTAAGTTGCGTTACATCATCATTAGGACTATCTAAAAAACCATATTCCATCAAGATTGTTTCATTGTTTGGTGTATCTCGCATTATAAAATAATAATCTTGTGATGGGTTACTTGGTAATCTTCTTTGATAATATTTTCTAACATTTTGATCTGTTTTAGCAAGTTCTGTTGCAATACGTTGCGATAAATTGGAATTATTTCGTAAAGCATAAATTATTTCAGCGCCATCGCCACC
>CAZYXO010000064.1:0-5612 GCA_964651315.1 uncultured Muribaculaceae bacterium
TTAAGCCCTTTTTTATAATATCTCAGAAGATTTTGCTGCAAAACTAAAGATTATATAAAAAATACCCCCTCCCTGCAAGAGAACAAATGTACGAAAATGCGAAATTCAGAATTTTCACTTATTTTTTTATATATTTTCTTATAATTAAAAAGATTATCTTTCTAATAATCTTTCTCTTACTTCTAACCAATTATTTACTCTTTTTATACCTTTACTATCTAGTTCTTCTTTTGTTTGATAAATATTATGAAAAGCAGTAAACAATAATTTTATTTTAGCATTTTCTAAATTTTTATCTCGATCATCTATTTTTACATCAGTTTGCAATAAACCTTTATTATTAATAAATATATAATGATCTGGTTTTATAAATGGATAATGTTTTTGTAAACATAAATGTTTATAATAAGGCATTATAGCACTTCTAGTTAAATCTTCTCTAAATAAATATGCAGTTCCAATATAAATATCATAATAAACTTGTAATTCTTTTAATACTTCATAAGAATATGGTACTAATTCACAATAATCATACATATTTTTTTGAAAGAAAAAGTTAAAAAAGTTATGTAATTCATCTTTTGGAATAATGTTTTGCATATAAAAATTTTTAAAATCATTCATTTCATAGTTAGTTCCTAAGAATTCATTTAATAACTTTAAGAAGCCTCCAGTTAAAAGTACGTCATCCATATCCACCATTATTGTTTGTTTTTCCATATATCCTCCTATTTTTTTAATTCATTTATGGCATTCATTATAGCAATTAAACCATATTCAAAAGTAATACTTCCTTGTAGATAAGCCACAAAAGGTGCCCTTAATGGAGCATCGCATGATAATTCTATGCTCGAACCTGTTATAAAAGAACCTGAGGCCATAACAATTTTTGAATCATATCCTGGCATATCATCAGGAATAATTTTAAAATTACTATCAATTGCACTATACTTTTGAATAGAATTTACGAATTTAATTAAATTATCGGCATTTTCTAAATATATTTTTTCTACTATGTCACTTCTTTTTTCATTATATTTAGGCTCAACTTTAAAACCATTATTTTCTAATAATAAACTAGCAATAATTACTGTTTTTAAACTATTATTAACCACGCTAGGTGCATTATATAATCCTTGTAAAATATATTTATTCATATTTAATGATGGTCCTATTTCTTTACCAAGCCCTGGAACATATAATCTCTCACTAATATCATTTATTAAATCTTTGCGACCAATTATGTAACCTCCACTTGGTACAATACCAGCACCTAAATTTTTAATTAATGAACCAACTATTAAATCACATCCAACTTCTAAAGGTGATTTACTTTCCACAAATTCTGTATAACAATTATCTACTGCTATAATTATATTTTTATTAATATTTTTAATAAATTTTACTATTTGTTCCATTTTTAAAATATCAATACTTTCACGTAAACTATAGCCAATACTTCTTTGAATATAAATAACTTTTGGTAACTCTTTTTCAATACTTAATTTAATTTTTTCATAATCAAAATCATTACTTAATAAATCAATTTCTTCATAAATAATACCATTACTAATCAATGAATTTTTATTTTCTTTAATACCAATTGATTCATGAATTGTATCATATGGTGTTCCACTTATTACTAATAATTTATCTTTTTGTTTTATTATTCCTGATAACATTATATAAATAGCATGAGTTCCACTGACAATTTCTTTTCTAACAATAGCATCTTCTCCACCAAATATTTCACTATAAATACGCTCTATTTTATCTCTACCGATATCGCTATAACCATATCCCGTAGTACCTTCAAAATCACTATAAGATACATTATATTTATGAAAGGCATTTAATACTTTTTCACTATTCATAAAACATATATCATCATAATAATTAAAAATATCTTTTGTTTGATTTAGTGCTTCATTTATTTCTTTTTTAGTAATCATTTTGTTCCACCATCGATTCTTATTACTGTATTATTAATATAATTTGCATTATCACTTGCTAAAAAAACAATAGTTTTTGCAATTTCTTGAGGTTCTGCAAATCTATGTAATAATATTTTATCTTGTTCTGCTTTTTTAAAATTAGGTTCCATATCTTTATTCATTTCTGTATTCATCCAACCAAGAGCAACTGCGAAAACATTTATATATGGTGCTAGTTTTATAGCAAAATTATGAGTTAAAGAAATAATACCTGCTTTTGATACATCATAATCAACACTTTCAGGATAATTAGTATCAATTCCATTAGTACTTGTAATATTAATTATCTTCCCTTGTTTTCTTACATACATAAATTTACTAACTTCTTTTGTAACAATAAAAGTACCTACTAAATTAGTATCAATAACACTTTTAAATTCTGCAACACTTTTTTTTAATATATCATTATCTTTGGCAATACTTGCATTATTTATTAAAATATCTATAAAACCAAATTTATTAATAATTACTTTAATCATATTCTTAACTTCAATTTCATTACTAATATCGGCTTTTATAATAATTGATTTAATATTATATTTTTCTATTTCTTGTTGTAAACTAATTGCTTCTTTTTCACTTTTATTATAATTAATAATTACATTTGCTTTATATTTAGCAAATTCTTTAATTAATTCTCTACCTAATCCCCTACTACTTCCAGTAACTAAAACTACTTTATTCGTAAAATCCATACATTTCATTCCTTTTTCATTATTATACTGGAAATTAAAAAAATGTAAATCAATTCTTAATTACTTTTGAAAATAACTTTTATATAAACGATAAATTACATTTTAGTAAGATAATTAATAATTTCTTACATTTGTGTAAACCCTTTAGTCCTTATTAAATCATTAGATTTATTTAATATATTAATTGCATTTATTATTTGTTTTTCACCTAAACCTTTAGTAGTTTTAATTAAACTCAGATAAGCCCATTAAATCATAAGATTCATCATCTAGTATTACAAATGATTCAATATCATTATGATTATTTAACCATTGATTTATTTCTTTTTGTCTAATTCGATTTTTATCATAAGGTGTAATACTATAAATATCTAAGTTATATTTTTTTAATAAATTAGTAAATTCTCTTGCTTTATCATTTAGGGGAATTAACGTTTCATTTTCTAAACTCCAAAAACAACGCCATGATGAACTTAAAACAATTTTAGCATTAGTCTTATTAACGATTTCTTTTAAAGATTTTACTCTAAATTCATCTATTTCTAAAGTCCATATATTTGTTTTTTGCCAATATTCATATCTTTTTTTAAATGTATTAATTGTATTTAAAACACCATCTATATCTAAAAATATTACTTTCATAATTTATAATTCTTTTTGTCTAATATTTTTGTTTTCTGTTTTATTAAAGTGATTATAGTTATTTATAGTCATTATTTCCCCATTTTTTTCAATTAAATATAAATCAACACTTTCACCATTTATATTTTTTCTAACAGGTAATAAAAGTAATTTAACTATTAACATTTTACATAAATCTTCATAATCTATTGGTAACATATTCGGCCAATTTTTAAATTGTTTGTGTTTAAAACATTCTTTTATTTCATTTGTTAATATATTAGTTATTTGATTTGTATTACATACTTCTAATATTACATTTATTAGATATGTATAAAGTTGTTCATAAGTTAAATATCCATAATTCCAATTTTGTTTTTTAATATATTCTTGAATTTTATCTATTTCGCCATCATTATTTTTACAATATATTAAAAAATTATAATTTTCTTCACTAATTATTCTTTTAGTAATACCATTTTCATCAAACATTTTATTTCCTTCTTTCTTTTACATTATATCTTACATATAAGAAAAAAACAAACTACTAATGTAATTTGTAATTTTTTTACAACTTTTTGTGTGACATATCATGTTAGAATTAAAATTTTAGTATTTTTAGTTATCTATTTTTATTAAATTATTTATAGTATTACATAAACAATACCTTACTTAATAACCTTTTAATACCTTGCTATAATACCCTAAAACCTTTCAAACAAAGCGAGCAGCGATTTGTTTGTTGCCCTTGAATATGATTATAAGTTGTAAGTGGTTTTTTATCATCCTACTTTCGATATTTAAAAAAAGCAGTATCAAATTAAGATACTGCTAATTTAATATTTATTCTTTAGTAACTTGAATAGAAATACTACCACTGTTATTTCCACTAAACGAACCAACAGTTACATAAACACCATCACTATTTTTAGCACCAAATGAATACATATTACCATTATCAGTAACAACAACATCTTTCATCCCTGTTCCCGGTGTAGTAAATCCTGCTTCTTTAAGTTTTTCTGCATATGCTTTACATTCTTCAATTGTCCAATCTGTTAAAGTAATGTTATGACCACCAAAGTAATCATTATCAACAGCTTTTTCATCATAGATTGTTGCTCCTTCTGGTTTTGGTATTAAATTAGTATATTCATTAGATGGCCATGCAACACCTGTAGTTTCTCCTTGCTGTTGATTTCCTCCTTGTGTCCCATCATTGTTATTTTCTTTTTGTTCTCCACATCCTGTTAAACCTAGTAATAACACAAATGTAAATGCTACTACCATTAGACTTTTTAAATTTTTTATCATATTTTTTCCTTTCCTTTCTTTTAATATGATTGTTGTATCATATAATTTTTAATTTTTAAAATAATTGAATTAGTTATTGATTTACGGTGTATCAAATCCAAATGAAGATACAGATGTATTCCAAAGGGTTATGATAGTTAAGTCATTATGATTAAAGGATATTCCACCATCAGATATCCAACAGAATAAATCCGTACCATTTAAGACATACTTGTACTCTTTAGTATTTACTCCTGCAATAACTTTTGAGCGACCTGTTGAAGATAAGTCAGCACCCATATCATTATATCTGCCGACATTGTTAAAGCATTCATTAATTACTTCATCATAATCGTAATATTCGGTTTGATTCCAAGTACCATCTTCTTTTTCATATTTTTCCCATTGGTCATCTGCATTTTGCTTGAAATATTTTTCATCGCCATATCGATCTTTGGTATAATAATCATTACCAATTTTAATGGTTGTCTGATCAAGATTTCCGTCCATAGAGATTTCCATCTTCACATTTGTAGGCAAAATAACGATAGAAGGTGCTGCTACTCCAGTTTCTCCACCTGTAATAATATCGCTAGAATTATTTCCAGAATCAGGAGTGTTTGTTCCAGGAGTGGATGAGCCATTTTCAGACCCATTTGGTTCTTGTTTACTATCACAACCTGTCATAAGTATCATTCCACAACCTAACACCATAATCATCATTAATATCTTTTTCATATTTCACCTCCTTAAAAGTACTTGTTGAAAAAATATCATACTGTAAGTATAATGATTTTTATTTAGTTTGTATACTACCCTTTAGGGGTAGTTTTATTACATATTTCTATTTTTTTCTTTAACTAAACGGTTATTGTCATTTTTTTGCCACATACTATTTTTTTCTTCCAGCAGATAGCAAAACCCAGTTGTTAAAAAAACAACGGGGTTCTTTATAAATCGTCGAACATCTTTATTTTACGGGAAGTTCGAGTAACTATCATTCTGGTGC
>CAZYXO010000065.1:0-5538 GCA_964651315.1 uncultured Muribaculaceae bacterium
TGTTCACAAATGAGGGGTTTTATGGAAAATAATATACCAATATTAGGTTTATTTGGAATTACACCAGAAAATAAAAATGTAAGAAATTTACAAGAAAGATTAATGGATTTAAAAAAGCAATTAATTTATATTGATTATTACAAGTATTATAAATACTTAAGTTATAGTGACTTTTTAAAAAGACTAAATGATTAAGTAAAAGAATATTGTGAAAATTTTTATATTATAGAATTTTTTGGACATTCAATGGGTGCTAATTTAATATTAGAATTACAAAAAAATGAAAGTATTAATGAAAAAACACTTGCTTTAATACTAGCAAATCCAGCATTATATACTAAATTTAGTAAATCAGAAATAAAAGTTGAAAACAGTGGTTCTCTTGAAATGATAAAATATATTTTGAAAAATCCAACCATATTACATAAATTTTTTGTATCTCAGAAAAAAAGTAAGAAGGGTACTATAAATAATCCAACCTTATTGTTGTTAACAAGAGAAGATGAATTAGTAAATAATAGTAAAATAGAAAAAGCATTTGGTAATAACAGCAACGTAACTATTGAAACTATAGAAAATGCATCACATGAATCAGCGTTTCAAAATAAAGAACAGTTAGAATATATGGCAAAAGAAATTAATGAATTTTGTTGTTTAAAAGAAAATGAATTAATTAGAATTAGATAAAGACTTTAGTTTGACTAAAGGCTTTTATTTTTGTACAATAAAATTGGTGATTTTAATGAATAACAAAGGATTTACATTAATCGAAATTATAGCAGTAATAGTAATAATAGGAATAATAGCAATTGTGGCAACAGTAACTGTTTCAGGTGTTATGCAAAATAGTAAAAAAAAATTAAATGAAGATATGATTAAAACTATTAAAGATAGTGCAATTACTTATGCAATAGATAAACTAAATATAGTTGCCTGTGATAGTAATAATATTACATCTAGTTGTGCTAGAACCTTTACAGTTAGTGAGTTAATTGAGTTAGGTTATTTTGTTGATGATGGAAATGATTGTAAAAAAAGTAATAGTGTAACTATAAAAAAAATTAAAACGGGAAATAATTATAGTTATGAAGTTAGTTTAGATGAAAATACTTGTATGGGAGGTTAAAGTATGGGATTTTTTAAAAATATATTTGGTAAAAAAACAGTAGAAGAAAAAAATGAAGTAATAGAAACATATGATAAAGGATTAGAAAAAACAAGAAAAGAATTTGTATCTAAATTAAATGTTTTAGGGTTTAAATATACAAAAGTAAATGATGAATATTATGATGAATTAGAAGAATTATTGATAAATGCAGATATTGGAATAAATACAGTGTTGTCTTTTATGGAAAGATTAAAAAGTAGAGTAAGAGAAGAAAATATAGAAGATACCGCATATTTAAAAGAAGTAATAGTAGATGAATTATTTATCATATATGTAAATGATGATTATTTATCAGATAAAATAAATATGAATGAAGAAGGTCCAACAGTAATACTAATGGTAGGAGTAAATGGCGTTGGGAAAACAACAACAATTGCTAAACTGGCTTATAAATATCAAAATATGGGTAAAAAAGTAATGATGATTGGAGCAGATACATTTAGAGCAGGAGCAGTTACTCAATTAGAAGAATGGGCAAGAAGAGTTGGTTGTTTATTTCATGGGAAAATGAATATAGATCCATCAAGTGTAATATATGATGGATTAGTAATAGCTAAGAAAGAAAATGTCGATATAGTACTAGTAGATACAGCAGGAAGATTACAAAATAAAATTAATTTAATGAAAGAACTTGAAAAAATAAATAAAGTAATTGGAGTACATGTAGAGAATGCACCACAAGAGACATTACTTGTAATTGATGCATCAACTGGACAAAATGGTATATTACAAGCAGTTGCATTTAAAGAAATAACTAATATAACTGGGATAGTATTAACCAAATTAGATGGAACAAGTAAAGGTGGAATAGTTTTAGCAATAAAAGAAGAAGTAGGAATACCAGTTAAATTTATTGGACTAGGAGAAAAAATGACAGATTTACAAGAATTTGATATTGAAAACTATATTTATGGTTTATTTAAAGAGGATAAAGATGCATAATCATGTTTATTTAGGAAATTTATTTAATCACTATTATGAACTATTAACAGAAAAAGAAAAAAGAATATTTTCACTACACTATTTAGAAGATTATTCGATGAGTGAAATAGCAGAAATATGTAATATTACTAGAAGTAGAGCAGGACAAGTAGTAAAAAATGTAGAAAATAAATTACTAACTTATGAAAAAATGATAAATAAAGAAGAATTAATTGGAACGCTAAATAATTTGTTAGAAATAAAAGATATAAAAAAAATAAAAAAAGAAATTGCAAAAATAATCGAAAGTTCGACAGAATAATTAAAGTTTTCATAGTATCATTGAGTAGGTGATAATATGCGAACTTTTTTTATATTTAATATAAGTAAAGAAATGTTGATATTAACAAAAGATACTCCATATAATTTATATAAAACAATGGAAAGTATATATAATTTAGATAAGAAAAATGTATCTATTGGTTTACAATTTTATGAACAATTAGTAAATCCTATCAATAAAGATAAAATATTAAAAATATTATATGAAAATCATAAGAATAATGATTATTATTTGGTAAGTAATAATATTCATTCTATATATAATAAATATCGACCAGAAGATACTAAATTATATGTTAATAATGCTTATATGAAATTAACTACTAATTATATAAAACCAACTTTTTTAAAAGATTTAAAAATATTTAATAATTTATTTGTCTGTGATTTTCAAAATAAAGATTATTTTTGGTTAATTAGTATTTAAAAAAACTGACTAATTTAAAGTGTACCCTCTGACTAATTTAAAGTGCACACCTTGACTTTTTTAAAGTGTGATTATATAATTGAAGAAGAAAAGAGGAATTAATATGTATCCGAGAATGGCTGAAGAAATGATAAAGAACATTAATAAAACTTTTAAAGTTTTATTAGTTACTGGTCCTAGACAAGTTGGAAAAACGACATTGTTGTTAAAATTAAAACCAGAAAATATGGATTATGTTACGTTAGATGATGAAGTATTAAGAATACAAGCAAATGAAGATCCAAAATTATTTTTAGAAATTCATAAGCCACCTTTATTAATAGATGAAGTTCAATATGCTCCAAGATTATTTTCATATATTAAAATAAATGTAGATAAAAGTGATAAATTTGGTCAGTATTGGCTTACTGAATCACAACAATTTCATTTAATGAAAAATGTTAGTGAATCACTTGCTGGAAGAGTAGGAGTTATAAGTTTAAATAGTTTTACGTATAGAGAGATTGTACAAAATACCGATAATGTTTTATTTCAACCACCGAAGTTTAAAAGTGAAAACAAAATAGATGTAAAAGAAATTTTTGATATCATTTTTATGGGAGGCATGCCACAATTTTATACTAATCCAAAGTTATCGAGAAATGCTTATTTTCAAAGTTATATAGATACATACATTAGTAGGGATGTAAGAGTATTAACTCAAATAAAAGACGAATTATCATTTAAAAAATTTATGGTTAGTGTAGCCTCAAGAACTGGAGAACAATTAAATTATTCGAATCTTGCTCTTGAAGCTGGGGTAAGTGTACCAACCGCTACTAAATGGTTAAGTATTTTAATAACAGCAGGAATAGTATATTTACTACCACCATATATGTCATCAGAATTAAAAAGAATTACACACATGCCTAAAATAATATTTATGGATACAGGCCTTGCTTGTTATTTAGCAGATTGGTCTTCAAGTAAAGATTTAATGAACAGTAGCAATGCTGGACACTTTTTAGAGACATTTATAATAAGTGAAATTATAAAATCATACAATGCTAGTGGAATAAAACCAAATATAAGTTACTATCGTGATAAAGAAAAGAATGAAATAGATTTAATACTATATAAAAATAATATTTTATATCCATTTGAAATTAAAAAAACAGCAATACCTACAAAAAGTATGATAAAAAATTTTATTAAGTTAGAAGAGCAGACAAAAGAAATAGGAACAGGTGGAATTATTTGCTTTTATGATACTTTAATGAAACTAGATAATAAAAACTATATAATTCCTATTTCGAGTGTAATTAATATAACTAAAAATAAATAGAATAATTAGTTTTACTTGTTTAAACATATAATTTATAGTAAACTAATGTTAAGAAAAGAGGAAATGTTATGTGGCAAGATATATTAATGGTTGTTATAGGTCTTATAGCAGGATTTGTTATTGGATTCTTTGTAGCAAGATATGTTTTACAAAAGTATTTAAAGAAAAATCCTCCAATTAATGAAAAAATGATTGAAGTGATGATGACTAGTATGGGAAGAAAACCTAGTCAAAAACAAGTAAAACAAGTAATGAGTCAAATGATGCGTTATCAATAAAATAGAATAATTTAACTTATTCTTTTTTTTTGAAAAAATTAATTATTGCAATACCATTTTAAAAATGGTATTATTGTAATATAGAGTAAAAGGTGGAGCGATATGGAACAAGTAAAAAGTTTTTTAATTAAACTATATAGTAATGAATATTTTATTTATGGACTTATAGGAACAATAGTACTTTTAATTATATTGTTTTTAATAGTATTATTTTTTGGTAAGAAAGATGAAAAGAAAAGAAAATTGGAGGCTACGAGAGAATTAGAGAAACAGGATTTAAATGCATTTAAAGAAACATCACCAGTAGTTAATGTACAAACTCCAGTGGTTGAGAACAAAGTTGTTGAAAATGTTATTGTGGAAAATAAACCACAGGAAATAACTCCTATTATTGAACCGGTTGTGGAACAAAAAGTTGTAGAAGAACCAGTTAATATAGTAGTAGAACAACCAGTTATAAATGAACCAGTTATTGAAGCACAACCAATTGAAATGCCAAGTGTTGAGCCAATAATAGAACCAGTTGGATATCAAGCTAGTAAGGTAGATATTCCTGTTGAAACAAATGTTGAACCAGAATTTAATTTTAATTTTGATAAACTGGCTAATTCAATTGATCAAGAGATTCGTGATATTGAAGTTAAAACAGAAAAACAAGTAATAGAACAACCAAGAGTTGAGCCAGTAATAAAAGAAGAAAATGTAACTTTAAATGTGGGAATTAGTTCACCTAGAGTTGCAGAACCATCTCCTAATTTATTTAGTTCGGTTTACGTAAATAAAGAAGAAAATGTTAGTGAGAGAAAACAATTTGAAATGCCAAAAATAAATAATGAAGTTGAAGTAGAAAAAAATACTGTACCAAGTGTAGATGAACTTAAAAATATAGCATTAAAGAATATTGAAATGAATAATGAAAATAATAAAGAATTTGAAACAAAAGTAAATGTATTTCCAGATTTAACTGGAGAAACATACGATATAAAGTAAATTTTAATTGACTTAATAAAAATGATATTGTAACTTTTCTTTGACAGTAAAATGGAGCAAACCTAAAGAATAAAGGGGTTTGCTCCAT
>CAZYXO010000066.1:0-5412 GCA_964651315.1 uncultured Muribaculaceae bacterium
AAAGTTAATTTTAGTGGTATAGATTATGAAATAGTTAGTTATAATGTTAATCCAGAAACTTATTTACTTGATTATGATGAGATTCAAAAAATTGCTTTAATAGAAAAACCAAAATTAATTATTGCAGGATATAGTGCATATCCTCGAACTATTGATTTTAAAAAATTTAAAGAAATTGCAAATTCTTGTGGTGCTTATTTAATGGTCGATATGGCTCATATTGCTGGACTTGTTGCTACTGGTTATCACGATAATCCTTGTTTATATGCCGATGTTGTAACATCTACAACACATAAAACATTAAGAGGTCCTAGAGGTGGATTAATTTTAACTAATAACGAAGAAATAATAAAAAAAATTAATAAAGCAATATTTCCGGGCATTCAAGGTGGTCCACTTATGCATATTATTGCTGCTAAAGCCCAGTGTTTTTATGAAGCATTACAACCAAGTTTTAAAGAATATCAAAATAATGTCTTAAAAAATATTCAAGCGTTGTCAAATGAATTAATTAAAAATGACATAAACGTAATAACTGGTGGAACAGATAATCATTTAATTTTAGTCGATGTTACAAATATGCGAATAAATGGAAGTGATGCTGAAAAATTATTAGAAGAAATTAATATTACCGTTAATAAAAACACTATACCATATGACACTTTATCACCAAATGTAACAAGTGGTATTCGTATTGGTAGTCCTTTTATGACATCTCGTGGTTTAACAGAAAAAGATTTTACAAGTATTGGAAAAATTATTAGTTTATGTTTAAAAAAAGAAAAATCTGTAAAAGAATTAAAGAATTCTGTAAAAGAAATTATTAAAAATTGTAAAAACTGATTAGTATTTTATCAGTTTTCTTTTTTAAACAAAGAAAAAGACTTTTTAACAAAGTCCATCTTCACAATCATCATCAGATGTAGTTATTTCAGTTGCAACTTTTATCGTAAATGAAGTTTTAGCAGTAATTACATATCCTTCAGGTTTACTTTGATAAAATATTGTTCCTTTACTATATTCGTTAGTTTCTTCATACGTTACATTGACAGTTAAATCATATTCTTTTGCAAAATCTTCCACATCACTAACAGTATAAGTTCCATCAGTAAAGTTTGGATATTTATTAGTAATATTTGGAACATATAGTGTAATTGTATCTCCTACTGATAATTTAGTATCTTTTTCAACTGACTGACGCATGATAGTTCCTTCAGTTATTTTTTTATCTTCTGTATCTTGTTTTTCCATCAAAACATATAAACCCAATGCTTCTAACTTCCCTTTTATTTCCAAGAAGTTTTTACCAACATAATCTTCGATAAGTATTTTAGTATCCCCTATGGAAACGTATATTGTAACTTCAGCATTTTTCTTTCTTTTACTACCAGACACTGGATTAGTTTTAATAACTTTTCCTTCTTCAATTTCACTATCACTTTGCTCAATTTGCTTATCAGCAACAACAAATCCTTCATCTTGCAATTTTCTAACTGCATCTTTTACAGTTAAACCAGTAACATCTGGAACCACTATTTGTGATTTTTCCGTAATCATCGGAATTATTATTACAAGTGAAGTTATTAAAACAACCAAACCAGTAAAAATACTTCCAAGAATAATTAATAATTTATTTTGTTTTTTCATTTCCTCACCCGTTATCTGTTTAGCAATAACAATTTCATCATTATTATTACTCTCTTTTTCTTCTTCTTTTTTTATAGTTTTTAAAATTCGTGTTTCATCATAATCTATTTCTGGATATTTATAAACATATTTCGGTTCATCAACTCTTTCTTCATTTTGACAAGTACTTAAGTCTTCGAACATTTCTCTAGCATCTTTATATCTATTTTTCGGATTTTTAGCCGTCGACCTTAAAATTATGTTTTCAATCGATTGTGGTAAATTCGGTAATTCTTCTTTAATACTAGGTAGTGATTCTTTTAAATGTTTTAAAGCGATTTCAACAGCATTTTCACCTTTATAAGGTAGTGTTCCTGTTAAAAGTTCATACATTAAAATTCCCATTGAATAAATATCACTTTGGAGAGTTGCACCTTTACCACTTGCTTGTTCTGGTGGTAAATAATGAACTGAACCCATTACTGAATTAGTTTGGGTAAGTTGAGTTGCGTTTAGTGCTGTTGCAATTCCAAAATCTGTTATTTTTATTAAACCACTATCAAGTATCATTATATTTTGTGGTTTTATATCACGATGTATTATATAAGAATCATGTGCAATGCTCATGCCATCAGCAATTTGTTTCATTATATCGACTGTTTCACTAACAGATAATTTACCACGTTTTTTAATTAACGTTTTTAAATGTGTTCCTTCAACATATTCCATAACAATATAATAATTTCCATTATCTTCACCGACATCATAAACTTCAACAATATTTGGATGGGTTAAACTACTTGCAGATAATGCTTCTCTTTGAAATCTACGTACAAATTTTTCATCATTTGCTAAATCTCCACGTAATATTTTAACAGCAACATTCCGGTCTAAAATTGTGTCGTAAGCAAGATAAACGTTGGCCATTCCACCTTCACCAATTGATTTAATTATTTGATATCGATCACTAATTTTTTGCCCCTTTAATATCATTATTCTTCCTCACCCTCATTCACTAAATAAGCAATTGATATATTATCAGTTCCACCTCTTGCGTTACATTTACGAATTAATTTTACTACTTTTTCTTCAATTGTTAAATCTTCCTCATTTAGAACTTTTTCTATTTGTTCATCAGTTATTAAACTTGTAAGTCCATCACTACATAATAGGATTTCATCAATCCCTCGTTCAACATCAAAAATATCTATTTCACAATTTTCTGATACTCCAAGGGCTTTCATTAAAACATTTTTTTTCGGATGTATTTTGGCTTCTTCCTCTGTTAAATTACCTGCAGTTACAAGTAAATTTACTAAAGTATGATCTTTTGTAACTTTATGTAATTTTTCGTTTTTCATAACATAACCTGATGAATCACCAATATTCCCAAAAACTAAATAATCACTTGTTAAAATTGCTACGACTAAAGTTGTGCCCATTCCCACTGAATCAGGATTATCTTTGGCATAATCAAATATATTTTTATTAATTTCACTAACGGTATCTTTCAACCAATTAAAAGCATCTACTTTTGTTCCAATTGTCGAACTATTTAAAAATCTTTTACCTAAAGCAGATACTGCCATACTTGAAGCAACTTCACCTTTTCTGTGTCCGCCCATTCCATCTGCAACCATTAATAGGTATTCATTTGTTTCATTTTTCAAAATTGTTACAGAGTCTTCATTATGACTTCTTACTCTTCCTGTATCGGTTAAATAATATGTTAACAATTCTTTTCCTCCTTACTTCTTAGTTGTCCACAAGCAGCAGATATATTACGTCCAAATTCTCTTCTTACTGTTACATTAATTTTCGCATTAACTAAATAATTGTAAAATTCTTTCATCGATTTATCACTACTTCTTCTATATTCGATATTAGTTGTTTCATTATAAGGTATTAAATTTACATAGACATTCATACCTCTAATTAAATTAACTAATTTTTTTGCACATTCTAAACTGTCATTTACATTATTAATCATAACATATTCAATAGTAACTCGTCTATTAGTAATGGCAATATATTCTTTTATTGCCTCTATCACTTGACACACATTATACACTTTATTTATCGGCATTAACTTATTTCTCGTTTCATCATCAGGTCCATGAAGGGATAATGCTAAATTAACTTGTAATCCTAAAGCACTAAATTCTTTAATTTTGGGAACAATTCCACAAGTAGAAACTGTTATATGTCTTGCTCCAATCATTAAACCAAAATCACTATTTATTATTTTAATAAATTTAATTACATTATCATAATTATCAAATGGTTCACCAATACCCATAATTACTACACTATTAATTTTATTTTGCATTTCATTTTCTATTAATAATATTTGTTCCACCATTTCATATACTTCTAAATTACGTACTTTTTTTCTTCTACCACTTTCACAAAACAAGCAACCCATATTACAACCTACTTGACTAGAAATACATACCGAATTACCATAATCATGTTTCATAAGTACTGCTTCAATTAATTCATTACCCTTTAATTTAAACAAATATTTACTTGTATCACGATCTTTTTCTACTTTTTTAATTTCGATAAATTCATTACTAAAATCTTTTTTTAATTTTTCAATTAAATCTTTTTTCATATCAGAAAAATTATCAAACTCATATACACTTTTTTTATATAACCAATTATATACTTGTTTACTTTTAAATTTCTTTTCGCCATTATTCAAAAAGTATTCTTCTAAATCTTCTAATGTATAACTAAATATATTATTCATCACTTTTAGTCACTTCAATTCTACTTAATGTACTTTTACCAATATTACCAAATGTTAAATCATATATACTTTCATCTAAATTAATTTTAATATTTGTAATAATTTCATCATTTTCCGTTACTTCAATACTATAATTATCTAAATTATAAGTAGTAACATTACCAATTTTATTTTCACTAATATCTTTTATTAAATCATATATATAATTTACATTTATTAAATTAATATCTACATTTTCATATACATTATCAATTACTTCATAATTATCAAGTAATACTTTATAATATATATTATCATCAATATAATATTTCATAGTCCCACTATTAGTATCTTTTAAACCCATAACTATTTTATCATTTTGTTCTCCACTATAAATAGATATTTCATTATTTATAGAAATACGATATACAAAACTATAATTATTCTTTTTGAGTTCTATCCATTTAGTTTCCAGTGGAATTATTTCTTTAGGTCTTTGATTACTACTAAGTCCATTCATGAGTAATATAATTACAAAAAAGAAGATAAACCAAACACCTAATACCATTAGGGCATGAGTTCTTTTATTATTCCATAATTTACTAAATGTACTTTCTGTTGTTTTATTCTCTTTCATTTAATTCACATTCTTCCCTAAATATTTCTCTTTATTTATTCCATTTAAATATTCTTTAATATCCATTTCTTTTTTACCAAATGGTTTTATTTTCTTTAAGTAAATTATTCCATCATTACATTTAATACCAAAATTATTTTTATCCAACACTACTACTTCTCCATTATCACTTTCACTATTGTTTTTTTCAAATATGGCTTCAATTACTTTCATTTCATTATTATCAAAGATAAAATTAGCATAAGGATTTGGATTTAATCCTCTTATTAAATTAATAATTTCTTTACCATTTTTATTAAAATCTATTCTTTCTTGTTCTCTTTTTATATTATAAGCATATGTTGCTTCATCATTATTTTGTTTTATTCTTTTATTTGTTTTATTTATTATACTTGGTAATGTTTCCATAAGAATA
>CAZYXO010000067.1:0-5188 GCA_964651315.1 uncultured Muribaculaceae bacterium
TTCCAATAATTCCCCAGAAATATACAAGTGATGTTTTACCAATTAATAATGCTACAAAATATTTTGTGGGTTTAATATCTGATAAACCACCTGCAATATTTAAAAGAAAAGCTGGTGTAAAAGGTATCGCCATTAATATAACTAATTTAGTTAAACTTAATTTATCAATTAATTTCATTAATTTTTTTACTTTTTTACCTTTAACAATTTTTTTATTAAACCAATTTTTAATACCTTTATCAAATATTGTAAAAGATATCATACACCCTATTACTGTACATAACCAAGATATTAAAAAACCAAAGAATGTTCCAAAATACAAAAAATTAATCGTTATAAAAACAAATAATGGTAATATTGGTATCATTGATTCAATAATTATAAGTAAACATGCTATCACAGGAGCAAATGCTCCAAACGTAGTTAAATTAATAAATAATTCATTCATATATATCACATTCTTATTATAAACTTTTTTACAAAAAAAATCATAAAATTCATCTATTTATGATTTTTATTTACATAATGAATCACTTTTAATTTATAACTTGAGTGACATCATATCCATAAAGTTCTAATAATCTTACTACTTTAGCACTTTTAACACCTTTACTACAAGTAATATAATATCTTTGATTAATATTTAAATATTCTTTATAGTGAAGTAATAATTTTTCATAATAAATATTTAAGGCATTACTATTTTTTGTTTTAAATGTTATTTCATCATCAACATCAATTAGTGTACCCATTCCATAATAATAATCTTTTTTATAAATTCTTTTCATATAATCACATAATAATATATGCATACAAAAAAAAGATGATTAGTCATCATCGTCGTTAAAGAAATCATCGAAATACTCGTCATCAGTTATTAAATGTTCATCAACTATTAATGAATCACTATCAACTATTACTGGTTCATCTTTAATTTCTTTGGTTGTATCATCTTTTTTAGGTTCTTCTATTTTCTTTTCTGCTTGAACTCGTTTTGCTTCTTTTTCAGCTTCTATTTTTTCTTGTTCATCAAGTTCTTTTAATTTACGATCAATATCTTTAATAGCAGCATCAATATCCATTTCACTTAAATTCATATCAAATGGATTTACTTGTTTTGGCATTCCACCCATCATAGGATTAAATGAATTATTTAAATATGGATTACCTTGAATATTTTGTGGTTTTCTTGGTGCAAAACCTCCATATGGATTAAATGGAAATTGTCCTCCACCCATTTTGGTATCATCTCCATCAGGATTATTTTTACGATTTTCAAATTCCGCCATCATTCTTTTATTATTTTCTTCTGTTACATATTTTTTTAAATCAAATAATTCGATTTTTTGTTTTTCGCGTTCTGGATAAGTTGCCGGTTTTCTTTCAATTCCCCAATCAATTTTAAAATCAGGTTCTAATTTTGTCCTAAAAGGACTTTTTCTTAAACGTAAAATGATAGCTTCAAATAATTTTAATTTTTGTAAATCGGCAATTGTTAATAAAGGTGTTGATGCAGTTTTATCTTTATCTTTTGATTTAACTTCTCCACACATTTCGCTTAATTCTTTTAAAGCTGCAAGTTCTGTGCTTATTAAATAAATTAAATTCCCACAGTTACCACGTATTACTTGGGCAACTTCTGGACCATATACTTGATTTAACTGTGCATAGTTTTGAATAATAAATGTAAATCTTATATTACGACTTCTTGCAGCACTGACCATCGCATCAACATCTTTTAATGCTGGCATGTTGGCAAATTCATCTAAGATAAAATTTGTTCGAACAGGTAATTTTCCCCCTTGTTCTTTGGCTACACTAATTAGCGTTTCATATACTTGTTTAATAAATATTGTCATTAATGAATGATATGTTTTCTTTTCATCATGAATAAGTAAGAATACAGCAGTTTTCTCTGTTCCTATTTTACGCATATCAAAGTCACTATAAGATAACATATCTGATAACCCTTCTCTTGTTGTAAACATTTGCATTTTAGTTTTAAATGTCGAAGTTATACCACCTTTTGTAGCATCTGGTGCCGTAATTGTTGTTGCAACATAATTATATGCTGAACTATCTTCGCCTTTAAATTCAAAATATTTATTTATATAATGACTACTACCATATCTTTCTTCACCAACGCTGGAAACATACATGATACTATTAAAGTTAACTTCTTTTTCTTTGCCATCTTGGAATAATCCCATCGCAATACCAGTGAAATATCCCGCTGCCGAATTATCCCAGAATGCACTATCTCCACTACTAGGACCTTTTGAGGCTGGAGTAATAATGTTTTGTGCTATATCATCAAGTAACTCAGTTGCTTTATCAATATTTCCTTCTTGATAAAATTTATAAGACATTGTAAGTGGATTCCATGAATTACCTTTTGATGGTTCACGAAAATTAAGTAAAATTATATTATATCCTCGTTCCCTTAAAAAACTTTGTGAGTATTCAAATAATTCTCCTTTAGGGTCGGTTATAATCATACTTTCGCCATTTTTACCTAAGAAATTAACCATTGGTTTAACTAAACATTCTGTTTTACCACTACCAGTAGAACCAATAACCATATTATGGTAATCGCCATTATCAATCCAAGCAAATTTACCATTATTTACAAGTGGTACTCCTCCAGATTTTGCTTCAGTATCAGTAATTTTTACTTTAACCATACCTTTATCATTTTTAATTTCCTCTTCACGTGCCATTCTTGCATAACCTTTTTCTTCTTTTTCTTGAAATGTCCAACCAAAACCTTTTAATTTATCATCTTTTTGAAATATATAAGATTTAGTTGTTGAAAAAACCATAACAAGCATGATAATAAATAACAAAAATGTTACAGGTAAATAAGCACCTGTAAATGCTTTAAATGGAAGTAATCCATAAAATCCTTCATCAGCTGATAATGAAGCAAAATTAAGAACAATTATGGCACATAAATATAAAAGTATTACACAGTATACCACAAATATAATAAAATCTTTCTTCTTTATTCTAAATTTCATAAAAATTTCTCCCTTTTTTTAAACAATGCTATTATACTATATAATTACTTAATTATCTAGTTTTTCCTTTAATTTTTATTACAACAAATAATATTGTTATAAAACCAATGATGCCCCCAAAAATATATAAGAATACATCTGCTTTATTTTGCTCTTCTTCATTAATTTTATCATAATAGTATTCTAGATAAATCGTTTTTTTTTCAAAATTAGATTTATTATAGTTCCATACTAATTTATTTTGCGTTATTTCATCTGCATTGCTTTTTACTATTTTATAATAATTAGGATTAATGTTGATAGTTATATTATTAATAAAATCAAAATATTGATTACAATTTAAAGCACCGTTAGTATTAATTGTTCTAATTTTTTTATTTGTATCATTCTCAATTTTTATATATGGAAAACAACTTTTAATAATATTAGAATCATTAATATTATAATCATTAAAACTATAACTAATTTGACGATAAAAATTAGGATTAGAATAATCTTTAATATCATAATATTCTATTCCAGGTATTTTTTCTAACGATTCAGATGGAAATACCTCACTTTTCAAAGAATTTATTGGCTGCTCGTCGTTTTCTACCGCATTTTTTTCATCAATAGTTTCTGGAATAATTTTCAAAATTTCTTCGTAAACGTTATTTCCAATAGTTAAATTATAATCAATATCACATCCAGTAATAAATACGATTAATAGAATTAATATAAAAATTTTTTTCATTATTTTCTCCTTTTTACTTTAAAGTTTTTTCAAAAAATATTGTTGAATAATCTGTTACTACATTATCTGGATTATTATAAAATCCCGACATATCTATTAAGTAATAAGATGACCAATCAAAACTATGTTTTTGAATCCATAATCCATTATTACGTCCATTTTGATGAGCAACGTAGTATTGTCTATTTGTTTCGTCCACGCCAACAATTAACATTACATGAACATTATCTTGTGCTAACAAATCACCTGGTTGACCATGATAACTACTATCTCCAGCACTACTTGAATAACTCTTTACACCAGGAATATTTTTATACGTACCAGAAGTATGATTTCCCATTTTATATCCTGCATTATGAATTGCCCAGTTAACAAATGCGGAACAATCCATTCCATAATAATAGTATATTCCATATTTCCCTGCGTCATAACCTTTTAATTTAGTTCCCCAATCTGGATCGATTCCGTAATAAGTTGTTACTAGTTTATCATATCCTTCAATGTAATGTCCATGCCCACCATGCATCGTATATGGAAACCTTAATTTATAACTATCGTATAGATAATACACTAATGATGCAGCTGCTGAAACAACAGCATTTCTCGTTCCTGGTCCTGAACTAATAACACTATCATAAATCGTTTTATTATATGCTTCAAGAGTTAATCCTTTTTCTGCAAAATATGATTTTACACTTTGAGTTAAAAATTTTGCGTCCCCAGTTTCTATTGTAAAATTATTTCCGGTATAATTTCCAAGAGTTCCACCACCAATTCTTTGACAATATGTCGCTAAATCGTATAATTTTTTTCCAGCATATGATTCTGCTTTAGCAACACCAGAGTCAGCCATACCTTCTAAAATTTCTAAGTAAGTTTTTCCTGCTTCTGCTTGATCTCGCCAGTAATGTTGAGTTTTATCTATATAATAAACAGAATTTGAAGAATTTAATTTTGTAACTGGACCAGTGAAATCTTCATCTAACCAAAGATAATTAGCTATTTCATCATAAACTTTTCCAAGTTCTTCAATTTTTTCTTCAGATAAAGCTGGTTTATAAGTTCCGTATTTAACTCCTGCTAATTCTCCTTCATAACCATACGATACTTTTGTTAACCACTTATAAGATTCTATACCTGCATAAAACCCTTCATAAACTTCATAACAACCATTTTTAACATCACAATATACTTGATCTGCAACGCAATTTTTAATTGATATTTTTTTTGTTTCTGAATCATATCCACCTCTTGAAAATGCAAATGTTTTGGCTGCTATCATTTCTACCTGTTTTGCAGCATCTTTGTATGAATTACCAATCTCACCATACATAACACCCATTATATAATCTTTTAAATCCAATTCTTCCATAACAACTTTTTGAGAATCATATCTATAGCAATTTGTTAATTCTACTTTAGTTAAATTAAAATC
>CAZYXO010000068.1:0-5107 GCA_964651315.1 uncultured Muribaculaceae bacterium
GGCTTTTTTCACTCTTCCTTGTATGTCGCCGTATAATTTCAACAGTGGCAATGCGTTCGAGTGGATCGTGTATTCGGACGGCAACCTGAACAACAACATCGTGTACTACAGTTACGGCCTTCGTGCAGTTATCAATCTGAGCCCTGATGCACCAATATCCGGGGCAGGAACGACAACTCAGGCCTTCACAATCGGCTGATTGACGGACAGTTTTAAATGAGCCCAGTAATTATAGGGCTTCAAAGGTCGCAAATGTGCGTGCTATTGTGAATGATTTTGCTAATTTTTACCTATTTTATAAGGTAAAAATAGACATAAAATTTCAAAAAAATTGATTAATTACCAAAAAATTAAAAAATAAATGACATTGATAATCAATTTATTAAATAAAAAGAAAAAAAGACAATATGAAAACAATTTTGTTAAATATTGTCTTTTTAACAAATGAAATTAAAGAAATGTATAAATAAAATAATTAATTAAACATCATAAAGAATCAAATTAAAGGGAATTCTGATATAAACGCATGAATTATAAGCAAGATGAAATAGGGTTAAACCAGTATTAAATAGTGATTTAATTCTAGATTTAATATTATGAGAAATTTTCATAGTAGTAATTTTAACTTTTTTATAACAAGAAGAATTTTTCGAATAATCAGCACCAAGAATAGTAAGAAATAGTATATTAGAACACATTAAAGAATATAAAGATTCAAAATATTTTAAAGAAGCATTAACAGTATTTTCTAAATAAAAGCCATTAGATTTTTGATTTTTAAAAATAGTTTCAATACCACCAAAACGATGAACACGATTGTCAGAATGAGAAACAACATAATTAAATATAATGTTAGAAATAATTTTATCATATAGAAAAATAAATAGAATAATTATTAAAATAATTCATATAATTATAAAAAAACGATATTTTAAGAGAAAATATCTCTTAAAATGTTGGAAAATAACAAGAAAGTGTGATAAAATGTTTTTAAATGAGAGGTGTTATGTAATGTTATTACAATTTAAATTTAAGAATCATAAATGTTTTCGTGAAGAAAATATTCTTGATTTAATGGCTACCCAAGAAAAAAGACATATTGATTCAACAATTAATATTAATGGATATAATATTTTACCATTAATTGAAGTGCATGGAGCAAACGCATCTGGTAAAAGTAGTTTACTTGAAGCATTGTTTTTTATGTTTAAAATAGTTAAATTATCAAGTAGAATTGATATTAATAATGATTTACCAACTGTTCCATTTATTTTTTGTAATCAATCAATAAAACAAAATAGTGAATATGAAATTTCTATTTGTTTAAAAGATTATGAATATAGATATGGATTTTCCGTTAATAAAAATGGTTTTGATGAAGAATGGTTATATAAAAAGAAATTTCTTTCAACATCTACTGCAACTCAAAAAATAATCTTTGAAAGAAATAAAGAAAAAGTTTATTTTGGTAAATCATTTGAAAAATACAAAAAAACTTGGGATTTATTTGGTAATAATACTAATATTAATACTAATAAATTATTAATTTTAAGTAATGTTGCCATTAAAGAAGAAGAAGGTATTTTAAGAGATATTTTTAATTTTATTAGTAAATTTTCTTTTAAATATGAAAGTGTTTTTCAAACTAAATATAGCATAGATATTTTTAATAAAGATAATTCACTTTTTAATAAATTTCAAAAAATAATTACAAAATTTGATCCATGCTTACTTGGAATTAAAATTGATGAGTTGGATGATGAATCTGGAAGTAAATCATATAATATTAGTGGAATTCACCAGAATATTCAAGATAATAAGAAACGTATTTTAATACCTTTACAAAATGAATCTGATGGAACGATTAAAATATTTAATATTTTACCAACTATTTTGTTAAATTTAGAAGTAGGCGGCTTATTATGTATTGATGAATTAGATACGAAATTTCATCCATTATTATTTAAAAAAATTGTTAATATGTATAAAGATAAAAGTATTAATAAAAATAATGCTCAATTAATTTTTACAGCACATTCCACTTTCTTATTTAATAGTGATGAATTAAGAAGAGATGAATTGTATTTAGTTGAAAAAGATAAACAAGGAATTTCAAGATTGTATTCTTTATCAGAGTTTAGAAATTTAAGAGTAGATGCAGATTATGAAAAAAAATATTTAACAGGTCAATTTGGAGCTATTCCATACGAAGAAAAGTAGGTAATTTATGGGAAGCGACAATTTATTTATTAAAAGAAGAGAAGAGAGAAAAAAGCGAAAAGAAAACATTTTACAACAAAAGTCTAGTAACTGGCTTATAGTATGTGAAGGAAAGCAAACTGAACCAAATTATTTTTTGGAAGCAATAATTGAAATTAATAAAAATTTACCCAAAGATTATAAATTAAAAGTAAGAATTGAAGGTAAAGGGATGAATACAACTTCTTTAGTACGAGCAGCTGAAAATATACAAAATGAAATAGATAGATATGTTACTACAACTATTCCTTACGGAAAAATATTTGTTGTTTTTGATAAAGACAGTTTTAATGATGAAGAATTTAATGAAGCAGTGTTAATGTGTGAAAGAAATGGATATATTCCTCTATGGTCAAATGAAGCAATTGAATATTGGTTTTTATTACATTTTAATTATATAGATGCTGGGATGGATAGAAAAATGTATTTGGAAAAATTGAATGCTTATTTTAAAAACTCAGGTTTAAAATATAAATATAAGAAGAACGATAAGTTTATTTACTCAAAATTATGTAAATATGGTTCTTTAGAAACAGCAAGAAAGAATGCTAATAAAGTTCATTTAATTCATCAAAATCATTTACCATCAGAATCTCTTAGTTGTACAACAGTTTATCGTTTTTTCGATATTGTAGATGAAAGAATTAATGAATTAAAATATAATAACTAAAATAAATAAATTAATCATAAACTTATATAGGTGAATAATATGCATATAAAAGATAATATAATTAATTTTTTATATGATAAGAATTATTTTATTAATATATATAATAATTATATTCATTTATATAATTATGAAGATTTAATTAGTTTAGATGATAATATATTAGTTATAATAATAAATAATAGTAAATTAACTATTAAAGGTAATAATTTTAAAGTAATAAAGATGAGTAAAAATGAATTATTATTATCAGGTAATGTATATAATATGGAGTTTAAGAATGAATAATTATATATTAGTGGAATGTATTACTGATAATTATTATAAGTTAATAAATAAATTAATTAGTTTAAATATAAGAATAGATAATATAAACTATAATAAATCTAATGTAAGATTTATTATAGTTTATAGTGATTATAAGAAATTAAAGAAATATTTAGTTACATATAAATTTAAAATAATTAGAAGATATGGTATTAGTCATATAAAAGATATAATTAAGAATAATATTATATTTATTTTAAGTATAATACTTGGTTTAATTATTTTTTTAATTTTAAGTAATGTTATTGTAGATGTTAAAATTATTAGTAGTAATAAAGATATTGTTAAATTACTTAGTAATGAACTTGATGATTATAATGTTAAAAGATTAACGTTTAAGAAAGATTTTAATGAATTAGATGATATTAAGAATAAGATACTTGCGGAGAATAAAGATAAATTAGAGTGGTTAAGTATTAAAATTGATGGTATGAATTATGTTATTAATGTTGAAGAAAGAATTATTAATAAAGAAATTATTAAGAAAGATAAATGTAATATAGTAGCAAATAAAAATGGTATTATTAAAAATATTAATAATTATAAAGGTGTTAATGTTGTTAATATTAATGATTATGTAGAAAAGGGTAGTATTTTGATAACTGGTATTATTAAGAAAGATGAAGAAGTTAAAAGTTATGTATGTGCTAGTGGTAAAGTATATGCTGAAGTTTGGTATACTGCTAATATTAAAGTGCCTCTTTATTATGAAGAAGTTAGTACTACAAATAAGGTAAGATATAATTTAAAAGTAAATGATTATGTTATATTTAATAGTAGATTAGATAAGTATGTAAGTAATGATAAAAAGATATTTAGTTTATTTAATTATAATTTGTTTTTAATAAAAGAAATGGAAGTTACTAGTGTTAAGAAAAAATATCGTAAAAAGGAAGTTGAAAGTAAAATAGATGAATTAGTGATGGAGAAATTTGATGTAAAACTTAAGGATGGAGAAAGTATTATTAATAAAAATATTTTGAAAAGTGAAATTAATGGTGATGTAATGAATGCTGAAGTTTTTGTTACAGTTAAAGAGAATATTGGGGAAAGTGTAGAGTTTAAAATAGAAGAAGAAAATTTAGAAAAAAATGATTAATTAATTCTTTTGTTAAGCATATAAAATATTACGTTTTATATGCTTTTTTATAGGGAAATTGGTAAACTTTTTAGGTATAAAAATAAAGTGAAAGTTTACTTTAAAATAAACTTTTAAAAGTTGCTAAAAAAGTGTTGCAACACATATATTTGTATGTTAGTATAAAAGACAAGTAATTTAAAATTGTAAAAATAAGAAATGGAGGTTAACAATGAATAAATTAATTAAAAAATATGAGACTTTTGAGGATATTAAACATATGGATGAGTATGGTAATGAATTTTGGTATGCAAGAGAATTGCAAGTTGTATTAAATTATAAAGAGTGGAGAAAATTTGAAGGCGTAATTAATAAGGCAAAGGTTGCGTGTGATACCAGCAATTATAATAGTTTGGAACACTTTGTCGACGCCGACAAACCGATAAGAGGTGGTCATGGTAATATACAAATTGTTAAGGATTACAAGTTAACAAGATATGCTTGTTATTTAATTGTGCAAAATGGCGATTCAAGAAAAGAAGTAATAGCACTAGGTCAAACTTATTTTGCAATTCAAACAAGAAAGCAAGAGTTAAGTGAAAAAGAATATTCTTTATTAAGTGAAGATGATAAAAGATTATATAATCGAGATATTACTAAAAGAGAAAATTATTTGTTAAACCAAACTGCTAAAAATGCCGGAGTAAAAAATTTTGATAAGTTTCATAATGCTGGATATAAAGGATTATATAATGGAGAAACAGCAGATGATATTG
>CAZYXO010000069.1:0-5037 GCA_964651315.1 uncultured Muribaculaceae bacterium
GAAATTTCTAATAGTGATATTAGAAGCACGTGAATTTATTCATGTGAGGTTCACAGATTTATTTACTTGTTATTACCATAAAAATGTGATTTAATATTTACAAAAGGAGAAAATATGGAAATATTAAAAGATAGTGTTAATAATTTAATTAGGAAATTAAAAAAAGAAAAAGAAGTAACATTTATATTAATTGATAATAATGGGAAAGTGTTTAATTCTGGAAAAGCAGATAGTGTTTATAATCTTGTATATGATTTTGATTATGAATATAATTTTGTTTCTGTAGAAGATTTAGTAAAAGAAAAATACAATTTAGGTGGTTATAAATATGTTGCTTTATTTGATGGTGATAATATTATAGCAGAGAAAGGAGATATTTATGGATTGGTTATTTAGTAGAATTGAAAAAGATGATGATGGTAATTTAAAAGAAGTAGAAAGACATCAAATAAACGAAAAAGGGAATAAACATGGATATGCAACTAATGATGATTGGAGAACTCATGCTCACATAGTACGTGATAAAAATGATAAAATAATTTATCAAAGAGACAATGAAACTGATCCTGATAAACATAAATGGAATTCAAGATATAAAGGATATATTTGGGAATATTTAAGTAAATGTTCATTTGGTGAATTGCAAAAAATAGAAGCATTTTCCGATAACAAATACATAAAAAAATCAGCAAGATATTATATGAATAAATTTAATCCTAATTTTCTTAATGCCAATTATGCACTTGAAAAAACAAGAAATCTATAAATTAATTAAAAAAATTAAGAATGATGGACATAAGTCCATCTTTTTGATACAATAAATTTAGTTAAGGATTTGATATTATGGACTTTTTAGAGAAATATGGAATTAGTATTAAAAATAAAAAATTATTAGAAATGGCTTTAACTCATAGTAGTTATTCTAATGAACATGATAAACCTGATTATGAAAGATTAGAGTTTTTAGGTGATGCTGTTTTAGAATTATTAGTTAGTGAATATTTTTATAAATTTACTAATTTAGCCGAAGGTGATATGACAAAAAGAAGGGCAAGTTATGTTTGTGAAACTGCATTAGCAGAATATTCTAAAGCAGTGGGACTTGATAAATGTATTCGCGTTGGTCATGGACAACAAAAAAATATTAACGATACGATAATTGCTGATTGTTTTGAAAGTGTTTTAGGAGTCATTTATTTAAGTGAAGGAATAAATATTGCTAAAAAATTTGTCAATGCAGTAATAATTCCTTATATTGAAAATAAAGAAGAATTTGTTACAGATTATAAATCAACTTTACAAGAATTAGTTCAAACAAGTAAAAAAAGTTTAGAATATGTAGTTATTAAAGAAAGTGGTCCTAGTCATAATAAAACATTTGAAATAGAAGTAAGAATAAATGATATTGTTTATGGTAAAGGGTCTGGCAAAAGTAAAAAAGAAGCAGAACAAAATGCAGCATATGATGCTTATCAAAAAAGAGTAAAGTAGGGTAATTATGTATTTAAAAGAAGTTAATATAAATGGTTTTAAATCATTTGCAGACAAAACAAGTCTGTTATTTAATAAAGGAATAACCTGTGTAGTAGGACCAAATGGCAGTGGAAAAAGTAATATAGTTGATGCCATACGTTGGGTTTTAGGAGAACAATCATTAAAATCATTACGTGGAACAGGTGCGATGAGTGATGTTATATTTTCGGGATCAAGTTCCAGAACAGAACTTAAAAGAGCAATAGTATCACTTACTTTTGATAATATTGACCATTATTTAAAAAGTGAATTTACAGAAGTTGAAGTAAAAAGAATAGTTTACCAAAATAATGAAAGTGAATATTATATTAATGATTCTAAAGTACGTTTAAAAGATATAACAGATTTATTTTTAGATACTGGAATTGGTGAAGATTCATTAAGTATTATCTCACAAGGTAATATTGAAAGTATTATTAGTAGTAAACCTGAAAATAGAAGAGTATTAATTGAAAGTGCTGCAGGAGTTTTAAAATATAAAAAACGAAAAGAAGAAGCAATTCGAAAACTTGAAAAAACAAAAGATAATTTAGATAAATTAAAATTAGTAATAGATGAACTTGAAATAAGTTTAAAACCTTTAGAAGAACAAAGCAATATTGCGAAAAAATATAATGAGTTGCAAGAATCTTTGAAAAGTATTGAAATATCATTAATAACAAGTGATATAACAAGTATCAATAATGAATATCAAACATTAATCGAACAAATAAAAACAGCAAATGAAGAAATCGAAGAATTAACAGTTGAAATTGAAAAAGAAAACAATAATTTAGAAAAAATAAAATTAGAAAACACTAAAATAGAAGAATTAATTAGCAATCGTAATACAAGATTATTAGAAATAACAGCTAAATTAAGTGAAATAAATAGTGAAAAAACAATAACTATTGAAAGACAAAAATATGATTATAATAATGATGAAATAAAAAATAATTTAATTAAATTAAAAGAAGAAGAATTATCATTAAATAAAAATATTGAAGTAATTAAAAGTGAAATAGACGAAATCAATACAAATATTAAAACAATTTCTGAAAATAAGAATAATATTGTTACAGAAATAGATAAAAATAAAATAACTATAAGTTCATTAAATACTAAATTAAACACTACTAATACAGCCATTTATGAAACAAGTAATAAAATAAACATTATTGAAAATAATTTAAATAATGATAACTATTTACCTAATAGTGTAAAAAATATTTTAAATAATCCATCACTAAATGGAATTAAAAATACCATAGGTAAATTAATTAAAACAGAAGAAAAATATGGTGTAAGTATAGATATATCTTTAGGTGGAACATCTAATTTTATTGTAGTAGAAGATGAAATAAGTGCGAAAAAAGCCATAAGTTATTTAAAAGATTATAAACTAGGTAGAGCAACATTTTTTCCTTTAAATGTTATTAAACCAAAATATATTGATAATGAAACAATGGATAAAATTAAAATAATTCCGGGATTTATTGATATTGCTGCTAATTTAGTTAATTATGAAAATACATATGATAATATAGTTAAAAATGTTTTAGGTAATATTATTGTAGTAGATAATATCGATACATTAAATGAAATAGGTAGATTAATTAATTATCGTTATCGAATAGTTAGTTTAGATGGGGAAATGTTAAATACTGGAGGAAGTATTACAGGTGGAGTAAATAAAAATAATTATAGTACAATAGAACTTCGTAATGAACTTACTGGTTTGAAAAACAAAATCGAAAAATTAAATGCTGATAAAGATATTATTGTTAAAAAAATTAGAACAAGTAATAATGATTTAGATATTTTAAAAACAAAAGAAGAAGAATATTTACGTGATATTATTAAAAATAATGAAATTGTTAAACAAAAAGAAAATATGTTAGCGTATTATAATCGTAATTTACAAACTATTACAAATGAAATAAGTGGTTCTAGTGAACTTATTAATAATTCTTTAGATCAAAAGTTAGTAGAATTAATGAATGAAGTAAATGTTTGGGAAACAGAGAAAGCTAAAGTTGAAGGCGAACTTATTAATTTGAAAAAGCAAAAAAGTGATATTATGATGAATATTATTGAAAGTGAAGGATTTATTCGTAAGAGTAATAGTAATTTAAATAAACTTAATAATTCTTTAAAGGATAAAGAGGTAAGAAATAGTAAATTAAATGTTCAATTAGATAATTTACTTGTTAATTTAAATGAAGATTATAATTTAACTTATGAAAGAGCAAAAAGTATGTATGCTCTTGATATGGAAATTGAGGTTGCTAGAGATAAAGTTAATGATTTAAAGAATGAAATACGTTCTTTAGGTGAAGTTAATACTGGTTCTATTGCAGAATATGAAAGAATTAGCACAAGATATAATTTCTTTACTAAACAAAAAAGTGATTTAGAAATTTCTAGTACAAATTTAATGGAAGTTATTGATGAACTAGATAAAATAATGATAGAAAACTTTAAAAATACTTTTGAAAAGGTAAAAGTAGAATTTGCTAGTGTTTTTAAAAATATGTTTAAAGGTGGAACCGGTAAATTATATTTAACTAATCCTGATGATTTACTGAATACTGGAATTGAAATTATTGCAGAACCACCAGGGAAAACTTTGAAATCAATAGCACTTTTAAGTGGAGGTGAAAAAACATTAACAGCCATAAGTTTGTTATTTGCAATTTTAAATGTTAAGCCACTTCCCTTTGTAGTACTTGATGAAGTAGAAGCAGCACTTGATGAAGCAAATGTAGATATATTTGGTAAATTCTTAGTTGATCGAAAAGATAGTACAGAATTTATTATCATAACTCACAAGAAAAAAACAATGGAATATGCTGATACATTATATGGAATAACAATGCAAGAATCAGGTGTTAGTAAAGTAGTAAGTGTAAAATTAGAAGAATAAAAATAAAGATAGTTAAAAATTTAAATATTAACTATCTTTTTATTTTTTCACTTTTGTTCTTTTCTAAATATTCAGCAATATATTTTTGTAATATATATTCTACTTGTTTATTAAAACTCCTATTTTCATTTAATGCAATATCTTCAATTGCAGTTTTTGTTTCCTCATAAATTCTTATTGTAGTAGGTACTATATTTTGCATTTTATAACCTCCTTTATATCTTTATAATATTATTTTGAAATCAATTTGTATATATTCTTATTGACAACAAAATGATTGCATAATATAATAAAAATATAATAATGAGATGTAAATCTTAAGATGTAAAAAAGATTTTTTTATATAATTTTTTGCTATAGTATTGGAGATGAATGTATGCCAAAAATAAGAAGTATTAATTTTAACAGTAATAAAATGTTAAAAAGAATTATATTAGCATTATTTATAGGATTCATATCTTTAGCAGTATTATATATTTATAAAAGTTATGCTTATTATGAAGTAACAAATTCTTATAATATTATCAAAGGTAAAGTTGGAGAGTTTTCAAGAGGAGATATAAAACTAGCAATATATTTAGAAGATAGTTATGGAGCAA
>CAZYXO010000070.1:0-4902 GCA_964651315.1 uncultured Muribaculaceae bacterium
TGGCCAACATCAACAACAATAGTTTTTCCCACCAACGTTAAAGAAGCATTTGTTTTATCAAATGAAAGAATTATAAACATTACACTAAAACAAATAAACAACTTTATATAATACTTTTTCATAATAATATATATACTTAAGTTGATTATTTTATAACTAAAATAACTTTATTTATTATTCATATTAATTATTGTATTTGCATCTTCTTCTAATAATTTTGGATTATCTAAAATATATTCTATCATTTTTATCGATTTTACAAAATAATATCCATCTGCAATTCTTTCATCTAAATTAATACCAAATTCACAAGTTTTAATTTGTTTCTTTTTACCATTAATAATTACTTCCGAATCTTTAATTTCTCCAATTGTAACAAGCCCTGAACATGTGCCAAAATCATTAATATTATGGTATATAGCACCACACTTTATAGAACCTAAATTTGAAACTATTAAACTACTGTAATATAAATTATCTTTTACTAACGAAGTTGGTAATATTCCTTTTCTATCACACCATTTAAATAATCCAACTATTGGAACTCTTATGATATTTGGAAGTTTTCCTAATGTATCAATAACATTATTTGCACCTTCTTTTTTTAATGTATTATTTCTAATAGCATTAACTTTATTTGATATTTTTTTACTTATGGTATTAATATTATCATTTTTTTCTATAGGAACCATAACCATTAATTCTTCACTTTTATCATCAAAGGATATTTTAGCAACAAAGGATATTACAATATTATTGTGTTCATAAATATGTCTATTTGCAACAAAATAATTTAACTTAGAGCGATTATAAAACACTTTCCCTATAGCAGTAACAAATGCATGAAAATATGATATATCTTTATTAGTTTTCTTTCTATTTTCCATATATTTTACTAAATTTGTAACATCAACACTCTGATTAATATAAACATCACTGTCACATCTTCTAGGTTTTAAATCAATACTTATTTGTGATAAACCCGAAATATTTTTAACTCTTTTTGCATCTTTACGATCTTTTAAGCTTCTTTTCATTAACAAACTCTCCTATATTAATTACATTTTAACATACATAATTTAATTACAAAAGATTTTTTAATAAAAAAAATGCCTAAGGGGCAGCGTACTTAATAATACGCTTAGCATTTAGCTACCTTCCCTAGGTCTTGTAGAAATATCCTATCATAAGATTTTCTTAATGTCAATTATTTACCAACGTTTTATATTCAATTTTTTTGATTCTTCCTTGGATTTTACGTCCTGGAAATAAACTAATTCTATAGTTTTTATTTTTAATAACTGGTATAACACTTTTTACAATATTTATATCTTTATAAGAATTATAAAATGTATTAACAACTAAATCTGCAAGTTGAACCCCAAAGTTAATTGAAGAATCATAATATGTTATTTTAAAATTAAAATTCTCTAAACAAAATTCTGTTTTTAAATATGTTTCTAAGTTATTTAACTCCCCAACTCTTATATTTCTATTATCAACACTTACAATAAATTCAATATTATCGCTTATCTCAATTAAATTAAGTAAAGGAACAATACAATCTTTAAACAATAATTTAACAGCATAATTAAAGAATATATTTGATTCAATAATTTCTTTTTTCATTATACTTTTATCAAAAATCTTTGCACAACCATAAAAAGTATCAACATCTTGTATTTCATCAAATATTCTGATTTTTTCTTTATTTGTCATATCATATGATTTTATTTCTTTATTTAAATCTATATTTCTATTATCTTTTATCTCTTTATTAATTTTTTTATATATCGAAGTAACTTTATTCTTATCATCTTTAAAAACAAAATATCCCCCAACTGCAAAATATTTTGTTTTACTATTTTTATGAATAGAACCGCTTTCATCTAAATATACATATATTTTCATACATCACATCCAATTAACTATAATACTAAATTAATTGATGAAAATCTACTTTTTTTAACTAAAAGAAAAAATTATATTAAAATAAGTTTAATATTTAAATTAAGAAGAATCTATCATGCAAAAAGTATATTACATAAAAATATTGAGAAATTATTATAGACAGTAAACAAACTACGATAAGCATCTTTTTTTATTATTATTCGTGTTGCCTACCTGTTGCCTACTTGTTGCCTACGAGCGAGATTTAGGTAGGTTTAGGCATACTCTTAATCAAAAGAAAACCCAATAAACACTAAGTTTATAGGGTTTGTCGAAACTGTTTTTACTAACGTTTTGAAAACTGTGGTGCTCTACGAGCTTTAAGTAAACCGTATTTTTTACGTTCTTTAATTCTCGCATCTCTTGTTACTAAACCTGCATTTTTTAAAATATGACGGTAACTGTCATCTCTAGTTTGATCAGTATTTTCATCAAATTTTAATAATGCTCTTGTAATACCTAATCTAATAGCTCCAGTTTGACCTGTAAAACCTCCACCTTGAACATTAACATTAATGTCAAAACGGTTTAAGTTGTTTGTTGCAACTAAAGGTTGTTGTAAATCCATAACTAATGTTGCATAAGGCATATATTCTTCAACCGGAACACCGTTAATAATAATATTACCAGTTCCACCAGTCATTCTAACACGAGCAATTGCACGTTTTCTTCTACCTACAGCATTCCATTCTTGTTTTTTTACCATTATATCCTCCTATATGTCCAATTCTATTGGTTTTTGAGCATCTTGTTTGTGTGTAGGCCCTGCATAAACAAATAATTTTTTGCCCATTGCATTACCTAATCTTCCATTAGGAAGCATTCCATGAATTGCTCTTTCTACCATTTCAACTGGATATTTTTCTACCATTTCTTTTGCAGTTCTTTCTCTAAGTCCTCCTGGAAAACCAGAATGATTATAGTATTTTTTGTCATTAAATTTATTTCCAGTTAAATTAACTTTAGATGCATTAATAACAATAATATAATCACCACAATCGATATGAGGAGTAAATGTTACTTTGTGTTTTCCTCTTAAAATAGTAGCAGCTTTTGTAGCAATACGACCTAAATTTTTGCCTTCAGCGTCGATAATATACCACTTACGTTCTACAGTTTCTTTTTTTTGCATAAATGTACTCATAAAAATTTCCTTTCATTATACGTTCATTTTTCCCTTCCCACAGAAAAAACTTCAGTAAATAAAATGTACCGATAATAATTTTATGCCATTTGTCCGCATTTGTCAAACAAAATATCACAATAATGCTAAAAAAGTTTAAATAACAACCGTTATTTATATAATTTATTAATATTTTATATTTGTAAGATAAAGTCCACTAGCAGGAGCCATAAATATTTCTCTAGTTTTATTTGCATTATTAAGAAGTTCAATTATTTCTTCATCAGTAATTTTATTTAAACCACGCATTATTAAAACACCAACAATATTTCTTACCATATATGTATAAAAACTTTTACCATAAAATATAATCTTTATATTTTTCTCATCAATTTTAAACTTTATATTATTAATTGTTAAATTATAATTATCTTTCTTTGAACAAACAAAATTCTTGAAATTATGTGTACCCACAAATATTTTTGCAGTATTCTGCATTTTTTTTATATCTAGTTTTTTTCTAATATAATATTCGTAATCACACTTAAATAAATCATATTCACTATTATTAATAATATAAGTATAAGTTTTTTCTATACAATTAAATCTCGCATGAAAATCTTTATTTACAATAGAAATGTTTTTAATATTTATATAAGGACGCACTAAATTATTTAAAACAAAAATTAAATGCTTATTAGTCATCATTTTATCCATATCAAAGTGAATGCACTGATTAATAGCATGTACACCCTTATCTGTTCTACCGCTTCCTTTAACAAATATTTTCTTTTTAGCGATAATACTTAAACTTTTTTCTAATAATTCTTGAATAGTATTTTTATCAGTTTTCAATTTCTGAAATCCATTAAATTTACTACCATCATAACTTATAATTGCTTTATATCTTACTAGCATAAAAATAATCACTCCATACAAGTAATTATTTTACCACATTCTAAACTTTTTTTGACATCAATTATTCTCTGATTAGTAGAACCTCGAAATTTACAATTTAAACTTTTCTTGTCTAAATCAAATTTACCATCTACTAAGACATCGATATTTAGTATTGCATCATTTATCGCTTTATTCTCTTTACTCATTTTTAATAAATTTTCAAAAGTGTATCCCGTATAAGCCCACACATCAAGACCACATTCATGAGCTTTCTTAGCAATAATACTTATTGCTTTTGGTTGAACAAAAGGGTCTCCTCCTGATAACGTAATTCCTGTTTGTCCTTCTAATGACTCTATCATAGATAATATTTCACTAATATCTACTTCAAATCCACCATTAATATCATGACTTTCTGGATTGTGACAACCTAAACAATTATGAATACAACCTTGAAACCATATTACTGTTCTAATTCCCGTTCCATCTACTAAACTATCATAATTATGATTTCCTGCTAATTTAACAGTTAATGTTTTTGTTTTAATCATTTTTATCAACTTCTTTATGTCTTATTATAATCTCTCCTGGTAAAGAAAACAAGAATTTTTCTCTTGCATATCTTGCAACATACTCAGGATCTTTTAATTTAACTACTTCTGAATTTAAACTTTCTTGTTCTTCCAACAATGTCTTATATTCACCTTTTAAACTACTTATCTCTTTTTTGTTATCTATTATCTGCATCCAAGTTTTAAATGAAGTCGATATTAAAACCACTAACAAAAATGTTATTGTAAGTGTAATAAAAATAATTCGACGTTTTGCTTTTTTAGAACCACTATTATTCATCAATATCTCCTCTATTCTAATTAGATTTTAACACTTAATTCGAAATTTATAAAGATAAATAAAAAAAATTTACATAA
>CAZYXO010000071.1:0-4877 GCA_964651315.1 uncultured Muribaculaceae bacterium
TATTTGACTTTTTTCATTTAATTATATTTACATTACATTTTCTTTTTGCTATAATTTAAACATAATAAGGGAGTGATATTTGTGAATACAATTTCATTTGAAGTAGCAAAGTTGTTAGAAAGATTATACAATTTAAAGGGTAGTGAATCTACTATTTTAAGTAAAATTGATAATGAAAAAGAAGAATTATTATCAAGACAAAAAAGTGGTGTAAATAAAAAAGCAAATTTAGAAGAAAGTATTAAAGATTGTCAGCGTACTATTGATACTTTGTCAAAAGAAAGTGAAAAGTTGTATGCACTTTTAAGTAATATCAAAGTTGATGAATATCAAACTGTTTTAAATATGCTTGAACTTGAATTTGAACCCAATGTTTTAAAAAGTCAATTTGAAGAAAAATATCCTGAATTAATTGAAACATTTAATAAAGAATTAGAAGAAAATCAAAGTGAATTAATAGTTGTTGAAACTGAATTAGAAGAAATTTCATTAAGATTAGAAGAATTATCTTTATCAAGAGAAGAAGCATTGAATAATCAAAATAAATTAAATGAATATTTTGAACTTGCTTTAAGTGGTAATGATAATTTAACAAGAGAATCAATTAATAGTTTACTTGGTAAATTTGATTTCAATGATAGTGAAAAAAGATTAGCAGCAAAAATATTAATGTTTCCTGAAGATGCATTGTTTGAATATGATGAAAGATTAAAAGAAGAAGAGAAAAAAGGCATATCTATTGGAGATGTACTAAGTGAAGCAAAAGAAAATTCTCATATTGAATTTGCAGATAATGATGAAATTGATGAAGTTGCAGAAGAAAATGAAATAGAAGAAGAAACAAAACCTGTTATCGAAGAGAATAATAGTTTTGAAATAAATCCATTATTATTTAATGATGAAGAAGAAGTAAGAGAAGAAGTTGTTGAAAAAGAAAGTAGCAAAGAAATAATTGATGATAAAGATGAAATTAAAGAGACATTAGAAGAAATTGGCTTAGATCCACTAGATTTTAATGTAGAAAAATTAGATATGATTAAAGATAATTTTAATCAAGAATTAATAGTGCGAAATGTTTTATTCGCTAAAGAAAATAATATTGATTTAGATTTATTTGTCGAAAATGTTGGACTTATGTATGATCCTGAATTTGTCAATAAAGTAGTTTGTTTACTAGATTTAGGTAAAACACCATTTGATATATATTTAAGTCCAAATGTACTCATAAAATACGATTATAGAGAATTAAAAAATGCTATTTCTCTATTAGTTACAAGTGGTTTAGATCCAAAACAAGTTCCATTAATGGCATTTTAAAGGGAGGGTTCTTAATGAACGCAGAGATATTATTACAAAATGGTTTTACACTTAAACAAATTGGAAAGAGTGGAATAATTGGTTATATTGATTATAATGAAATAGGAAGAATAAATGAATTACTTAATCATTATGGTTTAAAACCAATGACTTCATTTGATTTAATTGATGCAAGATTATATACATTTACATATGATGAATTAAAAAGAAGATTAGATATTTTAAAAGAAAATCATATATTAGATGTTTGTTATGGTAGCATTGAAAACTTAATATATAATACTGATTTATTAGTAGCAAGAATAAATGCTTGTAAAAAGAATAATATTCCGATTAAAGATGAAAATGGTTATTGTGAATATTTGTTTAATACGACAATGTTTAAAAGTTTAGGTATAGAACTTGAAAGTAAAAAAGAAGAAGTTATTGAAGAATCTGAAATTAATGAAGAACATAATGTTATAAATGATATTAATCCAAATTTAATAAGTGCTTTAGAAAACAATAATGAACAATTTACGGGATTTAATGAAGATACATTTTTTAAATATCAAGAATTATGTGAAAGTATTAAACATTTACAAGAAGAAATGCCTTTCATTGATTATGATTTAGCAGTATCAAATTTAGCACTTTTGTTACGAGAACCAAAAAATGTTAGTGATATGGAATTATTGTCTACAGCAATTTTGTATAATAGTACATATAATGATAATGAAATAAATAGTATTAGAACTGCTCTTAGTAATATTAGAACAGTTAATGAAAGTGGGTTGTCTATGTGAGTTTTCTAAAGAATTATGAATTTACAGAAAATGATATTGAAGATTTAAAAAATAATACTACGGATAAGTTATTGAATGCTATTATTCAAAATAAAGTATTAATTGGAAAAAATATTGAATATTTAATGGAATTAGGTATTGAAAATTATAAAACAATTTTTATCAAGTATTATGATAATTTCTTTATGGATAATAGTAATTTTATTAATATGTTGTCGAAATATGATCGACAAGATTTAATTGATAAGTTAAAAAGAAATCCAGCTATATTTGTATTTTTATGAAATAAACAGAAATGTTTATTTTTTTTGTATGAATATTATATTTTTATTCATAATAAGAAATGAAAGGATATTTTTATGAATAAAGATGAATATAAAAAGTTGGTTAAAAAGTTAAGCCCTAAAGAACCGAGATTAAGAAATTTTGGCGTATCTTTTTTAGTCGGTGGTTTATTTGGAATTCTTGCAGAAGTTGGAGCAAGTTTGATAACTTATGCATTTGCAATTTCGAAAGTTGATGCATATGCGTGGATTGCTTTAATAGTTATTTTCTTAACGACACTTTTAACAGCTTTAGGTTTTTTTGATACTTGGGTAAGTTATATTAAATGTGGTTTAATAATTCCTACAAGTGGATTTGCTCATAGTATTACAAGTAGTGCTCTTGATTATAAAAAAGATGGAATGATTACCGGTCTTGGTTCAAACTTTTTTAAACTTGCTGGTAGTGTACTTCTTTATGGAACAATCAGTGCTTTTTTCTTAATAGTATTGCGGGTGATTATTAGTGGCTAGTTATAAATTTAATAAAAGTTATATTAAAGATTATTTTAGTGTAGTAGGTCCTTTAGAAAAAGAAAGTCAATTAAAGTATTATGATTTAGCAAGTGATGATTATTATTATAAAGAAAAGACTTTTGAAAAAGCCGAAATTAAAATGCAAAGAGTAGTAATTGATAATTTGTTAATAAAAAATAAATTATTACCAAATAATATTGATTTATTACTAGGTGGAGATTTATTAAATCAAATTGCTATTACTAGTTATAGTGCGAAGAATTTTCATATTCCAGTCTTAGGTTTATATAGTGCGTGTGCAACATTTACTGAAAGTTTAATTGTTGGTAGTACATTTTTAGAAAATGGGAATAAAAATATTATTGGAATAACTAGTAGTCATAATTTAAATAGTGAAAAACAATTTCGTTATCCAGTCGAATATGGAGCACCAAAACCACATACAGCAACATTTACTGCAACTGGTAGTGTTGGAGTTCTACTATCAAATGAAAAAAGCAATATTAGGGTAGAAAGTGCAACAGTTGGTAAAGTTATCGATATGGGGCTAAGGGATGCTAACCATTTAGGAGCAGTAATGGCACCAGCTGCAGTTGATGTACTATTAGATCACTTAAATTCTTTTAAACGAGATGTCGATTACTATGATTTAATTTTAACTGGAGATTTAGGGTGTGTTGGTAGTGAGATATTTAAAGAATTTTTAAAAGATAAATTTAATATTAAATTAAAAAAATATTATGATGCTGGATGTAGTTTATTTTTGAAAAGTCAGGAAACTGGTGCAGGTGGAAGTGGTCCTATATGTTTACCATTAATACTATTTAATAAATTTTTACGAGGAAATAATAAATATAAGAAAATTTTAATAATTGGAACAGGGGCTCTTCATAATGTTGTTTTAGTTAATCAAAAATGTTCAATTCCAGCAATTGCTCACGCTGTAAGTTTGGAGGTTAGTTAAATGATATACATATATGCTTTTTTGCTAGCAGGAGGAGTTTGTGCCTTAGGTCAATTAATTTTAGATAATACGAAATTAACACCAGGACACATAACAAGTTTATTTACAGTCGGTGGAGCAGTGCTTTCCTTTTGTGGAATTTATGAAAAACTTATCGAAAAGTGTGGAGCAGGTGCAACAGTATTGATTAGTAACTTTGGTCATTCATTATATACGTCTGGTTTAGCAGGTATAAAAGAAGAAGGAATATTAGGTTTATTTTCATCTTTATATTCGAAAGCCGCTGTTGCAATTGTGGCTGCAGTAGTGTTTTCTTTCATATTTACGTTATTTTTTAAGCCAAAAAATTAATTTTTAAAGAAATTTCTTAAAAAATCACAAAAAACGTTAATTTTTTGTTGCCAGATATAAGAAAATGAGTTATTATATTAGTGGTATTTGAAAAAATACCTTGTGATTCTTTACTGAGTCACAACCTTTCTAAACTTATTTGTCAATTGTTAAAATTGACTTGTAAGGACTATCAGCGACTTGTCGCTGGTAGCTTGTGCCCAATTAGCTCAGTTGGTAGAGCGCACGGCTGTTAACCGTTAGGTCATAGGTCCGAGTCCTATATTGGGCGCCATTTTGATTATTAATCCACATTTTGTGGATTTTTTTAACGCTTGTGAATTTTATTCTAAATACGCGAAAATTCCTTGACATACGTTAATTAAAATTATAAAATATAATTGTCTTTTGTGACACATATTGTATTGATGGGACTTTAGCCAAGTGGTAAGGCGTGGGTCTGCAACACCCTGATCACCAGTTCAAATCTGGTAGGTCCCTCCAAATGACTATTTAAATCCAGTATAAATTGGGTTTTTATTTTTTTAAAAGATATGACGTTTTCAAATTGTTATAAAAAATAATTTATGTTCACAATTATTAAAAAAGTAAATAAAAGTTTATGAGGTAAATTATGAAACTAAAAAACATGACTTTTATTGATTTATTTGCTGGCATCGG
>CAZYXO010000072.1:0-4875 GCA_964651315.1 uncultured Muribaculaceae bacterium
ATATTGTTCCTTCGCCACTTTGACTTATACTTGCTACATATATTGCATAACTTATCCCTATTGTTAAAATTAAAGAAACAATTCCTATTATTGTTATTATTTTTGTTTTTTTCTTCATATGAAATACTCTCCTTCGATTATTGATATCTTCTCTATCATAAGAGTATTATATAAAAAGTTCCCCCCCCTACAAGAGAACAATTGTTCGGAATTGATTTTTTTTCTTATTTATTGTATTATGTATGTGTAAGGGAAACCTTACATATAATAAAAAAGGATGTGCTTAATTGTCGTAAGTTAAGCAGTTTCCAATATATAATTTGAAAATGCTCTAACTATTATGTTAGAGCAATTTTTATATTTTAAATATCATTATTATAATGATTAAAAACATAACGAGTATAAGAGCACGATAATAATTTATTTCATTACTCATTACACATCACCCACTTTCTAATTAAATTAGTAAAATGGGAAACTACCTAACATATATTAAACACATCTATAATTAATATATCATTTAACACTATTAGTTGTCTATTTACTTTACGTAAATTATACATTTTTTTATATAATTTTTTTACAATTCGTTATTGCAAAATCAAGTGAACTTTCAAACATATTATCTAATCTTTCCACATAATTATAAACATTTTCACTCATACCATTTTTTATCCAATCAAGTGTCATACCAGATAATGCAAATTTATAAAAATGAACAATAAAATTCAATTCTTCTTTATCAAATTCATCTATTTTATATTTATTTTCAATATAATCAGTAATAATAACAATCATTGCTTTATATAAATATTCTTCTAATTGATTACGATTAAGAGAATAATACAAATTATACAATGCTTGTTTATTTTCCATAATAAAATTAATAGATTTTAATAATCTTTTTTTGAAATCTTCATCACTATGATTTTCAATTGCTCTTTTTGTTTCATTTTCAAACATTTCTCCTATTAAAGCATATAGATCATCATAGTAATAATAGAATGTATTACGATTTATCTTACATTCTTTAACTAATTTCTTAACTGTTATCTTATTTAATGTATAACGATTAAGCAGTTTTAAAAACTCAGTAATAATTACTTCTCTCTTAGTAACTAGTTTCATTTACATCACATATATATCGTACACTACTTTTAACTAATTTGCAAAAATATTTATTACAAAAAATAAATAACATTGCAATTGTTATTTATCATTTTCTTCTAAAAAGAATGTTGCTAGTTTTTCATAGTTATCTTGGCTATTTAAACATGTATCTATTAAATATCCCTTTTCATTATTTAATTGGTATTCTTTCATACCTCTTATATAAAAATCTTTGTTTCTTTCTTCAATATAGAATGGCATTATATCATTTACCAAACATTCTCTAAACATTATTATTCTACCAACGCGACCATTACCATCTTGAAATGGATGAATTTTCTCAAATTGGATATGAAATTCGATAATATCTTCTAATTTTTTAATAGATATTTTTTTATACCATTCTAACAATTGTTTCATATCACTTTCTACATTACTTGGTAGTGTTGTAGTAATATCTCCTACAAAGTTTTTTTTCTTTTTATATTCTCCAACATTAAACCATTCTTTTTCTGATTCTGTTAATGTTCCATCTTTTAATATAAAATGATATTTTTTTATCATATCTTCTGTTAATTCATCTTCAATTGTATCCAACATATATTTAAAAAGAGTAAAATGATTTTTAGTTTCAGTTGCATCTTTTAATACTATTATTTTATCACTATTAGTTAGAATTGTTCCTGTATCATATATACTTGCTGTTTCATCTATAGTTATTGTCGATCCTTCAATAAAATTATTATTAAAAGCAAAATCTATTTGAGTTTTATGATATAAATTACCAGATAAATTAATTTTTCTTTGTTCTATTAATGCTTTTTTAATTTCCGATACTTGCATTTTTTAAATACCTCCTTTATAAAAATAAAAAAGTAAAAACTTTATTGTAATGATTTCAAAAAGTCTTTACTTTTTAAATATAATCCTGTATATCTTTCATAATATCTATTTAAGAATCTATCTATATCACTAACTACTTCATTACTTATACTTAAATTAGATATTGAATTTATATCAACTAAATAATACATTCTTAACATTTTAATAGTTTTAGGATTAACAATTAATTCATTAGTATGACAATTAGAACAAAGATATCCACCTGCATCTCCATCTATTGTAATAATACTATTTGTATTACCACATTTAACACATGAATCAAGTGATAAACTTACACCTAAGAAGTCTAAATATTTTAATTCAACTATATTTGTTATTATTTTTGGTTCTAAACCTTGATTTATCTTTATTATACTGCTAATTAAAATATTATATATGTCTTCACTATTATTTTGTTTAAATACTTGATATGTTAAATCACATAAATATGCTAAAAAACTTATTTTGATAATATCACTTTTAATATATTCAAGTGTATCTATTATATCTACTGCTATTAAATCCGATAGTTTATTTGGTTTATAATAAATATGAAAGTAACCATATGTATATTTAAGCGTACCTACCCTTAATTTTGATTTTAAACTATATGCACCCTTAGCCATAATTCCTACCATACCATGTTCTTTTGTTAAAACGTTTATTATTTTCGATGTTTCACCATAGTGCACTTCAGTTAAAATTATACCTGTTACTTTCTCTATCAACTACTAAACTCCCTTTCTTTGTAAATCTTTATACTTTATGTAGTAATCAATTCTACCTGTTTTTTGAAATTTCTTCCATGCTTCATTACTAGTCATAATTACATTTCCCTCGTTTCTAATATAATTATGAGTAGTTAATTTATTTTTTATTCAAAATCAATAAAACCTAATTCTTTTAAATATCTTTCTTTATCTTTCCATGTTTCAATTACTTTTACATATGTTTCTAAATAAATATGTTTATTAAGTAATTCTTCAATATCAATTCTTGATTGTAAACCAACACTTTTTAGTTTCTCTCCATTTTTACCAATAATCATTTTTTTAATATTTTCTCTATCTACTATTATATCTACACCAATACGTACTAAATCTTTCTTTTCTTCAAACATAACTGTATGACATGTAATACTATGTGGTATTTCATCATGTGTTTCCATAAATAATTTTTCTCTTACTATTTCACTTATCATAAATTTAATGCTATTTGATGTATATATATCATCACGAAAATATTTTATTTCATCAGTTAAATATTTCTTTACTACATCTATTAATGTTTTAACATTATTATCTTTAAGAGCACTTACTGGTACTATTTCACTAAAGTTCATTAAGTCTTTATAACTTTCAATTATCGATAATAAATCTTTATTACTTATTAAATCTATTTTATTTATTACTAATATTACTGGACATTCACTTTTCTTTAAGTTTTCGATTATGAATCTATCGCCTTCACCAATACCAGACTTAGCATCTACTACAAAGAGTACTGCGTCTACTTCACGCATTAAACTAAATGCTTGTTTATTTAATACTCTTCCAAGTTTATTAAATGCTTTATGTACTCCAGGTGTATCCACAAATACTATTTGATAATCTTTTTCATTATATATACCTTGTATTACATTTCTAGTTGTTCCTGCAACATTTGTTGTAATAGCAACTTTTTTCTTTATTAAACTGTTTAGTAGTGTACTTTTCCCTGTATTTGGTCTACCTACTATACTTACAAATCCACTTTTCATTATATTATACCTAACTCTTCTATTATTTTATCTTGTAATTCAAACATTATTTTTTCTTCTTCTTTATTTTTAACATGATCGTACCCAAGTAAATGTAGTATACCATGAACTGTTAAAAAAGCAAGTTCATATTCTTTTGTATGTCCATATTCTTTTGCTTGACTATTCATTTTAGGAATACATATATATATATCCCCAAGAACTCTTATATTACTATTTAATTTATAATTATCTTCAAATGCAAAACTTATTACATCTGTTATTGAATCAATATTACGATATTCTCTATTTATATCTTGAATAGTTTTTTCATCAACAAAAACAAGTGAAAAAACTGAACCTTCAGCATTTTCATGTTCTAAAGTATAATCGATAACTTTATTTAAAAAACTATAATCATCTGTCATTCCATAATTATCCGTAATATCATAATTCATCTAAAACCACCCAAAACTAAATTTCTTCATTACATATAATACAAAACAAATTAAAATAAGTAAAGACATAATGTTATAAAATAAATCTGTTTGTAAAAATCCTGGTAAATGTTTCTTTATTGCACTAAATGCAACATATATTAAGAAACCAATTATACCTCCAACTAAGTTTAAAATAATATCATCAATATCAAAACTTCTACCAATTCTAAGTTGAACAAATTCTACTGTTGTACTTGTTAATATACTAATAAGTGTTATTGGTAAAATGTTTTTTGATTTAATGAAACCAGATATAAAATATCCAAAAGGTACAAATATTAAAATATTACCTATAACATTTACTAAAAAGAATTCACTACCAATTTTATATCTAAATATTTCCGTAAATGGAACTAAATTCATTCCTCCATGATTATTTATTTCTGTACTTGTTAATAATTCAAACAATATTAAAATATATACAATAAATACTAAATCCCAAAATTCTTTGTAAAAGACAAATCTTTCTTTATTATTTTTTAAACTTGCTAATCTAACACTAATAATTACTACTAAAAATATTATTAACATTGGCCATATATCAGATAATATACTATTTATTACTTTTAATATCACAATTAATCACCTTTTTCTTTAATTTAATTATATAGCATAATTAAGCAATTTACTATTTATTTTTTTATA
>CAZYXO010000073.1:0-4646 GCA_964651315.1 uncultured Muribaculaceae bacterium
AAAACAAAATCATTAGGGTAGGAACTATCCGATTATAGGTCTGTGGAGGCAAGAACAATTAATCCTATGAAGCAGAAAATTCTAATAGCGATATTAGAAGCACGTGAATTTATTCATGTGAGGTTCACGTAGAATTAAGTGTTGAAATAAAATTTGTATCAAGAGTTGTACCAAATATTACCGAAGGAAACATAAAAAAAATGCAGATATTGCAACCTGGTAAATGTATGGTTTTTGGTACTAGTTTTAAAATGCCAACAATAGTTAGTATGAAAATGCCAAATCCATCACCAGAAAGTAGTAATTGCAATATTGAAGGAATATGGTTTTAAAAAGTGTCACTTAATTATGACACTTTTTTCTTGCTAAACCATTTAATTAAATATGTTATCAACAAGCATCCACTAGCAAATAACAATAAATAAGTTAATAAAAATGGAATATATGGTAGTTTTTCATCAAATGTTGATAGAATAGGTAATGATGAGTTATGAAATGGACTGATATAAAACATTTCTAAACCATTATTGATGTTTAAATAATATGTAGTTATATTTATAAACAAAGCAATAAAAACTAAATAAAGGAATATCTTTGTAGACTTAAGAAAACTTTTAAAATTAAATTTTAAGTTTAAGCAACTAATAACACAAACACCCATTAAAATCATTGATGAATGATGAACCATAGTTTGAATATTAATGCCAATTGTTTCGATAAAACATGATTCTGGATATATCATTGTAATTAACCCACCTAATAATCCATAAGTTGCTAAGAAATAATAAAGAGAATTTTTAGTTTCTTTTCTTTTGATTATTGAAGCAATTAATCCAACATACATAGGTGTTGAACAAAATTGAAAAGGAAAAGCATACCACTGGAATTTCCACCAAGTTAGATTACCATCATAATTAAAGGAAAAATTTATTTGTTTATACACTTCAAAACATAAACATAAAATAGATAAGAATAAAATAATTTTTTTACCTTGTTTTTCATTACCTTTATATCTTTTGCAAATATATATAATTGCTATAATAAGCAAAATAACAAACATGATATGAAACCAACCAAAAGTTGTTGGTCTAGTCATTTTACTATCTAAAAAAACTAAAATTCGTTCAAAAAAATTCATATTACTCACACTACTTCTATTAATAGTATTATATCATTTACTTGAAATAATCCAAAAAAAATTTATATAAAAAAAGATAATTTTTAAATTATCCTTAATTTAATTAATTGTATCTTCTTTTATGTTTAATTATTGTAACTAATGAAGCAGTAGCAATCATACCAATAATGATATAACTACCTAAATTATCTGAAGTATTTGGATTAGATAATGTCTTATAACCAATTCCATATTCAGAAAATTTGCTAGTAAATAAATAAATAAAACCATTTTCTTCATCTGCATAGTATGTAGCATCTTCATAATTTCCAACAGGCATAGTAGTTAAAGCAGTAAATTTATTAACCACATTATTATGATAACGACTAATTACAATATCTTTTTTACCTGTGAAATCATAAGGAATAACAATTTTAGCAACATTAGTTAATGAATTAGCAGTACTTCCATCAATTTCAAGATTAAATGTAAAGAATTCAAATGTTTTATCTTTATTAGCTTCCATTATTTTTTTCTGTTCTGTGTTATTTGTTTCAACGTTATTTTCAGCTATGTATAAGACTACATCTTTACTATTTTCTTGTAATCCTTCGATTATTATATCTGGAGTACTTGTACCAACAATAACTAAATTAGAACTTGTATTAGCAACAATTGTTAAATCAACAGTTAAGTTTGAATCTTTTATTTCAACTAATTTCATTGCTGTTTCAGTACCATTGTCAGTTGTTTTTATTGCAACAACGTTATATATTCCTGATGCTAAACCTGATAATGAATATGTTCCATCTGCAGCAATAATTGATTTAATCACTGTACCACCTTGTTTTAATTGTACTGTTGCACCAATTCCATTTGTTATAGTTCCACTAAGGGTTTTTGTACCAGATTCAACAGTCACTTGACTTACAGTATATAGTTCATTATTTAATACTGATTTATATCCATTTTTTACATAATTACTTGGATTTGTTTCGTAACTGCCACCACGGATAAACCCTTTATGATTTGTAGCAAATTCATTTGATACAACAAAATCATTTAATCCAGTTGCAGATTTAAAAGTACCACCAGAAATATCTATTGATAAAACTTGTGTTTCAGTACCACTTCCAATATATTCATAGAATGCAACAGCATTTGTACTTGTAAAAGTACCATTTTTAATGTTTAATTCAATATTTTTTCCATAACCAGCATTTGATTCAATTTGAATTGCAGCACCAGATGGATTAATTCCATTACCATTTCCACTTGTTGGCATAGCATATTCACCAGTAGATTTTACTGAACCACTATTTAAATTCAATATTCCAGATTTGATGCCGATACCCGCTGCAGTTCCTTCTATACTAGCACCATTAATATTCCATACTGAATAACCTGCACTATAAATTCCAAACCCTATTGATTTTATGTTAGCAGTCGAACTAAGATTGATTACTGGAGCATTTGTTTTATGTTGAATTTGTCCATTAATATATATTCCATATCCATCACGATTAGCAGAATCTTTAACTGAATCAATAATTCCGTTCATATTTATTTCTACGCCATAAGCATATGGATTTCCAGAAGGTGTATAAGGTGTTACAAATAAACCAGACCATCCTTGTAATGTTACATCTTTACCAATATTTACTACTGTATATTTAGTATCATTAACATTATTTGAACCTTGTATAACTATTGGAGCATAATCGGGAACTAATTCTTTAAGTGTTCCTTTACCGATAATATTTAGTGTTGCTCCTTTTACTTCGAATAAACGATTAGTAGCACTAATATTAAAACCGTTTAAATCAATTGTTAAATCCTCTATTATGGAATTTTTTGTTTTATTTAATTTAGCATCTGCAAATAGTGTTATTGTATCTCCTTTTATTGCATTAGTGATTGCTTCCTCTAAATTCCCATAACTTGCATTTATTGTTCCAGTAACTTTAAAAGCACCTTCCCATACTGAGTTTTTATAAATAAAGGTTTTGTTACCGATATTTATTGTAGCACCATTTTCACAATTATAAAGTATACTTGAATCAGCATCTGGTGTCCACGCTCCAATCCAAACATCTAACATTATAACTCGTCCAGTACTTTTGATTTGAATTAAACCACTTTGTCTTGGTATTAATCCATTATTATTATAAGTTAATTTAGAAATATCTAATACTCCATTTTCAACTATAATAATTCCATTGTTTTTAACTATAGCACCTGCTTGTGTTACAGTATTACCAGTCAATGTTACGATTTTGTTTGCTGGAACATCAAGAGTAACTCCAGTTTTTAAAGTTAATCCATTTGCAGTAACATTTTCTAGTATTTCAATTGTTTGCCCTGAAGTTGCTGCATTTACAGCATCAGTGATAGTAGTAAAATTACTTTCTCCTACTTTAGCAACGTTTGCTGCTGATACTACACTTGGTAAAATAAACAATGATAGTATCAACAAATAAAATAATCTTCTTGTCTTTTTCATATCTAATCTCCTTTTCTATAATAAAATAATAGCACATTTTACTGCAGTTTTATATAAAAAAACAAGTTTTATTTAAAAAATATTGTCAGACAATGTAAAATACTTGTTATGTTAATACCATACATAATAATAAAAAAATTAGATAAAATGTTACCTAATACTTTCAATTATTTAATGATCCAAATAAATTGTTTCTTTGTTAAGGAATTTAGTATTTGGTGTTAAACTTTATTGTTTTCAAAAACACTATATGATAACAATGGTTACTACAATCGTAATGGTGGTTATAGGAAGTAATATTTCTGTATCGCTTGGTATGGTTGGTGCTTTATCGATTATTAGATTTAGGACGGCTGTAAAAGATCCGAGAGATACTGCATTTATATTTTGGGGAGTTGTTGCAGGTCTTGCTTGTGGTACTCAAAATTATATGATTGTTCTTATTGGTTCAATATTTATTTGTTTAATTTTATTTGCGTTTAAAAGAGTTGCTAGTAAAGATAGTAAATATATATTAATTGTTAAAGGGAATAATTTAAAACTAAATGAAGTTGATAATGTTTTAAAATCACAGTTAAAAGATTATATTTGTAAAGGTAAATATATTAATAACGATAAAATGGAATTAATATACGACATTAAATTTAAAAAAGTATTAGATGATAATTTAATTTATATGTTAAAAAATATAAAAGATGTTGAAACGGTTAATTTAGTTGCATCTAATACTGATACAAGGGGATAAAAAAATTAGAAAAGATAAATAAATAAAAAAGATTTATCATCAAAGGTTTTAAAATGGAAGTAGCAATAAAACCAATGATTGAAACGAGAAAAAACGAAAAAATTTATATATGAACCAATATACTCATTTCCTTTGTTTGTTTTTTAATATAGTATAATTTTATAAAAATAGTTCCTAAACGATATTTTTTTAAATAAAAACCCTTAAAATAAGGGATTAACTTACAAATGGCAGGGGTATCAAGACTTGAACTCGAAAGAGCAGTTTTGGAGACTGCCATG
>CAZYXO010000074.1:0-4585 GCA_964651315.1 uncultured Muribaculaceae bacterium
AGATTAAAAAGATGATAAAAAAATCATCTTTTTTCATTTACATTTCACAAATCTGTTATAATATAGTAACAAAAGAGGAAGTGTTATATATGACAATATTAGTTGTAGATGATGAAAAATTAATTAGAAATGTTATAAAAGAATATTTATTGTTAGAAAAATATCAAGTTTTAGAAGCAGAAAATGGTAGCGATGCAATAAAAATAGCATCTAAAAATAAAATAGATCTAATAATTATGGATATAATGATGCCGGTAATGGATGGATATAAAGCTGCAAAAGAAATTTTAAAAACTAAAAATATTCCTATTATTATGTTATCAGCAAGAACTGAAGAATATGATAAATTACAAGGTTTTGATTTAGGAATAGATGATTATGTAACAAAACCCTTTAGTCCAAAAGAATTAATCGCAAGAATAAAAGCTGTCTTAAAAAGAAATAATGAAAATAAATTAAAGATATGGGAAATACTTGGTTTAAAAATAGATGATACAGCTCATGAAGTATATATAGATAATAAAGAAGTAATATTAACACCAAAAGAATATGATTTACTTAAATATTTAATTGAAAATAAAAATATAGCATTATCCAGAGATACGTTACTTGCAAATGTATGGAGTTATGATTTTTATGGCGATGATCGAACAGTTGATACGCATATTAAAACACTACGAAACAACTTAGGAAAATATCGTGATTTAATTGTAACAGTAAGAGGAATGGGGTATAAGTTTGTTTACAAAGAAGGAAAAAATTAGTTTTAGAAATAATACTTTTATATGTTTAATTATATTTAGTGTTGCTATTCTTCTTTTTTTATGGTTTTTTCAAATCATGTTTTTGAATGTGTTTTATGAAAAATATCAAACAAATAAAATGAATAAATTAGCTTTAAAAATAATTAAATATAATGATGAAGAGTTATCAACTAAACTAGAAACAATAGCATATGAAAATAGTATATGTATGGAATATGTTGATTCATATAATTTTAGATATATGTATAATACTAAAATGGTTGGTTGTGGACTTAATAAAAGTAATAAAGATATAAGAGAATATATTACTGAATTTTATAAATCAAATAAAAAGATAAGCGCTATAAGACTTGTTGATGAAAATTCAGAATTAAAAGCATTATTATATCAAATAAAAGTAAAGGATAGTTATGTGTTTATGTATTCTACATTAGAAGATGTAAATACCACAAGTATAGTTTTAAAAAATCAATTAATATATATAACAGCAGTAATGATTTTAATATCAGGGATAGTATCATATTTTATTTCTAAAAGGATAACAGATCCAATAGTTGATATAACTAAAAAAGCGAGTTTAATGGGTACTGGTAAAGATGTAGTGTTTGATAAAACCGAAGTTAAAGAATTGGATGATTTAATTGCTACTTTGAATAATGCTGAAAAAGAAGTTAAAAAAACAGATGAGTATCGAAGAGATTTAATGGCCAATGTATCGCATGATTTAAAAACACCACTTACTATGATAAAAGCATATGCCGAAATGGTAAGAGACTTTGATTATGATAAAGATAAAATGCAGGAAAATTTAAATATAATAATTGATGAAACAGATAGATTAACAGTACTTGTAAATAATATTTTAGAAGTATCTAAGTTACAAGCAAATAAAAATGAATTAAATATAGAAAAATATGATTTAACTAATGAAATAATTAAAATAATTAAGAAATATGATTATTTAAAAGAAAAAGAAAATTATAATTTTGTTAGTAATTTAGAAGATAATGTAATTATTAAAGCTGATAAAGATAAATTAAATCAGGTTTTATATAATTTGATAAATAATGCTATTAATTATACGGGTAAAGATAAAACAATTTACATAAATTTAATTGATGAAAAGAAAAAATATAAAATAGAAATAATAGATACTGGAAAAGGTATTGATAAAGAAGATATTCCATATATTTGGAATAAGTATTATAAGAGTGCTAAGAATTATAAAAGAAGTGTTGTTGGCACTGGTCTTGGATTATCAATAGTTAAAGAAATACTTACTTTACATAACTTTAAATATGGAGTTGATAGTAACAATAAAGGAACTAAATTTTACTTTTATATTAAAAAAATGTAAACCATATATCTTTCATGTTGATTTCACAAAACTTTCATAAAACTAGAGTATAGTTTAATTATGAAAGGAGAAGTGATAAAAAAATTTTGTAGTTATAACTCATAAGCAAAACAACTCACACTTTTTAAAAACCAAACGAACTATGTTTGGTTTTTTCTTGATATAGTTTTTTATGTTATTTTTCTTGCTAAAGTTAAGTTTTTGTGGTAATCTAATACACGTGATTATATATTTTAATGTATAACTCAAATTTAGTGGGAGGGAAATAGCGGATTTGCCCATTACCACTATCAAGGAAACAAATTTAAGGAGGTGTTTTCATGGCAAAAGAAATCGTTAAAAAAATTAAACTACAAATTCCAGCAGGGAAAGCAACACCAGCTCCACCAGTAGGAACAGTTTTAGGACCTCAAGGAGTTAATTTACAAGAATTTTGTTCAAAGTTTAATGAAGCAACAAGAGATAAGATGGGAGATATAGTACCATGTGAAATTTCTATTTATGATGATAGAAGTTATGACTTTGTATTAAAGACTCCACCAGCAGGATTTTTATTAAAGAAATATGCAAAAATTGCTAAAGGAAGTCCTAAAGGAGCTAATCAAACAGTTGCAACAATCACTCTAAAAGATTTAAGAGAGATTGCGGAAATTAAATTACCAGATTTAAATGCTTATGATGTAGATGCTGCAATGAAGATTATTGCAGGAACAGCGAGAAATATGGGAATTGCTGTTAAAGGCTTAAATGATGCTGAATTACAAGCACAAGCTGCTGAAGCTTTAAAAGAAGAAGCAGAACAAGCTAAACGTGAAGCAGAATTAAATGCACTCGAAGAAGAAGCTAAAGAAATGGCTACTGCTAGTGCTGAAGTTCCTGTAGTTGATGAAGAAGAATCTACTGACGAAGAAGAAAATAAAGAAGAATAATAAATAATAAAAAAATATCCGCTAATAAACCACAGTTAGGAGGGGAATAAACATGAGAAAACATGGAAAAAAATATGTGGAAGCAACTAGTAAATTAGAAAAAAATAAATTATATAATTTACAAGATGCACTTAACTTAGTCAAAGAAACAAGTGTTACTAAATTTGATAGTACAGTTGATGTAGCTATTAAATTAAATGTTGATGCTAAAAAAGCTGATCAACAAGTACGTAGTTCAATTGTTTTACCACACGGTACAGGCAAAACAAAAAGAATTTTGGTAATTGCTAAAGGTGAAGATGCTACATCTGCAAAAGCAGCAGGAGCAGACTTTGTTGGAGATATTGACTTAATCAACAAAATTCAAACTGAAAATTGGTTTGATTATGATGTGATCATTGCAACACCAGAAATGATGCCACAACTTGGTAAAATTGGTAAAGTTTTAGGACCTAAAGGTTTAATGCCTAATCCAAAAACTGGAACAGTTACTACAAATGTTGTTAAAACTATTGAAGATATTAAAAAAGGTATGAATAGTTATAAAACTGATACTTTCGGAAATGTTCACACAATAATTGGAAAAGTTTCATTTGACAGTAAAAAGTTAGAAGAAAATTTAACATATTTAATTAACACTATAATTAAAAATAAACCAAATAGTGTTAAGGGTACTTATATTGAATCTATAAGTGTTAGTAGCACAATGGGACCAAGTATTAAAATTGATAAAAATTCTTTTGACATTTAGGAAATAATTTAATATAATACTAACTAGAAAAGCAAAAGTTTTATTCTTAAGACAGTAGGGACTGTAATGTTTAATCATCCTACCGAGGAAGCACTTTAAAAAATTCGTTTTTTAAGCTTCCAAATAAATGGGAGCTTTTCTATTAAAGTAAAGGAGGAAAATATGGCAAGTGAAAAGATTCTTAATATGAAAAAAGATGTCGTTAAAGAAATAGTAGAGAAATTAAATAATAGTGAATCTGTTATTATATTTCAATATCAAGGTTTAACAGTAACTGATATTTCAGAATTAAGAAAAGCCTTAAAACCAGTTGATGCTGATGTAAAAGTTTATAAAAATACACTTTTAAAAAGAGCATTAGAAGAAAAAAATGTTCCATTAGATGGTTTTATGGAAGGACCAAATGCAATTATGTTTGGTAAAAGTTTATTAGAACCAATTAAAATTATATCTGAATTTGCTAAAAAACATAATAAATTAGATATAAGAGTTGGTATTATCAGTGGTAATGTTGCTGATATTAATGTAATTAAAGAATATGCAAGTATTCCATCAAGAGAAGGATTACTTACTATGCTTGCATCTGGAATGATGCAATTTGTTAGAGATTTAAGCATTAGTTTAAATCTATATGCCGAAAAAAAAGAAAATTAAGAAAGGAATGATATTAAATGGCAAAAATAACTAAAGAAGATTTTATTAATTCTTTAAAAGAAATGACTATTCTTGAAGTAAAAGAATTAGTTGATGCAATGAAAGAAGAATTTGGAGTAGATCCAAGTGC
>CAZYXO010000075.1:0-4583 GCA_964651315.1 uncultured Muribaculaceae bacterium
TATCCAATCGGACTAATCACAGCCGATGAAGTAGCAATGGCTGGAGGATTAAATGGTACAGGAAATTCAGGCTATTATTTATATACAAATTCTGCTTACTGGACAATGTCGCCGTATTATTTCAGCGGCAGCTATGCGCGCGGGTGGCTCGTGATTTCGTCGGGCCACCTGTACGACTACAGCGTGAGCGACGGTGATGGCCTTCGCGCAGTTATCAATCTGAGCCCTGAGTCGCCAATATCTGGGGCAGGAACGACAGTTTTGCCTTTTACAATAGAATAGTTTACGAATTGTAAATTATAAAGTTAATTAAGTTATAAACTATTAATTAGTTTATATATAAATTATTGATGCATTTTTGCATCTATCCTAAATAAAAAGTGATTTTTTTGAAAATTCACTTTTTATATTTCTCTCATTTTATCTTTATCCTTAAAAGGATTCTTTTTATCTATTTTATCTGTAAAAAGTATTCCATTTAAATGATCTATTTCATGTTGAAAAGCAATTGCTAGTTCTTCTCTAACTCTTAATTTATATTTATTTCCATCAATATCAAATGCTTCAATAGTAATTCTTGCATGTCGTCCAATAATACCTTCAACTTCACGATTAACACTTAAACAACCTTCACCCTCAGCAACATATATTAATTCTTCACTTTCACTAATAATTTTTGGATTAATAACAACATATTTATCAAATCCTTTATCTTCACGTTCATATACAATAACAAATACTCTTTTAGCAATACCTAGTTGGATAAATGCAAGTCCCATACCTGCTCTTAATTTATATTTTTCAATGTATTCATCTATCTGACTCATTTCCAAATATTTTAACATATCATTAATGGTATTTTTTTCTTTATCACTTAAAGGAAATACTACCTCTTTACTTATTTGATGTAATATTTTATCTTTTTCATCTAAAATGACGATATTTGGTAATTTCATAAAAATTCACCCCAACTTCTTATTTGCCATTATTTTACCAAAAAAAGTGTCAAAAATAAAGGTTTTCTTGAAAATATGTTTATAGAATTTGAAAAAAGTGTTAAACTAAATGTAGGAAGTAAGAGTAGTGGTATTATGAAAAAAAGTGTAAAAATTGCAGTTTCTTTATTTATACTGTGTATAATAATTTCTGGTATTTTTTTGTTGAATAAAAAAACCATTATTGCTTTAAATGGTAAGGAAGAACTAATATTAACTGTAAATTCAAAATATGAAGAATTAGGTGCTAGTTCTAAAACAGGAAGTCCGATTCTTGGGTATCACGATAATAATATAAAAATTGAAGGAAATGTTGATACATCAAAAGTAGGGGAATACTATATAACTTATAAAGCAAATAATCAAGAAGTTAAAAGAAAAGTAGTAGTAATAGATAAATTACCACCTGTTATAACAAGTAAAGATGAAATTACAATAAGTTGTCCTGGTACAGAATTAAAAGAATTTAATGATTATGAAATAAGTGATAATTATGATACAGAGATTACAAAAAAAGTTGATATTAATCATGAAGAAAAGAAAATAACGATAAATGCAGTGGATTCAAGTGGTAATAGTTCAACCAAAGAAATAAAAATTAATTATTTAGATAATGAAAAACCAAAATTAACTTTAAAAGGTGATAATTATATCATTTTAAAAAAAGGTGAAAAGTATGAAGAAGCAGGTTATACAGTAACGGATAATTGTGATACTAATTTGAATGATGTTGTAAAAATTACAAATAATGTTGATATTACAAAAGCAGGAGATTATACTGTTACTTATGAAGTAAAAGATTTAAGTGGAAATAAAGAAGTATTAACAAGAAAAGTAATTGTTTATGTACCTGCAGATGAAAAAACTATAGTTCCTAATGGTAAAACTATTTATTTAACGTTTGATGATGGACCTGGACCTTATACAGAAAAACTTTTAGATACTTTAAAAGAATATAATGTCAAAGCAACATTTTTTGTAACAGGACAATTTCCAAAATACTTTTATGTCTTAAAACGCATACATGAAGAAGGACATACAATAGGAATTCATACATATTCACATAAATGGAGTATTTATTCTTCAATGGAAACTTATTTAAGTGATTTTGATAAAATTAAAAATGTAGTAGTAGAACATACAGGTGAAGAACCAAAAATTATGAGATTTCCGGGAGGAAGTAGTAATACAGTAAGCAAGAAATATAATAAAGGTATAATGACTAAATTATCTGTACACATGAAAGAAAGAGGAATAAAATATTTTGATTGGAATATAGCAAGTAGTGATACAACAACAAGTAATAGTAATACCATAGCAAATAATGTTATTAAAAGTTTGGGAAGTAAAGATTATTATATTGTTTTACAACATGATATAAAAAAAGCTAGCGTAAATGCTGTCCCTAAAATAATAGAATATGCTAGAAGTAAAGGATATCAATTTGATTCCTTAGATGAAACAAGTCCTGTAATTCAATTCAAAGTTAATAATTAAGGAAGGTACTTAAGTATCTTCCTTAATTGTTTCCGTTATTGTTCCAGTTCCATCCTGCACCAATTATGATAACAAGTAAAATGAATAGAACAATCCAAATTGCAGCCCCTATGCCATAACCATTATTGTATCCAGCATAGCCACCACCACCTTGGTTATTACAGCAAGGATTTCCGTATTGACCACCATAGTAGCCATTATTTCCGTAATAATACATAGAATATACCTCCTTTATGTATCTATTATAATGTATTATTAATTTTTCTTTTTGACATTATTTTTCACCTATAAAATGTAAATATCTTTTTAAAACATCAAATAAATGTTATTATATTAATATAGAGGGAATTATGAAAAAATATTTTGCTAAAATGGATAAATTATTATTTGTAATGATGATCTTATTTTCCTTATTGGGATTATTAATGATTTTTTCGGCATCAAGTGTTTCTACAATACTTCGTTATAATGTATCATCATCGTATTTTTTCTTTCGTCAAGCATTATTCTTGTTTGTAAGTTTTTTTGTTGGGATATTTATAGTATTAAGGCTTCCTACGTTTAAATATAAATATATATCGTGGTTTTTAGTAATAGTAGTAATTGTTGCTTTAATTGGTTTATTTGTTTATGGTGTACTTACTAATGATGTTTTAAGTTGGTATAATTTTGGAAAAATAAGTATTCAACCAAGTGAATTTGCCAAAAGCATTTTAATTGTATTTATGGCAGTTTTTTATGATAATCTAATGAAAAAAGGTATTAATAATATTTATCTTTATTTAATTCCATTATCAATAGGTTTAGTTATGGCATTTTTAGTAGCAATGCAACCAGATTTTGGTAGTGCTGCAATTATTTTAGGCATTAGTTTTTTAATATTTATTAGTGTACCTGCTGTTAAAAGTAATGCACTTAAAATTTTAAAAATCTTAGGAGTTGCAGTTATTATTGGTGTTATTACTTTTTTATATAGTGGTAGTTCACTTTTAAATTCTGCACAATTATCTCGTCTTAATTTTAAAAAGCCTTGTAGTAGATATACAGAAGAAACTGGATATCAAGTTTGTAATGGTTTTATTGCTATTAAAAATGGTGGTTTATTTGGAGTAGGCCTTGGAAATAGTACACAAAAGTATTTATATTTACCAGAAAGTCATACTGATTTTATTTTTCCTATTATTGTTGAAGAACTTGGATTAATCGGTGGTGTTATTGTTTTAGGAGGATATTTAATTATATTACTTAGAGTTTTAAAAATTGCTAGAGAAGCTGATAATTTACGTTGTTCAATTTTAGCATATGGTGTTTTCTTATATTTACTATTACATATTACAGTTAATTTATTAGGTATCTTAGCTTTAATACCTTTAACTGGTTTACCACTACCTTTCTTATCTTATGGAGGAAGTTATATCATGAATGTTGTTGTAATGTTATTTGTGGTAGAAAGGGTTGCAATAGAAAATAAAATTAATAAAGCAAAAAGAGAAATAGAAAGAATATAAGTGATTATATTCTTTTAAAAATTCATAAAACGTACATTTGTTCTCTTGTAGGGGGGGGTAATTTTTATATAATGCCTATAGTTGGATAGAAACAAGTATTAAAATTTTTGGCTATGCCATAATAGAAATATAGTTGTTTTTTATTCACATGGGAGAGATGAAAAGATGCCAAAAATAAGAAGTATTAATTTTAGCAATAATAAAAATTTAAAAAGAATAATTTATATTTTATTAATAATTTCTATAAGTTCAATAATATATTCAATTTATAAAAGTTATGCTTATTATGAAGTAAGTAGTTCTTATAATATAATAAAGGGTAAAGTTGGAGAATTTTCAAGAGGAGATATAAAACTAGCAATATATTTAGAAGATAGTTATGGAGCAAATACATTTTCAAATTCTTCTTTAGAGGCATTTCCAACAAAAGAAGATGGATATGTATACAAAGAAACAATATGTGACCCAACAGGAAGTATAACAACAAATTATGATGCAGAAACAAACAATTTATCATTATCTAATATAAATATCAAAACAAAATGTAATGTATATTTCACAAGATTAAATTATTTCTCAATAA
>CAZYXO010000076.1:0-4514 GCA_964651315.1 uncultured Muribaculaceae bacterium
CGCAGTTATCAATCTGAGCCCTGAGTCACCAATATCTGGGGCAGGAACGACAACTCAGGCCTTTACAATCGGCTAGTTTGCGAATTGTAAAATATAGAATTAATTAAGTTATAAACTATTTATAGTTTATATATAAATTATTGATGCATTTGCATCTATCCTAAAAAAGTATACTAAATAATAGTATACTTTTTAAAATTTATTATCAATCATTTTAACTATTGAATAATTACTAAAATCTAATTTTTTTATGTATTCGTTAAATTCTTCAAATGATAGAGAATTTATAAAATCTATACTATCAATATAATCATAATTAAATAATAAAATATTATCTAAATAACATAAAGCAGTTGATTTAGGATTCTCTTGTCTTGTAACAAAATCTAAAAATAAATCTTTTTTACTTTTTTCAAATAAATCTTCGTTTAATATATAATTGTTTTGATTATTTATAATTCTTTTAATAAATTCTTTTTCATTATTAGTAGATGCTTGAATAGTTATGTTTATATAATCATTAAATATTGTATAAAAAGTTATAATTTGCTTATTAATAATTTTTTTATTAAATAGTTCATCATTTAAATTAGACCAATTTCCATAACAATTAGCAAAAAAGAAATTAATATACCATTCTAGTTTATATTTATCTAAACTAGTAAAACAATTATATTTAATCTTATAATTAATACTTACTGTTGGATTACCAATATTAGTTTTAATAATTTTATTTTTATATTTTACATTTATTGGTTCATCTTTAACAATAATTTTGGTTTGATATTTCTTATTAGGTAAATTACCACATATTTTATTTATTATATTAATAACTTCATCTTCATCAAAACCACCACAAATAGTTAATATTTCATTTTCTAAATTATAAAATGCATTAAAAACATTTTGTAAATCATTACATGTGATACTTTTTAATTCTTTATTAGTTCCAAGTGTACTATTATAGTCATAATTCCAAAATAACGAATTTTTCACTGTTTTAAATAATTTTTTTCCGTTATTATCTTTAGCAATTCTTATTTCTTCAAAGATTGCTTTTTTTGTTTCTGCTAATATTTCATCATTAACATTTAAAGTATTAATACTTTTTAATAAAACTTCTATTCCAAAGTTTAAGTTTGTACTTCCACTAATATAATAACTAGTTTTCTTAGTATCTGTTCCACCATTTACATATAATTGCTTATTTCCTAAAAAATATTCTATATTTCCATAAGGACTATGCTCAATTAAAAGATGTTCAAGTAAATGAGCGGTTCCATCAATTACATAATATTCTTTATTTTTATATAAATAATCTTTAACTATAGCACCATATTTAATTGTTAATTCTACATAAAAAGCTTTTTTACTTTTATCACTATTTAAAATAACAGTTAAACCATTATCTAACTTAATCTTTTTCATTTTTTTATTCCTTTCGCAAAATAAATTGTATCTAAAACTAATCTTTTATTAAATTTTTTAATTTCTTTAATTGTTATTTTACTACAACTTGTTAAGAAATCTTTATTTCCTTTAGAACGATAAGTTAAACTATCAAATTCATCATTTATAATATTAAATTTGTTATCAAAGTAAGTTAAAATTTCATTATCTATTCCTTTTTTTATACTTGCTAATAAAACATTTGCTTCTTTTTCATCATTAATTAAGTCATAGCATTCTTTAATTCCTTTTAATGCTAAATCTTTACTCATTTTATCAATTTCTGCTTTAATAATTATTAATCCATCATTTCCATAAATAAATGAATGAGTAGAATAAACTAATCCCATTTTATGACGTAGTATTTTATATAAAATGTTGCTTTCACTACTAGATAATAAACTATTTAAAATAGTTAAAAAATTTTTATCTTCTTCCTTAAAATTTTTTACAGTAAATGCTAGATATAATATTGATTTATTATAATTAAAAGTATTTTCAATATTATTAATTTTGTTCTTTGGAATACAAAAATTTGCATAGTTAGTATAAATCTTGATTTTACTTACATAATTATCTCCTAAATAATCTTTAATTGTTTTTAAATAATTTGCAGCGTTTTTGCCAAATATTAAAACAATTGGTTTATTATTTAAAATATTTTTTTCATAAGTTTTCATTAATAATTTTTTATTAATTTGTTTAATGTATTTAGAACTATTCATAAAAGTTAAAATATCAGGGCATACTAAATTAATCATTTTATCATAAGCGATATTATCAATATTCCTTTTGTTATCTTTAATAGAATTTAAGTATAAATTTTTTAATAAATCAATATTAAGTTTATCAAAATAAGGATTAAAAATAGAATCTAAAAAGAAATTAATACTTCTAGTTATATCTTTTATTGGTAGAGATTTATCATCAGGTATTGTTAAAGAAAATTTTATAAAGCCATTATAATTACTTTCGTGTAAAAAAACATTATAATCTATAATATAATTATCTATAAGTGCTTTACTAAAATTACTTTTTTCTCGATATTCATTATTTACGTTTTTTAATAATTCAGTTAATAAAGTATATTTTATTTTTTCTTCTTTAGTAAATTTAACTGGATATGATAATTGAATTATTAATGTACTAAAATTATTGTTTTCGATTATTATTGGGTTTTTTACTTCTTTCATGGAATTACCTCTTTCATTTCAATTAATTATAACATATGAATAAATGCTAAAATACATTATATTTACATAAAATAAACGATAATTTTGTTTTTAGCAGTATTTTCTTATATAATTAAAAGAAAGAGGGATAGTATGAATATACCAAATCATGTGGGAATAATTATGGATGGTAACGGCAGATGGGCAGAAGAAAAAGGTTTAAAAAGAACCGAAGGACATAAAGAAGGAAGTAAAACTTTAAAAGAAGTTGCCCTTTATGCTTTTTCGTGTGGTGTTAAAGTTTTAAGTGTTTTTGCATTTTCAACTGAAAATTTTAAAAGAGAAAAAAGTGAAGTAGATTACTTAATGAAATTATTCGCCATTTGTTTTAAAGAAGAATTTAATATTTTTAAAGAAAAAAATATTAAAGTTGTTTTTTCCAAGAAATGTATTGGACTTCCAAAAAATGTTCTTAAAATGATAAATGATTTAGAAAGAGATACAAAAAATAATACTGAGGGAATATTTAATGTATGTATAAATTATGGTGGAAGACAGGAAATAATTGATACAACAAAGAAAATAACTAAATTAGTATTAGATAAAAAAATTAATATTGAAGAAATAAATGAAAAAGTAATAGAACAAAACTTATATCAAGAATTACCACCAATAGATTTACTTATTAGAACAAGTGGAGAACTTAGAATTAGTAATTTCATGTTATGGCAAAGTGCCTATGCGGAACTATATTTTCCTAAAACTTATTTTCCAGACTTTCACGAATATGAATTTGATAAAGCATTAATTGAGTTTAATAAACGAAATAGAAGATTTGGAGGAATTAAAAAATAATGGATATAGAAAATATTATAAATGACAATAAATATATCGAAATCAATAAAACATTATTATTAAAACAAAAAGAAATAAATTTATTGGAACTATATCATATTAGTTATCAAAATCTAAATAATTTAAAAGATTTAATTTATATTTTAGATAATTATATTGAAGATAGTGAACTAGATAATGATGAATTAGAAGAATTAGATAATTTGTTAAGTGAATTACAAGAACGTGATTATTATTTAAATACGAATAAGTAGGTGAAGTTATGAATGCAAATGTAATTGCCCAAATAATATGCGTATGTGCCGCATTATCAATGGTATATGCTAATTTTAAAAAAACGAAAAAAGAAATGATGACTTTTATAACTCTTGGTAGTATTCTTTATTGTTTGCAATATTTATTTTTAAATGCTTATAATGGATTTTTTACAAATATTGTTAATATGTTTCGAAATTTGTTATTTTCTTTAAAGAGTAAAAGCAAATATTTAAAAAGTGTTATATTTTTAGTGCTATTTATCATAATTTATATAGGTGTTGGAATATTTACATATGATGGATTCTTTTCTTTATTTCCAACTATTGGTTCTTTAATATATTGTGTAATATTATGGCAAGATAATCCTAAAGTAATAAGAATAGGTAATACAGTTTGTTATTTATTTTGGTTTATCTATGATATATTTGTTAAATTATATATTGGTGCAGTTATAGATTTTAGTTCATTCGCAATAGGTATGATAGCAATTATTAAATTAAATGAAGTAAGAAAAAATAAGAAAAAATCGACAAAAAAATAAATTGTTTTAGATTTATATATATGTTAAAATAATATCGAAAAGAGGATATTTATGAAAAGATTTTTTCAAAGATATGGTTGGTTAGTAGGTATAATTTTAATATTAATTATTGTTGTTTGTTTAATAATTATGTTTACAAAAAAATAATTATTATTTTTAATATTTTGTCATTCTACAAAATGATAAAATAATGATAATATTAGTATGTAAAGAAAAACTTTACATAAAATAAAAAGAGA
>CAZYXO010000077.1:0-4420 GCA_964651315.1 uncultured Muribaculaceae bacterium
TGTTATTTAATTATACACTATTTTAAAGGAAAATAAAACCTTAACTTGGACAAGTTAAAAATAAAAGTTTGCATGTTAACGAAATTATATTATAATAATATTGAAAGAAGAAAACTTTTAAGTAGAGAAAGGATTATGTAAGATGTTATTAAAAACTGAATTTTTGGAATTTTCAAAGGAAAAGGCATATGCAACATATTTAAGAATTGTTTATATTAATAAAGACTATGACGATATTTCAAAAAATAAAATGTATAACGAAATTATTAAAATGTATAAGGAGGAAAAATTTTTATTTAATATTTGTACGACTAAAGAATTAATCTTTTTAAAAATGATTAATAATAAAGAAATTACTGAAAAAGATAAAGGTAATTATGCTTGGGAAATTAATGAATTAAATAAAAAATGTATTTTTTCACAAGATGCGTTTTTAATATTTGAAGAACAAAAAGAAATAGTAAATGATGCATTAAAAGAATTTGAAAGTTATGATATAATGAATAAAATTATAGAAGAAAATATTATAATGTTTTCTATTGCTAATATTAGAATATGTGGAGAATTAAGTACAATTGCTCTTTCATCAATTATTGAAAATGGTTTGAAATTAGATAAAGAAATTATGGAGTTGATTTTATCTCATCCATTGTTTCATTTTTATTGTGAAGTTGGGGAAGTATATGAAGGTGATATGGTTAATGTTATCGAGATGATTAATTATCGAGATTATTATGATTTTTTAGATGATTTATTTTTAGCAAGAAAAGAATTTGGTATGAGTGGAACAGTAGAATTTAGTTCCAAAGAAATTTTAGATTATTTTTACTATGGATTTCCAATTGAAAATAAAAAAGTTGAAAAAATGTTTAAAGAAATACTAAAAAGAGAAGATTCTCAAAATATATTTGATTTAATAGAATACGTAAGAGTATTAAATACCAGATATATGTTAAACGAAGAAATAGAAGATAAAACGTTATTAAATATTATTAATGAAGCTTTAGATGAAACAAAATGTGCTGCAATGAATGGTTTTACACCTAATCAATATAAATTAGAAAAAATTAAAGATTATGAATTGTCAAAACATTTTGTATCAGTACCACAAAATAATGCTCATTTATGTAAGAATGCTGCAAATTTATTTTATAAAATATATTTTGCACTTTTAGAGTATACAAACAATCATTATCAAATAACTGAAAAAATAAAAAAAATATATTTACAAGAAAATATAGATGTGGATTTATTGCTTCCTATAAATGATTACTTATGGAATCATAAGGAAATATTAGATAAATTTATAGAAGAAAATGTTTATGATTTTGATTTAGAAGAACTGGAAATTGTAAATGGATTTAAGTCAGCTATTACAGAAATTTTTACAATTATAGGTTTTGAAAGAGAACATACATTATTTTTATCTGATAATGGTAAAATTTTTATGGTAAAAGGAATACGTACTGATTTTGATGAACTTATATCATCTACTGATTTACCTCAAATGGTAGAAACAACATTGCTAATGTTTAAGAATAATATTGTTTATAATGGATTTATTTCAACTACTGATATAAAATTAGGAAATGAATATAAAGAATTAGTTTTAAAAGATTTTAAAGATGCAATGAAATATTATCATTTATAAAAATATCCTAAAAAGCGTTAAAAAGATAACGTTTTTTTCTATTAAAAATATGGTTTACGATTTATTTTAAAGTAAATTTTATCTTTTTAATATCTTTGTATATTAAATAATATTTTGGTACAATTTTATAAACTTCACATAAATTATAATGAGAATACATGAAAGGGTGAATTATAATGAATAACAATGATAATTGCAGTTCTAATGGAAATTGTATTAATGAAATATTAAATGTTATTTTAGTGTTACAACAAAACGCATGTCCAGAAAATTGTTTGGATACATGTGATCGACCATTACTTGGAGGAGGACCTAATTGCTTAATTTGCAACACAAGACCAGTTATGCTATATACTTGTTGTGGTAATGGAGTACCATGGAGTATGCCAACAACTAAAGATGTAACATCTACTTGTACGCCGACTACAGCAAATTGTTCTGTTGTATTTAGAGTAGAGAAGATAGAAGGAAATTGTGCTACATTTAGAGTACTTGAAGATAATCCAGATACTACAAGCCTTAATCCTTACGTTTCAACAAATTCTTTCTTTACGATAGATAATAGTTGTATATGTGCTATTAGATGCTTATCTGATACTTATGTCGATTGTGTTTGCTAAAAGAGCCCTTTAAAGAGCTCTTTTTATTTGTCTTCGATTTTAACATCAAGCATATTTAATGCTGCTTTTTTTAAAATCATTTCTTTTTCGTCAAAAGTATTCATAACTTTACGATTCCAATCTTTTAAATTTTCACAAGTTTTTATATAGTTATTAATTGTACTTGGATAATTGCTAAAATTAAAATCTTTTCCCGAATAACTGTTTAATGCTTTACTTGATTGTAATGCATTATTTAAACTTTCAATAGTTTTTCCAATATTATTACTAATTAGTAAATTTAAACTTGTTGGATCAATAATTAATTTTGTCATATCAATCTCCTTTAATTAGTCTTATTAATAGCATTTGTAAGTTCGTTATCACATAAAGTTAAATAATTATTAATATATTTAATTTTATTAACAAAATCTTCATATTCTAAATAATCTTTCTTAAGTCTTTCCATAAATAAATCAGCATCTTCACCAACCCAATAATCTTTTAATTTAATTAATGTGTCTTTGAATTCTTTTAAATTTTTTAAATATTCAGTACACAAATTATTTAAATTAACTTTTGTTTCATTAGCTTTAGCAGTATCATATTTTATTGTACTCATAAATTTACCTCTTTATTAACATTATTGTAATCAGAATTCAAACTGTTAATTGTGGAAGTTATATTATTGTATAAATTAGTTAATTCTTGTTTTTTATTACTAATATCATTTACTGCATAATAGGATTCAATTGAATTAATAATGCTTTTTAAACTAGTTTGACTTTCTTGTAAGTGACTAATTATATTTTGAATATAAGAGTTAATATAAGAACGATTACGTAACTCAAAACTTATCTCATCAACTATTTGTTCTTGGGTTTCTTCTGGTTTTATTTCATCAATTCTTGTTATTGGCGTTTTACTATTCTCTAATTTAACTACTTTAGTTTTATTTTTTTTCTTCTTTTTAGCCATGATAACCTTCTTTCTTGTTAAAAAAGTATTGATGATTCAATACTTATTCTGCACTAGTAGTACCCATAGTAGGTTTTATTTCTGCATCTTTTGCATTATAAGCAGCCAATGCCTTATCAAGTGCGTCTTCACATTTTTTTAGTGGTTCTTTTATGTTTTTTAAACTATCAGCAACCTCTGCAAGATATTGTTTAATTGCAGTAGCATATGTTCCTTTATATGCTTTACTTATATCGTAACCGTCATTACTAAATTTGTTTTTAACATTATCAATGTAAGTATCAATTGATTGTAAATAGTCTTGAATTGCAGTTTTTGCATTTGTTATATCAGTTTTTATTCCTGCAAATTTATAATCATACTTTGCCATTTCTCTAATTCCTTTCTTTTAATCAAATATTTTAGTTTTGTTTTCTTCTCTTAGGTTATCCCATTGTTCAGTTATACCTTTTAAAGTTGTTTTTAAGTTAGCAAACGAAGTCTTAAGATTACCATTATTATCATTTACTATTTCTTTAACTCTTTTATCAAATTCAGCAATAAATGCATCAGCGTCGTCACCAACCCATACATTTCTAACTGTTTTTTTAACTCGTGCTGTATCTTCAACAATAGCTTTTAAATCTTCTACTAAGATTTTTTTTAAATCTCCAAGTAATTCTGCTTCACCCTTTGGATTATTTGCAATATTTAATTCTGCATAAGTAGCAGCTGATTCTCCTACTTTTGTAATATCTCCTGGTTTAATTTCTGCCATTTCTTTTTCACCTCCCTTGCTTATAATGTTTCAATTTTACTAGCAATATCTTTATTTAAATTAATATCTTTGTCGCTATATAATTCTTTTGTTGCACTAACTCTTGTTAAATATTTATTAAGATTATTGCAAATAGTAGGCATGTTATCTATAATTTTATAAGATTTTTCTTGAAAAATACTACTAAACTCGGAATTAAAATAACCATTTGTATTATCAATTTCTGTTCTCATTTTAACTCCAATAGAATTAATTTCATTAATATAAGTATCTAAATTAACTATTAATTCAATTGCTTTTTCCGTAGAAATACCTTTAAAGTCCATAATAACTGCTCCTATCTTAATTAAAGTTTATCATGCAAAAAAAAATAGGTCAATAGATTTTACACAATAATTGTAAACGAATTTTCACAAAATTTACTTAAAACTTCTA
>CAZYXO010000078.1:0-4332 GCA_964651315.1 uncultured Muribaculaceae bacterium
GAAATTTCTAATAGTGATATTAGAAGCACGTGAATTTATTCATGTGAGGTTCACTGCAAACAAAATCTACTTCTAATTGTTTTCGATCATTTCCTTCTCTTACTTTTACTACCCCAACATCTACATTATATCCCCTTATTAATAATTCATTATAAATAATATTTTCCATTAAACGATTCTCTTCTTGCTGACGAAAATTTAATCTTGCATTGCGAAGACCTATATCTGTAAAATAATATTTTTGTGGAGTTAAAATATATTTTTTTCCTTTAATATCATATCTACTAGATTTATTAACAATAAAAGCATCTTCAATATTTTTTATATAACTATTAACAGTATTTAAAGATAATTCTTTTTCACCATTACTTTTAAGAGTATCAAATAATTTATTCGGATTAGTAAGCTACCCTACTGAAGAAGCAAGCATGTTAATTATCGCATCTAATATATCTATTCTTTGAACATTATTTCTTTCAATAATATCTTTAATATAAGTTTGTTCAAATAGTTCCTTTAAGTACTCAGATTTTTCTTCATCAGTTTTTTTAGATAATACTAATGGTAAACCAGCATATGTAACATATAGAGGCCATGATTCATCTTTATTTCCATCCAATGCTTCAACTACTTCTGAAAACGAAAAAGGAAAAGCTTTAATTTGATCACCACGTCCTCTAAATTCAGTAATTATATCGGATGATAAAAATTTAGAATTACTTCCAGTTACATAGACGTCTATATTCTTTTCGTATAAAAATCCATTTAACACATATTCAAATCCTTCTACCAATTGAATTTCATCTAATATTACATAATACATATCAGAATCAGTAATTTTAGAGCGAATAAATTCATCTAATGCTTTAGCATTAAGATATTCTTTGTTTTTTTCTCTATCTAATTCTAACTTAATAATATGATCATCTTTAATACCAATAGATTTAAGATAGTCCATAAATATTGGATCTAATAAATACGATTTCCCACAACGCCTTATTCCAGTAATCACCTTAATTAAGCCATTATCTTTCCTATTTATTAATTTGTCCAAATATTCTTTTCTTTCAATTTTTTTCATTTTAATAACTTTCCTTTCTTTACTTCATTGAAGATTTTTGCCGTTTACGGCATTTTTCTTCAGTGAAATATATTGCAATATTTTATTTTTTTCTAATTAAACTATATATTTCTTCATGAATATCTTCTGGTTTACGTATTTCTTCTAAGTTATTGCTACATTCAATTTTATTCCAAGCAAAATATTCACTAACAAATATGGAATTATCATAAACTCTTCTCATGTAATTTTCATCTCTTTCATGAACATCATTTTTTATTCCTTCATTATCTGGTCTTTTTTCTCTTAATCTTTTTGCTACTTCATAAGGTGCAGTTAAAAATATAACTTTATCAGGTCTTCCAATACCACCTTTATTATATTCATAATCCACTACATGTTCTAAAAATACTTTTTTTTCTTCTAAATCATCTATTCCACTTGATTGATATAATAAACTTGATGTCGTATATCTATCGAGTAAAATAATACTTCCTTTATCTATTTCCTTTTTTAATACTTCATTCCATGTTGCAATTCTATCATCTGCAAATAATTTATGAATAAAATGTGGCGATAATTCACTAGGTGTGCCAAAATCTCCATTTAAATATTTTTCCACTAATGCTCCTTGTGGTGTACCATATGAAGGAAAATGATGATAAAAAATATTGTAACCTTCACTTATCAATCTTTTTTTCAACAATTCAAATTGCGTAGTCTTTCCTATTCCATCACAAGCACCTTCAATAACTATTAATCTTCCTTTATTCATCTTAAATCCTCATCTCTATCTAAATTATAACCAAAGATAATACAAATAGTAAATAAACTTGACAACATTTTGCGTAAAGTTGATTGATTTTATTTTTTAATTACTTTATATTTTATATAGGAGGTAACAAAATGATCGATATTACAGAAGAAAATATAAAAAATGCAAAAATAACTGCTTGGGATAAAACATATTGTGAACTTTTAGAAAAAATATTAAAAGAAGGAGAAAGATTTGAAAATCGTACAGGTATTGATACGTTTAGTATTGAAGGTGTTAATTTCAAATTAAATGTTGGCGAAGAATTTCCAATTTTAGAATCGAAAAAAGTATTCGTAAAAAATGCTTTAACAGAATTATTATGGATTTATCAAGCACAATCTAATGATGTTTCGTGGTTAAGAGAACGAGGAAATAATATTTGGAACGAATGGGAAATAGATAAAGATGGTTATTGGACTGCTATTCAAAATGTACCTAATGATGATGGAACTTTTACTAAAAAAGAAATAAAAAAATTTTTTGGCAAAGAATATGCTGGAACTATTGGTACTGCATATGGTTGGATTAATAATAAATTTAAACGTCCTCAAACAATTTTAGAAACATTAAAGAAAAATCCTAATGACAGAAGAATGGTTATGAGTTTATGGCAAGATGAATACTTAAATACAGCAGTTCTACCATCATGCGTTTGGTCAAGTGAATGGAAAGTTAATCGAGGGAAATTAAATGCTTATGTTCATCAAAGAAGTGCAGATGTTCCAATAGGTCTTCCATTTAATGTCACACAATATGCAATCTTATTATCATTATTTGCTAAAGTTTCTAATTTAGAAGTTGGTAATTTAAACTGGAGTATTATGGATGCCCATATATATGAAAATCAATTACAAGAAGTTAAATTGCAATTACAAAGATATAAATATATGGAAAAATTTATAAGAATATTTCAAATACTATCATTAGAAGATATAAAAAAGACTTATTCTTTTTATAAAAATGAAATAGATTATTACGAAAACAAATATAAATTTAAAGAACAAATTCCTGTTTTAGAACATTTGTTGCAAAGAAAAGATCCAAAATTAGTTATAGCAGATAAAGATGATTTCTTTCTTTTCGATAATAGCGAACATAACAAAGATATTAAATTAGAAAACTATTCTTCTCTACCATTTATTAGAATGAAAGTGACAAAATAATGAATAATTTAGCAATTATTGCTGCAAGAGGAAAAAATAATGAACTTGGAATTAACAATAATTTAATATGGCATTTGCAGGAGGATTTAAAATTTTTTCGCAATACTACAATTAATAGTAATATTATTATGGGATATAATACATTTAGATCATTACCTAAAATGTTACCAAAAAGAAAACATTTAGTATTAACACATAAAACATTAGAAGAAAATGAAAACTTAATTGTATTTCATTCCATCGCTGATATTTTAGAATATATCAAACTGGAAAACAAAACTTCTTTTGTTATTGGTGGTGCTTCTATTTATAAACAATTTATTGATTTAGTAAACATTATGTACTTAACTAATATAAATGCCGAGTGTAAAAATGCTGAAGTATTTTTTCCGAATTTTAATCAAGAAGATTGGAATCAAGAAGTATTAGCAAAACACAATGAAAATAATATTGATTACGAACATGTTTTATATACTAGAATTTTAAGAAAGTGAATTATTTTAAATATTCTTGTATATTATTATTAAGGAGGGTTATTTATGATCGATTTAGAAAAAGAAGATTTATCATCAGCAAAAATTACAGCATGGGATAAATTTTACGGAAAAATATTAGAAAGTGTTCTTAAAGATGAAAAGAATATTGAGTTTAGTTTAGATTTAGAAAAAGAATTTCCTATTTTGGAATCACAAAATGTATATGTAAATCCTAAACCACTTACTAATTTGAATTTAAAAATAAATAATGAAGAATTAAAAGTGCAAAATCGAAAACTTACGTCTTATATAAGTCAGAAAAGTGTTGATATACTTAATGATTTACCATACTTTGTTACACAATATGCAATTTTATTTCATTTTTATTCTTTACAAGCAAATATTAAACCAAGTATTATTAATTGGAATATTGAAAAACCTAAAATAGCCAAAAAGGATATTGATACAATTAAATTAATTTTAGAACGTATAACTTATTTAGATTTTTATGCAAATATGTTACAAAATTCTTCAATATACGAAAGAATTAATGAATATGGTAATATAGTTGAAGGGATTGAGCATTATAGTAGTTTACTTCATTCTCATAATAATAATCATTTAGAAGAATGTAAAAAACAACTATTAATTTATCAAAAAAAATTATTAATAGTTAATCATTTATATGAAAGACAAGATCCAAAATTGATTATTAATTATGATAATATTACAGTATCTAATTATACTTCGTTACCGAATTAGACCTTGTATAATATGGTGTGTAAATTAAAAATTTGCATACCATATTTTTATGGA
>CAZYXO010000079.1:0-4209 GCA_964651315.1 uncultured Muribaculaceae bacterium
GAAATTTCTAATAGTGATATTAGAAGCACGTGAATTTATTCATGTGAGGTTCACAAAATTCAACTAGAGATAAAAGATAGAATTAAAAACAATATTTGTCCATCTACCTTAGGATTATTTGATATAAATGTAATTAATTATGATAATAAAAAGGTAATTCATATAAGTATTGCAAAAGGAATAGAAGTTCCATATTATTTAAAAAAATATGGCATGACAACTGATGGATGTTTTATTCGTGTTGGAAATTCTATTGAAAAAATGAAAAAAGAAAAAATAGATGATTTATATGCTAAAAGAACAAGAAATTCGTTACGAAATATTGTTTCTCCCGTACAAGCATTAACTTTTTCACAATTAAAAATATATTATGAAGAAAAAGGCTATTTAATAAATGATAATTTTTTAAAACAATTAGATTTAGTGAATGAGGATGGAAAATATAATTATGTAGCATATTTACTTGCAGATAATAATAATGTTTCTGTTAAAGTTGCAACATATTCTGGATTTGACGCATATGATTTAATTGAAAATGAAGAATATGGTTATTGTTCACTGATAAAATCAACTAAGAAAGTAATAGATAAATTTGATATTATTAATAAAACATTCGCAAAAATTACAAGTGCCGAACGCAAAGAAGTAAAAATGTTTGATAGTGTGGCTATAAGAGAAGCAATAGTAAACGCTATTGTACATAATATGTGGGAAACTGAAAATCCTCCAAAATTTGAAATTTTTAAAGATCATATTTCGATTACCTCAACTGGTGGTTTGCCAATAGGAGTCAATAAAGAAGAATTTCTCAAGGGTTATTCTTTCCCAAGACATCCGGAATTAATGAGAGTTTTTAAAGATTTAGATTTAGTTGAACAATTAGGAACTGGTATTATAAGAATTTTGAAATCTTATGATAAAAATGTATATGAATTTAGTGAAAATTTTATTAGAGTTAATTTCAAGTATAATAATTTCAAAGAAACTAAAACTATAACTTTTGAAAATAATAAGGAATTAAATACAACACAAAACAAAATTATAAATCTAATTTCTAATAATAATAAAATTACGCAAAAAGAAATGTGTGAATTATTAGGTATTACGAGAACTGCAATAACCAAAAATCTAAAAAATTTGAAAGATATGGGTTATTTAAGCAGAAAAGATTCAAAAAAAACGGGAATATGGATAATATTAAAATAGTTTAAGTTTATGTCTACTAAAAAATATTTTGTTTATTAATTATATAAATCCATAGTATAATTATATTAGAAAGAGATTTGATAATCATGAAAATAATAGTATCAGCAGGAGGTAGTGGGGGACATATATATCCTGCATTATCTATATTAGAAAAGTTTCAAAAAGAAGAACAATGTGAAATTCTTTATATTGGAACACATAATAGAATGGAAAAAGATATTATACCGAAATATAATATAAAATATGTTGGTTTAGAATTATATGGATTTACTAAGAATATTGGTCATGATTTAAAAAATATATTTTTAATCAGAAAAGCTTATAAGAATAGTTTAGAAATAATTAAAGAATTTAAACCGGATATAGTAATAGGTGTAGGTGGATATATAACATTACCAGTAATAAAAGCAGCACATAAATTAAAAATTAAAACATATTTACATGAACAAAATAGTATTCCAGGTAAAACAAATAAATATTTAAGTAAAATAGTAGATAAAATATTTGTATCATTTCCTAATAATTCAAAATATTTTCCAGAAAATAAAGTAATTTATAGTGGTAATCCATGTGGAGATAGAGCAAAGTTTGTTCCTGAAATAAATAAAAAAGAATATGATTTAAGTAAATTTAAAAAATTAGTAGTAGTAGTTGCAGGAAGTCTTGGAAGTATGACTATTAATAAAAAAATGCAGGAATTTTTAATTATGTCTGGAGAAGAAAAATATGAGGTTGTGTATATTACCGGAAATAATTATTATAAAGAATTTGTGAGTAATATTGAACTAGAAAAAAATATTAAAGTAGTTCCTTTTGTAGATAATTTACCAGGTTTATTAAAAGTAGCAGATGTAATAGTATCACGTAGTGGAGCAACTACAATGAGTGAAATAATAGCACTTAAAAAACCAACAATATTTATTCCTAGTCCATATGTTGCTAATAATCATCAATATTATAATGCTCTTGAACTAACTAGTATTAATGCAGGAATATTATTAGAAGAACACAATTTAACTGGATTTGCATTAATTAAAGAAATAAATAAACTTTTAGATAATAAAAGTTATTATGAAAGTATAGTTAAAAGTTTAGATAAAATAAGTACACCAAATACTTTAGATATAATATATAATACGATAAAGGAAGATAACAAATGATTGATAAATTAAAAGAATATGGTAGTTTTATAGAAAACTATAATTTAAAAGAAAGTAATACATATAAAATAAATACTAGTTGTAAATATTTAGTATTACCTAATAATATAGAAGATTTAACTAAATTAATGAAATATATAAAAGATAATAATTTAAAATATTATGTACTAGGCAATGCATCTAATGTTATATTACCAGATGATATGTTTGAAGGAATAATAATAAAATTAGATAAATTAAATAAAATGAGTATTAATGAGAATATTTTAACTATAGAAGGTGGAGTGTTGATTAATACAATAAGTAATTATTTATTTAATCATAACTTTATAGGGTTTGAATGGGCAACAGGTATTCCAGGTACACTTGGTGGAAGTATAATTGGTAATGCTGGCGCTTATAAAGAATGCATTTTTGATGAATTAATTAATGTAACTATTTTAGATGAATTTAATAATGTAATTACTTTAAATAAAGATGAAATAGAATATAATTATCGTACAACTTCTTTAAAAGGAAGAAATATCATAATTTTAGAATCAAATTTTAATATTAAAAAAGGTGATATTGAAGAATCTAAAGCACTAGTAATTGATCGTAAAAGAAGAAGATTTGAAAACCAACCTCTTGAATATCCAAGTGCTGGAAGTGTATTTCGTAATCCAGAAGGAGATTATGCTGGCAGATTAATAGAAGAATGTGGTTTAAAAGGATATATACTTGGTGGAGCAAAAATAAGTGAAAAACATGCAAACTTTATTATAAATTGTGATTTTGCTAAAAGTAGTGATATAATAGAATTAATCAATTTAATAAAAACAAATGTTAAAGAAAAATTTAATATCGATTTAATATTAGAACAAATAATAGTAAAGTGGGATTAAAGTGGGAAAGAAAACCAAAAAAAGAAAAATTAAATTTAGAGGAATACTAGTCATAATCTTATTTATTTATTTAATAGGTTCTTTTTTTGCTTATATAATAAATTTAAAAATTAAAAATATTTATATTAATGGAACTAATTTAATAAAAGATTATGAAATAATTGAAATTGCTAATTTAAAAAAATATCCTTCTATTTTAAAATTAAATAAAGATAAAACATGTGCTAAAATAAAAAAAATATCGTTAATAAATAGTTGTAAAATAAAAAAAAGTATTACTGGTAAATTAACCATAAATATTGAAGAAGCAAAACCATTATTTATTAATCGAAGTATTGGTAAAGTTATCCTTAGCAATAAAAAAGAAGTAGATAGTAAACAATTTACTAATATTCCAATTTTAATTAATATTGTTCCAGAAAGAATATATAATAAATTAATAACTGCTTTAACAAAAATAAATAGTGATACAATTTCACTTATTAGTGAAATTGAATATAATCCAGATATAAAAGATGATGTAATACTTGATGAAGAAAGATTTTATTTACGAATGAATGATAAAAATAGAGTTTATATAAATATAATTAATATTGAAAGATTAAATAATTATATGAATATTTATTCGACACTTGAAAGTGGTGTAACAGGAACATTATCTCTTGATAGTGCTAATAGTGATAATACAATATTTAAAAAAGATTGATAATTATTATTGAAAAATAATAGAAAGAAGGTAAAAATGGACTTATTTAATATTAAATTGAAATAAGCCGAATTTAATAAAAAAAATTGTAAAACTAGATTTTTTATAAAAAATATGATATACATATAATATTAAAAAAGCAGGTGAAGCCAGCCTTATAAATGGCAGTTAAAAAAGCAGATTAGAAGAGCAAACATCTACACGATAAAATCATAAAATCGAAGAATTATAAGACATAGATAATTCTTCTTTA
>CAZYXO010000080.1:0-4189 GCA_964651315.1 uncultured Muribaculaceae bacterium
ATAATCCATACTTTCCAATATTTTTATAAACTTTTTCTTCTAATTTTAAATCTGGTATTAAATAGTCATTTTCTTTTCTGTAACTAATGTTCATAACATTTCCTCTTTTCTTATTTTTATTTGGCTTTAATTGTTATACACATGTGTTACATTCTGACCATTCACACCCCCGGCATTTATGTGATTAGAAATAACTATTACATCATTACCTTTTCCATAAAAATCTTGAATTTTTTTAGTTCTTTCGCTTGGAGTTAATGTTGTATCTGCTGTTCTTGTTAAACTATTTTCAATGCCAAGTTGGTTTAATCTATTAGCCATATATTCACTAATTAACAAATTCAAATCTTTTTCAATTATACCATTTCCACTTGCTCCTGGATCAGTTCCACCATGCCCTGGATCTATTACAACTTTTTTTGTTACTTTTTCATTCATGTATATCACCTAGTTTATATTATGAATGACCATGTAAAAAAGTTCTCTTTAAAATTATGAGAATATTAATATTTTTCGAAATTATATTTCCAAAAGATTATTTAAAATGATATCTTTAGAGTAACAATAGTGCAATATATATTAAGCAAGTACAAAAATAAGGCATTATAAACTAAAAGTTTATCTATTTTACCTATGCAAGAACAAAAAATAATTAGAAAATATAAAATGTTTGGGTGGATAGTGGGAAAACCCACAAGATATTTATGATTGAGTGTTTCAAAAAGTAGTTCACAGAAATGAATTATATCAAGTACAACTACTACAAATTATGTAAAATTATTACTATAAAGAGATACAAGTATACCTAATTATGCAAGATTAATAGTTTTTAAAGAAAGATATTTCATCTACAAAAAAACTCTTGAATGGTGCTGAAATTATTATAGGTGGTTTTTTAGGATTAGTAATATTTTATTAATTATTGTAGGTATTATTGGATTAATAACCGATGAAATATGTATCGATTACATTTTATTAAATACCTGCCTAATAAAAAGTCGTAAAAGATGCAGAGAAGCTAATGAAAGACGTAAAATAGAAGCACTAACACTAAAAAAACAAACAAATCATGTGTTTATAATAAGTAGCATGATATTTATTTGTGTTATTTTTTATTATCTAATAAAAAATAATAATCTTCTTTTTCTTGTTTAATGATTTTTTCAATATTGTTAATTTCATCACGAATTATATTAATATTTATATTCCATATTTCTTTAGAACTTTTAAAAATAGGTTTATCATTTAATAATTCTTTTTCATATGTACGCAAATAATCTAATCTTTCGAATAAATGGGCTAAATACTTATTAGTAAATTCTAAAATATATTTTTCTATTGATTTATTCATTACTGATTTCCCTCTGAATATAATTATACTGGTTGAACAGCCAGTAGTCAATAACTAATAGTTATTGATAAAATAAATTGGGGAGATAGGGTAGTTAATGAATAGTAATATATTAGAACTAGATGAAGGCAGTTATCTTTTTAATTTAGAAAATATATTAAAGAAAAAGAAAATATCCAAAAATAAATTAATTAAAGAGACTAATACTGATTTTAAAGTAGTTCAAAGATTAATTAAAGGTAATATTACTAAAATTGATATTTATGTAATTGCAAGATTATGTAGTTATTTGAATTGTAATTTAACAGATATTATTGATTTTAAGCGTAAGAAAAACATCAAAAATTGATGTTTTTTATTTAATTATTTATTGCATTAAAGCAAATCCACTAACTACTTTTCTTCCTTTAGGAATATGTTTTCCGTTAATATTTCTTACTGTATTAATTAATTTACCATTAATTACTAGTTGGCTTGATGTTCCACCATCTAAATTTGCAGCATTATAAGCTCCATACATTTCTAAGAAATCAGCAAGTTCGCTTAGTTTAGGACCTTTTGTATGAACACCTTCAGTTACAACAAATAGCACAACTCCATCACGTCTTTGACCTATGGCAACTCTTGCAGCTCTAGCATATCCGCCAGCGGCATTTTTAAATTTAATTTTTTCGCCATTTACAATTAGAAAAGGACCAAATTTTAGAGCATCACGCATACCTTCTGCTATTGCTTCTTCTCCTGTTGCAGTGGTTAATAGTAATTTATTGTCATTTGTAAAACCAATTAATTCTTGAGCTTGATCTGAATCTGACCAAATGATTTTACTATCTTTTATTAAATATCCTGTAGGGATATCACTTCCCCAACCATCTGGATCTCTAAATCCGCCACCATTGATACAAACACTACCACCAATTTGAGGACATAAATCAATCATTCGCATAGCACCTTTTTTGTTAGCATTAAACACTCCACTTGTAGCCATTTTAACTTTAGATGGATCGTATATAGCCACTAAATAAGTTTTATAACCATTTATTTCTGTTTCGATTAATTTATAGTCATCATTTCCTTCATCTCTTGTTAGTATTTGTTCATCGTATTCATTGTCATAACTTGTTTTAGGTGATGTATCAATTGTTATAGCATTTAAATCTATTTTTTCTGTAAATGGCAAATACGAATCTTGTTGCATTACCTCATCAATAGTTGCTTTACTATAAAATGTATAAGCAATATATTGATGTGTTTTTGTGACCATGGCTGTAGAAATTATCGTGTTTCTTAATTTTTCAAATGGTCCATAAACAACAAAGAAACAAATTGCTACTAATATATCTAACACTAAAATTACGATAGTTCTTTTTTTCATATTAATTGCCTACTGTAAATGGATTATTTATACTTCCATTTCCTTCCTTTAAATTATTTTTGTTAATTACAATACTTGGTTTAACTTTTTTACTTAATGTTTTTTTTGCAGTTACAACTCTATCCATATAAGTATACATATCTTCACTATTACTTGTCATTAAATAATATTGATTTTCATTATCTATTGGTAATCTGTCAAATATATTTGGAAGACCAACTTTACAAGTAACACTTGTTTCCATAACAGTTTTATAGTTTCCTACATAACTTCCTGTATACCAAACATTGTCTATAATTAAATCTTTATAAGTAAGTGAGTTATAGTATTCATTATTTAAATAATTTGCTAAAGAATTTATTTCTGTTGGATTAAAAATCAAACTATCTTTAGAAAATACATGACTTTTATCAAGAACATCATTTAAAACTAATTTAACTTTATCATCTTTAATATCAATAATATTCCATAAATCATCACCAAGTTTAACATAATTTCCACTATAATCTTTATTTTCTTCATTTTGTTCAATAATATATGGATCTGTAATAGTACCAGTACCACCGAGTAAATTTACAGAATAATCTAACATAATCATTGGTTTTACTTCATAAAAATTATTTGCATCACTTGTTGAGATATTATTTCCATTTGTATGCCATACTTTTTCACTATTATGATTACTCAACCATACAAGTTCATTTTCTTCACTTATATAATTTGTTTCATTTTTAATTGTTAAAAATGTATTAATATCTGGTAAACTCACATAATCTTCAACACTATTTTTACATTCTGTATTACTAATACTAGTAAATTCATCTAAACATATAGTTTGTTTTACCAATATCTCAGTGTTTAATTTTTTTATAAATTCTGTATTTAAGTACTCATATATGTTTGATTTATCAAATTCAATATTATTTTCATGCCAATATAGTTCAGTTGCTTTTTCATCTAATATTAATTCTGTATTTCCACTATATTTCATTTTAACAATTCTAAATAACATATTTGAAAACATAACATAATTATTATCAACATTACCTTTATAAACATAGAAACCACTTAAGTGATACATTCCATTTCCACTTGTAACTATCGTACTTTTTTTTGGTACTTCTATAGATAATAAACCTTCTATTTTTACTGTTTTAGGATTATATATTTTAAAATACTTAATTAATCTTGAACCATAAAATACACAACAACCTAAGATAAATAAAATACTTATTGACCGAAATATAATTCCTATTATTTTTTTAGTTTTATCTTTTAATTTTAAATTCACTCTTACTTCCTTCTTCCATTGTCTTATTAATAATATCAAATCTATATTTGTTAATCAACAAAAAGATTATAAAATTTTTGATTAGTTGTAGTACTTAAAATTGTCTTTCTTGGCACTTCCGGAGTTTGACAGTTGAGGGAAAAGCAAAATAGGTATCAACCCAGTAAAACAC
>CAZYXO010000081.1:0-4077 GCA_964651315.1 uncultured Muribaculaceae bacterium
CTTCCTAAATTAACTCCTGTTCTCGAACATGATGCACTAGGGACAGAATATCCTAAATCACTTGGATACATTAATCCTACTTTTGTATTTGTGATTGTTGTACTTCTTCCACTATATACTGTAGTACCTCTTTCATCTGTATAAAATGTTTCTGTTGGAGCATTGGAATCTGCTCTTCCACCTAAATACCATGTTACTGGTTCTATCATACTCCGGTACCCTGCTTTTATTCCTCCATCTGTAAAGTCACATTTTCCAGGAACTGATGTACTATAATAATAACAATATGTTTCATTTGTTCCGTCAAGACTATTTAAGTAAGCACCATTTAATATTTGTTTCAAACTTGAGTTTGGCCAGTCATTTGTGTTTGATTTATCATAGGCATATGCTCCTATTGCATCATTTCTAATTATCTTTGTTAAATATTGTCCACTTACTCCATGACTAGTACTATCAAATACTCCGATTATTCGCCATAATTCTCCATTAAACATTACATAATTATTTGGATTCTTTCCTTCATATCGATATCCATTTTCATTATATACTCCAGACTCAGCACTATTATTTGCTAGTCCTCTTACATATGTATTTAAATAATCATTAGCAGTAATTGGATTAAATGTTAAATTACATGATGGTTTTCCTGTAAATTCACTTAATACTAATTTCCAATTTGCTGAACTTTCATTAAAATCCCATCTTGCTTTTGCTCCACTACAATCCATATTTACTTTATATTTAGTAGTACTTGTATTAGTTGGAAAAGTAGAAGCAGATGTTCCATCTACACTAATAGCCATTATTCCACTTTCTCTTAATTCTTTATCTACTTTTAACCCTTTATTACTATCATATAAAGCAAGTATAAATACTGTTATTAATACTATACTTAAACTTACTACTATTATTCTTTTTTTCATCTAAATACACTCTCCTATTTTATTTATAATACTTATTAATTCTACTTTTAATAAATATTCTTTATATTTATTATTTTCATATTCTTTCTTTTCTATTATATCTAAATTATCTATTATTAGATAATTTAGATTATATTTTTTTATATCTAAAATGTTTTTACATTTTAGATATTCTATTATTTTATTATCTATATTTATTGTTTTATAATTATTTTTATAAATAAATATGATTATATAATCTTTAAATAACTTTTTTAATTCATAATAACGGTGTTTCATAATATACCTATTTCTAGAAATTTTACTTATAAAATTTCGTATATATTTTATTTTCTAAGTTTTCACTTAAGGATAATTTATGTTTTTTAAAGCATATCTTTATATAGTTTTAATTATTTACCATATAAACCACCGATACTTTAAAAAGCTGGGGCGAGCGGCATTGGCATTGTTCGCGTTGTTGTTGTTCAGGTTCCCGTTGTTGTTCCAGTTAAAGACGTTGTTGGAGTTGGACGAATGCGGCTTATACTATTAAATTACCCTATACTACTTTAAAAATATTTATTTACTATATTTCTTGTTATATATTTGTTTACAAATATATAACTGTTTTTATATGTACTTAATGAACTAAATAAACTTTGAAAGTTTATTTGTTCATTATTATATAAATATTTTAATTTTTTTGTTTTATTTTTGATATTATTTTTTGTGTTTCTTGATAGTTTTATTATTGTTTTTTTATTTATTACTTTTATGTTATATCCTAAAAATACTATTCCTTCCTTAAAACTTTTAATATATGTTTTATTTTTATTTAAAACTAATTTATATTCATTATTTAATTTATTTTCTATTTCTTTTAAACAATTATTTAAATATTCTTTATTATGATGGATGATTATATAATCATCCATATAATTAATAATATATTTTAAATGTAAATTATGAATTATATAATGTTGTAATTTAGATAAATATAATATTGCAAAGAATTGATTAGTTCTTGCTCCTATTGATAATCCTTTATCATATTTATATATTGGTATTTCATAACCTTGTTTTCTATATTTATTTATTATTTCATTTATATATTCTTCATTAGTACAATCAATTAATTTACATACTAGATTAAATTCATCCTCATCTAAGTCATTCTTAATCATACTTTTTAATACATTATGATCTATATTATAAAAATATTTTTTAATATCTAATTTAAGAAAATAACATTTATCATATTTCTTATTCTTTTCAATATCACTTAAAAATAATTTTAATGCATAACTAGTCCCCATATTTTTTCTTGTTGCACAATTTCTATTATTTAAGTATTTACTTAACTTTGGTTCAAGTATATGTCTAGTGACAAAGTGATTTATCACTTTGTCATAAATAGAACTTGACATAACTAGTCTTAGTGTTGGTTCATAAATTAGAAATATATTATATTTATTAGGTTTATATGTTTCATTTAATATATTTGTAACCATATCATTTATGTAACACATTTTACCTTTTTCAAAATTAATTAATTTCTTTTTATTCTTCACTCCTTTACTTATTTCTGTTTCATATATGTTAAGTAAATTCTTAACTGTTACTATTTTTTTCAGCATCTTTATTACCAAACTTATATTTTTCCCATCCTGATGTCATTTTTGCTATTTCTAATGTTTTTTTACATAAATTACTAACATTAGATTTTTCAAAATATCCTTTTTCAAAGAATAATTCGATATAAAAATCTATCATTGATAATTTGTTTTTTATTATTATTAAATCTTTTTTTACTATATCATTATTAATTTCACTATTAACTTGATAATATAAACTTAATAATTCTAAACTAATATTTATTAAATTATCTTTATAACGATAATCTTTTTTTGATATATTAACTAATATTTTATCTAAATAATTTATAAATTTTTTAGTTTTAACTATAATTAAAAATTCTTTTCTATTTCCATCTTGCATATAACTCATCTACTAATTTTTCCAATTCTTTTTTGCTTTGTTTTCTTACTATTTCGTTTATTTTTTTAATTTTAGTTTCAACATCTAAATTTTTTATTGCTAACTCTAAATACTCATCAAATGTATTATCTTTAAATTCTATTTTAAATGTTAATTCATCATCACAATACTCTTCGTATGAAATATGATTTTCATTTAATTTATCTACCACCTTTTGTTTAGCACTTGTGGGAAATCCACACTTATTTCCATTTATTATTTTATAATTAAATAAATAGTGGATAATTATTGCAGAATCATTATATAAATTTAAAAATACCCCCCCCTGCAAGTAAACATCTGTACGTTTTTAAAACTTCTCCGTTTATTGTTTGTTTTTGTTATTTTTTTCATTGTTAACATATTAATTATTGTTTGTTTATTTTCCTTCATTTTACTTTTTCCTCTCTTATTTTCCAATTATATATGGACTTACTTTTGTTCCAGATCCACTTACTATGTAAGTGTCAGATACTAGATATACAGTGGGGCGAGCGGCATAGGCACGGTTCGCGCTGCTGAAGTTCAGGTACCCGTAGTAGTACCAGTAAACGACGCCGCTGGAGTTGGACGAACGCGGCGTTATTGTCCATTCTATTCCATTTGTCATTAACCATGCATTCCCTCCACATGCACTACTTCCATAGCTTCCTAAATTAACTCCTGTTCTCGAACATGATGCACTAGGGACAGAATATCCTAAATCACTTGGATACATTAATCCTACTTTTGTATTTGTGATTGTTGTACTTCTTCCACTATATACTGTAGTACCTCTTTCATCTGTATAAAATGTTTCTGTTGGAGCATTGGAATCTGCTCTTCCACCTAAATACCATGTTACTGGTTCTATCATACTCCGGTACCCTGCTTTTATTCCTCCATCTGTAAAGTCACATTTTCCAGGAACTGATGTACTATAATAATAACAATATGTTTCATTTGTTCCGTCAAGACTATTTAAGTAAGCACCATTTAATATTTGTTTCAAACTTGAGTTTGGCCAGTCATTTGTGTTTGATTTATCATAGGCATATGCTCCTATTGCATCATTTCTAATTATCTTTGTTAAATATTGTCCACTTACTCCATGACTAGTACTATCAAATACTCCGATTATTCGCCATAATTC
>CAZYXO010000082.1:0-3936 GCA_964651315.1 uncultured Muribaculaceae bacterium
TCTCCTTTAACCTATTATTTCTTAATCTTAAGAGTATTATATAAAAATTACCCCCTCCTTACAAGAGAATGAATGTTCAAGGTTAATTTTTTTTCTCAATATCATCACTTCACTTCCTAAATAAATTAATAAATGAGGAAATAACAAACATATATTAAACACATCTAAGAATAATATATCATTCTATTAGTTGTCTATTTGCTTTACGTAAACTATACAAAAAAATGTAAGTTTTTCCTTACATTTTTATTTACTAAGTTAATGGAATACTTTCAACTTCTTCTCCATCCATTGTTATTATTAAATTATTTTCTTCTATTTTTGTAATAATACTTTTAATATCTTTAACATTTTTAGGTGTACTAATCATTCTACTATTTTCTAAATCATAAATAAAATATATATCATTACTAGTTCTAACTTCAACATATTTATCAATAAATTTTAAACTTTTAGCATTATAACCTTCTAATAATCTTATTCCTTCATAATTATAAATCATGTTATTATCTTCATTTTTTAAAATAACATATTTATCATTATAATCTATTATTTGATAATCATATTTACTAGTTAATTCATTCTTATTTTCATCAATTAAATAGAACTTATTATCTTTTTTTACAATAAATTTATCACTTAATAATTCATTATTTTCATTTAATATTTGTTTTATTCCAATATAATCATATTCTATTTCTATTGAAACACTAGGATTTACTCCAATAGTTACGACTCCATATAAATTATTATTTCCTTTAACAATATATTTATTATTAAATAATCTATTATTATATAGTTTAATTCCATTATATTTAACTATTGAAAAATTATCTGCAATATTATATAAAGATGCACTTGTATCTGTTTCATTTTGATTATCGCTAATAAATGCGTATTTATTATTTGCTAAAAAGTTTTCTTTGACAATATTTAATTCTTGATAATCATTCATATTTTTATCAAGTTCATCTATTAAATTATTAGGATAATCACAATATGTATTATTACATTTATAAGTTCCTAATAATACATCATTTTGATAAAAATATAATGTATTATTTAATTTAAATTCTTTATTTGGATTAGGATCATTTACTTGTTTTTGATAATCAGTAAAATATCTAATATATGTTCCATATAAAACCCCTGCTAAACTTAATATTAATAAAACTACTATTATTATTAAGGATAAACTATTCTTCTTCATTTTACTCACTTTCTATTACACTACTTAAAGTAACACTGTGTTCACTAGTTGTTTTATCACTTTTATATATTGTTATTGTTAATTTATTATTTTCTACTTTTGATGTATATGCACTACCATTTTTTAAATTATTTGTAACATGTAGTGTTAAATCATCAAATAACTTAGTAGTTGGAGATGTATTACTATAGGCATTTAACTTATAATCATCAGTTATTGTTATATAATATTTATCTTTTAAATCTATATATTTAAATTCTCCACTATTTAGTACATTACCATTTAGTTCATATATTTTATAACTATTATTACTAAATACTGTAACATATTTACTATTTATATTCATTACTTTACCACTAAAACTTGTTGTAACATCTTCACCCTTATTATTAATTACTTTATAAGTATTACTTGCAGTTTTAACCGAAATAAAATCTCCTAAATTTTCCATATCAGTATAATTAAAATTAATTGAACCTTCAACACCTGTTTTATTTATTTTAATTAATCCATACTTATCATTTTTATTTTGAACAATTATATATGTATTATCTGTATCAACTAAAGAAATATCTGTATTATTGTAATACTCACTTTTAACTTTTTTATATTTAACTTTTGCTTCTTTATTAACTAAATCATATAAAACAATATTCATAGTTGCATTACTTACTACTTGTGGTACATCTTTAATAAATACATATGCTTTATTAATTATTGGTAAATATCCTTTTTTACTTGTAATACTTTTTAAATCATTAGTAGCACTATTATCATCTCTTGCTATTATACAACTTGTAAATTCAGTAGATTCCGATGTTAATACATTTTTGTTTGTACAAGTATAAGTTCCAATTAAATTATTTTTTGCTTCATCATCATAAAAATATAATTTGTTATCAAAATAACTTACATATTTATAATTGTTACTTATTTTACCTTCTAAAATATTGATTGTTTTTGTTGTTAGTTCATTATCTTTTGAATAATTAATTGAATACATTTCTTCATTCATTTCTATTTCAAAAGCCACTTTAGTATCAATTATTTTATTATCTTTATCATATGTATTTGTTTTATTATATATAGTGTTTTCTAAAATTATTGATTGTTCCATCATTTTATTTTCTTTATAATCTTTGATTAATAAATTATTATCTTTAACTGTTACCATATATTCTTGATTTAATAATTTAATAAAATTATAATCATTTTTAGTTACTTTATTTCCTTCATAATCATATAAACTATATATATTTTTACTATCTATGGTACTTATATAAGATTCATTATAATCTTTAATTGCATTGTTTAAACCTTTTGATTTACTTTTACCATCTAAACCATATAAAACATATTTTTTACTTCTAAGTCCTACTACATTGTCTTTTAAAAATCCTAAGTTATCATATTTAAAATCCATTACTGTAGTTGTTTTATCCATTTCATATTTTACTAAACCAAATTTACCTTCAGTATTCTTAAGAATTGCATAATCATTTTTAACTTTAACTAATTGATATGCTTCTATTTCTTCTTTTTTAGTTATATCATATAGTTTAATTAAATTAGTTTCAACGTCTTTATTATCATTGATAAATACATAGTTATTTAAAATAATAGTTGTTCTTATTGGAACATTATTTCCTTCTTCATCGATATTTTTTACTGTATCATAATTTTCTTCTGGTGAATTATAGGAAACAAAACATAAATTTTCATCTTTATTAGTACATTCATATTCTCCTATTTCTTCATCTACTTCATTTAAGAAAATAAGTGTTCCTTCTTTATATTTATAATTATCTTTTACAATAACTACTTCTTCTGGTTCTATTGGTTTCGGCTTTTCTACTTCTTTTTTAGGTTCTTTTTTTAATAATAAAAGAATTAAAGCAATTATAACAATTAATATAATTGAGGCACCAATTATTATGATTATTTTTCCTTTTTTGCTTAATTTTTTCCAGCCTTTTTTGCCTTTTTCTGTTGGAATCATTTCTTCTACAAGGTCTTCATCTCTTTCATCGGGAATGAAGTCTGATAAAGTATCTATTTCTTTTGTCTTTTCTAAATTTTCTAATTCATTATTTTCCATTCTATCACCTACTATAATATTACGTTTAAAGTATAACATGAAGTATTAAAGTTCGCAATAATTTTGAATATTATTCAAAATAAAAACCATAAATTTTGTAAGTTTGTTAAAGTATGCATACAAGGAAAATCGCACCTTATGTATAAATATACGAGTATACAATTTTTTCTTTTAACAAAATTATTTCTTTTCAATAAAAATCTATTTCAATAATTAATTATTAAAAACAGCGTAATCGTTTTCACTAACTTTAATTTTACTTACATACTTTCCTAAAAACACTTTAATCTCCACCCTTAACTACTAAATATATATTTAAATCTATTGTTATTTTATTAATATCTATAATACCTTTTTTATCATTAATTGGTGTCATTTCAATTAAATTATTTAATTCTTGCTTATTTTTTATAATAACAGTATATTTTACATTTTCCTTTGTATATTTAAGAAATGTTTTTTTGATATTATTTTCTACTTCACTTTCTTTTTCATATTCTAATAAGCCTATTGCATTTCTAAGTTCTCTTAAATAATTTTTTCCTGGTGTTATTTTAATAAATAACCCTTTATTTTTTAATACCCTTTTAACTTCTTTTTCGTTATATGGAGATAAAAAATTTAAAAT
>CAZYXO010000083.1:0-298 GCA_964651315.1 uncultured Muribaculaceae bacterium
TTATCAATTAAATTCTTAAAAAGTATAATCATAGTAATATTCCCCTTTCAAATAAATTAAAATTGATTTTACACCAAAAACAGGTAAAAGTCAACACATTTTTGATTTTTTTGGGGGAATTATACTATTTTTTTAACAAATTTGTTACGAATTATTTAATAATATCATTATATTAAATTTTTTTCTATTCTCAATCAATTTTGATAATTTTGTTCTCATTTTCCATAATTGTTTCATTGTAAATTAAATAACTATTTAATAACTCATCTATAGAATTATATTTACTTTGTTTTTTATC
>CAZYXO010000083.1:308-3911 GCA_964651315.1 uncultured Muribaculaceae bacterium
CACCATTATCTGTTTTTGTTATAACATAATCCAAACTATATAATCTAAATTTGACTTCTCCTGCATCCAAAAATATTTTTTTTAATTCCTCTATACTCACTAAATATCACCACTATTAACATAAGTATAACATATATAATTAATTCAAAAATAGTTTTTGTTATTAAAATTGTTGCGAATATTCTGTTCTTAGTTTAATTATGTAAATATATTCTACATCAACTTTTTTAATTCCATTATGTTTTTTAAACTTAAATGTTTCTCTTGCTATATACCTTGACCAAAAGCAGTTGTTGCTGTTTCTACTAAACCCATGTTACTTTCTTTAAATAAAATTCCACTGCCTTCGCCATTTAAATCGATTCCTGTTTTTGCTCCATATCCAAAGTTTCTTACATATTCCATTAGTTTTTTAGTTCCTAATTTAAGTCCCATAGAAACAAATCCTGGATTACAAGAATTTTCGACAACTTCTAAAAACGTTTGACTACCATGTCCTCCCGCTTTCCAACATTTTATTCTTGCCCCTTCGACATTTACACTTCCCGAATCATGAAAATTATCTTCAAATAAGTTAATTGTCTTTTCTTCTAAAGAAGCAGCAAGAGTTAAAATTTTAAATGTACTACCTGGTTCATAAGTCATCCAAATTGGTAAATTACGATTAATAGTTTCAACAGAATAATTTTTATAATTATTACTATCAAAATTAGGTCGACTTGCCATACCTAAAATTTCCCCAGTATTTGGATCTGCAACAATTACCATTGCATGTTCTGGAGAATACTTACTTACTACATTATCCAGTTCACTTTCTAGAGCTAATTGAATATTTATATCAATCGTTAATTTTATATCCATTCCACTTGTTGGCGACACATAAACTTCTGCTAATTTCAAACGATTTCCATGTCCATCAGAAAAATATTTAATTGCTCCATCACTACCCATTAAATAATCATCATATTGTAGTTCAATTCCACTTAATCCTTGATTATCTATTCCCACATAACCTATTACATGCGATAAAACACTACTATAGGGATAATTTCTTTTGCTTTCTTTTAATAAATATACTCCATCATAATTTAAATTATCTATTTTTTCGGCAATTTCGTATGATAATTGTCTTCCTTCTGGATGTACTCTTTCAATTGATGTTCTTTTACTAACGTGTTTTAACATTTCTTCATAACTTACATTTAAAATATCTGCTAAACTTTTGGCAACTATTTCTTTATTTTTTATTTGATTAGGTATCAAAACTAAACTAGTTGTTGTAATATTATTAGCAAGAACTACTCCATTTCGATCAAGTATCAATCCTCTATCTGCTTTAACTGGTAAATTTCTACTCCATAAATCACTTGCTAAATCATTTAATTTTTCATATTGAAAAACTTGAACATAAAATACTCTTACAACTATTATAATAAGCATTAGTATTACTAATAAAAATAAATATCTTATTCTTGTATGAACATCATTAAAAAACATAAGACTAGCCTCCTATGTAATTTTATTATTAAGATTAAGATTTATGAAATATATAAACAAAAAAGCCCTTAAATAAAGGCTTAAATTCATAAATGGTCGAGAAGACAGGATTTGAACCTGCGACCCCTTGGTCCCAAACCAAGTGCACTACCAAATTGTGCTACTTCTCGATTATTGGTGAGCTCAGAGGGAGTCGAACCCCCAACCTTTAGATCCGTAGTCTAATGCTCTATCCAATTGAGCTATGAGCCCACAACTCAAGTAACGAGTTAATTATAGTATAAAAGTTAAGAAAAATCAACCAAAATATTACTTTATTCCGTTATTTTTTAGCAAAGTAATAATTTCATCTTTTTCCATATAACCAATATTACCAGCGACCATTTTACCATTATTAATTACAATAGTAACTGGAGTATATCCATATTCTTTAAAGAAATATCCATAAGTTTCAGTTATTTCTTCTTCTTCTGGCATAATTGTAGTCTTTAAATCCAATTTATCATAAAATTTACTTGCATCACTACTACTACGATCCATTTTATTCAAATCTAAGTATTGTGTTACAAATTCCATTTCTTCTTGAGCCGCATTTAAATTAGGAACATAAGATAAACATGCAGAACAATTACTTCTTCCTATATATAATACATATGCTTTTTTCGAATCAAATAATGCAAGTGCACCTTTTAAATCAACTTCATTCATTTTTGATACATCATAACCTTCAACTACTTCATCAGAATCACTCTTTTGTGCTACGTTATTATTATTTGCACTACCATTAAAATCTTTAAATAGCAAAACCGTAAAAATTAATCCTAAACATGCAACTATAATATATAATGTTATATTTATTTTTCTCAATTCTTCTTTAATTTCTATTTTTTTTTCTTCTTTCATTTTTATCACTCCATCAATAAATACTATTATAAACTATTTTTTTCAATAAAAAAAGATATTTCACGAATATCTCACAAAAATATCTATTTTTTATAATATTTAGCAAAATCTAACACTAAATTTTCGTCAGGTGCTATGGAAAATTCAATTTTTTGCGTTTTGCTACTACTTTTACCTGCCGCATCAGTTACTGTATATTCTATCCAATATTGATCTATTGGTGGATATGCATCATTTACTACTTCATGATAAACTTTATGAGTTACTTTATATCCTTCTTTATCATCCCAAACTTCTAAATGTTTATAATTAATATCATTTATACTAAAAACTTCATATACATTTTGAAAATATTTTATTGTTGGAGTTGCATAATCTGTTTCATTATTATAATCAGTTAAATATTGATTATTTCCCCCACTTGCAATCCATCCTTCTTTTCCTGGTATATATTCTACTTTGTACCAAAAATTTGATGGATCTTTTGAGGACATTTCAATAACACTATATACTTCTCCTTTAAAAACTTCACCGATTTTAGTAGCATAAGTTCTTGGATTATCACGAACATTTATGTGTTCATTAGTTATTTCAACATACCAACCTTTTTTTATTTCAGCTATTCTTTTTTCTTCAGCAATTTTTTCTTTCATTTTAATGCCAAAAATAACTGCACAAGCAATAACTGCTAATAACAAAATTAATATTACAAAAGATTTCTTTTTCTTTTTTCTTTTCAATTAAAACAACTTCCTTCTTAAAACATATTATCATAATAATATATGTATTTGCAATAAAAAAACAAATCAAATATGACTTGTTAAATTTATTTTTGGTGTCCCGCGAGAGACTTGAACTCTCGACCCCTCGATTAAAAGTCGAATGCTCTACCACTGAGCTAGCAGGACGTTAAAATAATAAAATAAAATATAAGATGGCTGCCTCGAGGGGATTCGAACCACTGAAATGTCAGAGTCAAAGTCTGATGCCTTACCACTTGGCTACGAGGCAATTTAAGATGGTGGAAGAATGTAGATTTGAACTACAGAACCCGAAGGAACAGATTTACAGTCTGCCGCGTTTGACCACTTCGCTATTCTTCCATCATTATGGTGCCGACTGAGGGAATCGAACCCCCAACCTACTGATTACAAGTCAGTTGCGCTACCAATTACGCTAAGTCGGCAAAATTAAAATGGTGGG
>CAZYXO010000084.1:0-3646 GCA_964651315.1 uncultured Muribaculaceae bacterium
CATAAAGTGTACCATTTTTTGTCGAATTATGTCAATAAAAATATATAATTATTTCGCTAATTTACTTTGTTTTTTTAATAAAAAACAAGTAATCTTATTACTTGTTAAATTTACTTCTCACTCTTTCTAAAATTTTATTTTTCTTCGATAATAATAAATAATATTTTAATCTTAATAAATTAATATTTTTTTGTCTTTCATTTTCATATTTATCAAAATCCAAATTATTAAATAAATTAATAATCTTATCATAAATATCTTTACCTAATGTTTCTATTAAATAATTATAATTATCACTTATACTGGCTTCATAAATAACATTTCTATATTTATCCATTAATGGCTCTATTAAATACATTCTTTTGTAATATATTGATACACCAGATATTTCATTATCTATTAAAAATATTTTTTTCTTGTGTAAATTATCTCTTATCTTTTTTGCAATAAACTCTGTTAATATTTCATTTAATTTAATTGTTTTATTATCTTGTGGTTTATGTAAACCATTTTTTTCTAAAAATTTATCATCTATTACGCATAAAAGTTTTCCTGTCATAGCATGTATAATTTCATGAATAAGCATTTCATCATTGCAAGCGTAAGGATTAATACATATTTTTGTATAATTAATATCATCATTTAAATTAACCGGAATTGAAGTACAATAACAATTAATATCGTTTTCGTATAATACTACATTTTTACATAAATTAAATGTTTCTAAATTATGACTTATAATTCCTAAAATTAAGTGAACATCTTCCTTTTCTTCTTCACTTAATTGATGGATTTTCTCCCATAGTTTTTTTAGAATAAAAGTAAGTAAATTATACTCTATGTTATTATTTTTAATTATTGCTTTTTCATAAGCATCTTGAACTATTTTATCATAATTCATTACTTTAGAATTAATTGATATTTTTTGATATTCAAATTCAGATAAAAAATATCTACCAAATAGTTCATTTATGATTTTTTTTATTTTATTGTTTTCATAATGTATTTCATGTTCATATTTATAAAATTTACCATTACCTAATTTAGCATCTTTAATAAATTCTTCTATAATTACTTTTCTTTTATTAAACAAATATCTTTCTAAATAATCTTTTAAAGAGTTTTCATCAGTATGTAAAACATAACATATTTTATCATATTTTTTTGTAATATAATTACGATATTTTTCCCCATATATATTTATTATTTCATCTATTATTGCATTTCTATTTTTATTAATAATTTGAGCAAATTGTTTTACTTGAAAATTATTTTCTAAATCTACTAAATTATATATTTTCATTAAAAAAACTCCCTTGAGAGTTATTTTAACATAATATTATTTATTCGTCATCTTTATTTTTAAATTGCATTTCAATTGGAGTTCCTGTAAAATCAAATTCTTTTCGTAAACAATTTTCTAAATATCTTTGATAACTAAAATGTACTAATCCTTTATCATTTACCAAAAATGTAAACTTAGGTGGTTTAATTGCACTCTCAATTACTTTATTTATCTTTAATCTTCTACCCTTATAACTAGGTGCCGGATGCATTAAATAAGCATTCTGAATAACTTCATTTAAACGTCCGATATTTACTTCTCTTTTACTATTTTCATAAGCATTAATAATTTCTGGCATTAAGGCATCAATACCTTTTTTTGTTTTACTTGATAAATAAACAGTTTTAACAAAACTAATAAATTTCATATCATTTTCAATTAATAAATCCCAATTTTTTCTTTCTTCCCCTTTATTAGTTATTAAATCCCATTTATTAATCACTAACACTATTGCTTTTCCTGCTTCTAAAGCATAACCAATAATATGTTTATCGTGTTCTATAATTCCTTCTTCAGCATTTATTACTACGACACAAACATTACTTCTTTCAATTGCTCTAGTACTTCTAATTAAACTATATTTTTCAATATTTTCATATATCTTACCCTTTTTACGCATACCTGCAGTATCTATAACAATATATTCTTCATTATTATATCTAAATTTAGTATCAACAGCATCTCTTGTAGTACCTGCTACATTACTTACTATTAATTGTTCTTTATTTATTAAAGCATTAACTAAACTACTTTTACCTGTATTAGGTCTGCCAATAATACAAAATTTTAAAATATCTTCATTTTCTTCTACTTTTTCATTTGTAATATTTTTAATTAATAAATCAAGTAAATCAAATGTACCTATATTATGTTCTGCTGAAAATGGAATTATTGTTTCAAAACCAAGTTCGTAATAATTATAAATATTATTTCTTCTTTTATCATTATCTATTTTATTAGCAATTACAATAACATCTTTATTTGATTTCATTAATAAATTTCTTATTTGATAATCATTTTTATCAAGTTCACTATTTCCATCTATAATAAATAAAATTATATCTGATTCTTCAATAGCAATAGTTGCTTGTAATTTTATATCTTTAGCAAAATCTTCATTACCAAATTCTATTCCACCAGTATCAATTAATTCAAATTCTTTATTCTTATAAGTTACTTTTCCATATATTCTATCTCTAGTAATACCAGGAGTATCCATAACAATTGACTTATTTTCTCTTATTAAACGATTAAAAATACTACTTTTACCAACATTCGGTTTCCCTATTAAACTTACTCTTAACATTGTGCTTCCCCTTTTCTTGTGACTTATTATAACATATTTTTAATTAATCACAAATACTTTTTCCATTTTCCTCAGCATATGGATAATTTGCATAAAAACGATTATTTTTTTTATAAATAACAAATGATACATCATCCATTGCTGATTTATCTCTTGGATCGCATACATATTTTGCTGGATCTTCTATACAAGGTGTTCCATCGGTATTATCTTTTGCTAAATATCCATTTAATAAGTCTTTTACTAATATTGTTTTACTAGGATAACCATTAATAATCGAAGTTAATTCATTATCATGATCTTGTGCATACATAACTGCTGCACTTTTTATACTATTTACTTTAGTACAATATAATTTTACATTGGCATTTTTTCTAAAACCCATTACACTTGGTACTGCAATTACAGTTATTATTGCTAAAAGTGCAATTACTGCCATTAATTCTACTAGTGTAAAACCTTTATTATTCATTATTCATTCCTCTATTTCTATTATAAGTATAAATTAAAATAGATAAAAAAACTAGTCTAAATAATTTATATAAAAAAGAAACACTTAATATAAAGTATTTCTTTTGGGATAGATGCAAATGCATCAATAATTTATATATAAACTATTAATTAGTTTATAACTTAATTAATTTTATAATTTACAATTCGTAAACTATTCTATTGTAAAAGGTGGAGTTGTAGTTCCTGCCCCAGATATTGGCGTCTCAGGGCTCAGATTGATAACTGCACGAAGGCCGCTACTGCCATTCACGTTGATGCTGCCCAGGTTGCCGTCCGAATACACGGTCCACCCGAACGCATAGCCACTGTTGAAACTATACGGCGACATTGTCCAGTAATATTGACCTGTGTATAAATAATATCCTGAATTGCTTGTAAATGCTAATCCTCCAGCCATTGCTACTTCATCTGCTGTGATTAGTCCGATTGGATAAACGAGCGATTTATTTCCGTGATCAGAAGCCGTTGTTGTATATTTATCG
>CAZYXO010000085.1:0-3637 GCA_964651315.1 uncultured Muribaculaceae bacterium
CTAGTTTTATATCTCCTCTTGAAAACTCTCCAACTTTACCTTTTATTATATTATAAGAACTACTTACTTCATAATAAGCATATGAATTATAAATACATATTGCACTTACAATTATTAAAGCAATTGCTAAAACAACTATAACGTTTTTTAATTTTTTATCATTTGAAAAACTTATACTTCTTATCTTTGGCATCTTTTCATCTCTCCCATGTGAATTAAAAACAACTATATTTCTATTATGGCATGGCCAAAAATTTTAATACTTGTTTCTATCCAACTATTAGGTATTATATAAAAATTACCCCCCCCTACAAGAGAACAAATGTATGTTTTACAAAAATAAATTAAGCAAAACACTTAATTCATTTCCATTACTTTTCTAATCTTATCTAATTCATATCCTTTTTGATATAGTTTATTTTGAATTACACTATTTAATTTATTTTCATCATACTTATTTGAATATTTTTTATATAATTTATGATATTCTTTTTCTAAAATAGAATTATCTTCCTTAAAAGATATATTTTCTAAACAATTCATTATATCATTTCTATTAAATCCTTTATTAATTAAATCTAAAGTAATTTTATTAATAAACATTTTTTTACTAATACTTTTATTTACATTTAACTTTTTTTTAATATAATTATTTATTTTATCAATAAATATATCATCATCTAATTTATTTATTTCTTTTAAAATATTTTCTTCTTGTAATCCAAGAGTTAATAAATCTTTTATTATTTTATCTTTACCAGTTATTTTTAAAGTAATTTCATCATGAATATAACTTGATATATAAACATTTTCATTTAAGTAATTTTCCTTTTCTAAACGAATAATTATTTTTTCAACTATATCTTTATCATATTCTTTTAAATAATGTATTAATTCTTTTTTAGTACGTATTCTTTTACTTATATATTTTAATGATATATCATAACATTCATAATATTTATTTTCTTCTAATAACTTATCTATATCTTTTATTTCCTTTGATAATAATAAATCATATTTAAGAATTACTTCATCATATAAAGTAATTGTTCTTTTATTTTCCAAAAATAATTTATATTGATTTTTCTTTATTTTAATAAATTTTTCTATTTTCATATACTATCAATATAATTTTTACAAGCATTATCTAAATCATTAATAAGTTCATCAACTTCACTTTTTTTAATGATTCTTGAACCACTTGCATATTTATGTCCTCCACCATGATATTTACTTGCTATGTCATTTATAACTGGTCCTCGACTTCGAATATTTATTTTATATAATTCATTCTTTTCATCATATGTAATAAATACCCATGCATATAATTCTTTTATAAAGTTAAAATTATTGATGATATTAGATGCTGTTGCAGTATCTACTCCATATTCTTTAATAATATCATTTGTTATTAAAATATGCCCAAGTCCATTTTCAGTTATTGTTAAATTATTTGTTATATATGCTTGAAATTTTATTTCATTCATTGGACGTATATATAATAATCCATAATATTTTGTAAAATCTAATTTAGATTTTTTCAATAATTCTACTGTTGTTTCCATTGTTTTTGTTGTAGTATTTGATAATAAAAATCTATCACTATCACTCATTATTCCTAAGAATAAATTACTTGCTATACTTTCATTTAATCTTAAATTTGTATGTAATATTAATTCTGCTATCATTTGACATGTGCTTGAGTATGTTACATCTCCCCAATTTATAGTTGCTATTATGTCTTCATCTGGATGATGATCTATTCTTAATATTTCTTTATAATTAAGTCCATCTATTCCGTCAATTCGACCCATATTTGGTACATCTAAAGCAATCAATAAAGAATCTGTCATTTCTTCCAGATTTACTTTATCAAGTAAGCCATAACATTTAAATCTTGATACACCACAACCTATTGCATATACTTTTTTACTTGGATATGTAAGTTTTATTGATTCTCTTAATGCCATTTGACTGGCTATAGCATCTGGATCTGGTCCAACATGTCTTACAATTACGATTGTTTTGTAATCTTTAATTTTTTTTACTATTTTTTTTAACAAACTATTTATTAGAATCACTCTTCCTATTTTATTAAGTTATAGGTATCAATTGCGATCATCAATTCTTCATTTGTTGGTACTACATATACTGGAATACTTGAATCATCACTTGATATTAGTCTAAATTCTCCTCTAAAATCATTTTTTGTTTCATCTAACTTAATACCTAAACTTTTTACTCTTTCAATTATCATACTACGCATCAATTTACTATTTTCACCAACTCCTGCCGTCAAACATATAACGTCAGCTCCATTTAGTAAATTATTATACATGGCAATATAATTTGCACATTTATTTGCATACATATTTTGGGCTAAAATTGCTCTTTCATTACCATTTTTAGCAGCATCTTCTACATCTCTTGAATCACTACTAATTCCACTAACTCCTAAAAGTCCGCTTTTTTTATTTAACGATGTCATTATCGAATCTATTCCTGTTTCTTCTCTTTTCATGACATATGGAATAAATGAAACATCGATATCACCACAACGAGTTCCCATCATAACACCTGCAAGAGGTGTAAATCCCATTGATGTATCAATTACTTGATTATTTTCAATTGCTGTTATACTTGCACCATTACCGATATGACAAGATATTACTTTTAATTTATCTTGATGTAAATATTCACTTATTGTTTTATAAATAAATCGATGACTTGTTCCATGAGCACCATATTTTCTTACAGAATAATTTGTATACCATTCATAAGGAACTGGATACAAAAATTGTTCTTCTTTCATTGTTTGATGATATGAAGTATCAAAAACTGCTACCATCGGTGTATTTGGTAAAGCACTCATAAATGCTTTAATACCAATAACATGTGCTGGATTATGAAGTGGCGCTAAATCAGATAAACCATCTATTTTTTCTAAAACACTTTGATCAATTATAACTGATTTAGTAAATAAATTTGCTCCTTGAACTATTCTATGACCTATTCCATCTATTTCATCTAATGATTCAACTATTTTTAAATTAATTAATTCATCAATTAAAATTCTAACTGCTTCATTATGATCAACCATATCGATTTCTCTTTGAATTTTTTCTCCATTATATTTGATTGTATAAAAACTATTTCCAATGCCTATTTTTTCAAAAACTCCACTGGCTATTGTTTTTTCTTTTGGAATTTCCATTAATGTAAATTTTAATGATGAACTTCCAGTATTAATTGCTAATATTTTCATGTTCTAAAACATCCCTTCGATATCCATTATACAAAACTTTTATCTAAAGAGCAAAGAAAAATGACGTCTTTTGCGTCATTTTTAATATTTTTTGTTTTAAATTATAATTATAAATCTAAACTATCTTTATTTAATAAAAATTCTAGTATTCCTATGATAAGTATTCCATTGTCATTTCGTAATAATTTTATGTTATCTTTTACAACAATAATTTTTTTGAAACTATCACCTATATTATTTAATGATTTGGACTCTTGAATGGTTTTTTCTGGAGTGTCCAAATTTAAAGCAACTTGAATATAATATCTTTTACTTCCTTGATAAAATCAAAAATTGCATACTCGTGTATTCATACATGAGTTAAATTTTTCC
>CAZYXO010000086.1:0-3435 GCA_964651315.1 uncultured Muribaculaceae bacterium
CCATAAAAATATTAAAAACTCTTATAATAAAGAGCTTTTTTATTGTTTCAAATATTTTTTAAGTATCTTATATTCTAGTATTAACCTATCCAAACTAAATGTTGCATTTGCACTAGAAGGACTTGGCAAATAGATTGCTTCAATTTTAATATTGTCTTTTAAATATTTATTATAGATTTCTAAAGATTTTTTACCAGTTGCAAAAATAGTTGTTATATTACTTTCATTAAGTAATTTTTTAATATTATTTACTTTAACATTACTAATACTAGAATCACTTGAGCCTTTTATTTCACAACTGTATATTGTATCCCAAAGAGCAATATGATTTTTTAAAAGAAAATTAATTTTTTCATCAATATCATTTAATTTAACATTAAATAATCTTTCTAAAATACACCAAAAACGATTAGTTTTATTAAAATAATAGAAATTATTTTCACGAGAAATAATACTAGGCATACTACCTAGTATTAATACTTCACTATTCTTATCATAAATGGGTTTTAAATTATTAATTACTTTCATAATCATCATCAAAAAAACTTACTTGTTGATTACTATTATTAACTCTTTTTCTCTCAAGTGTTTTTTCTTCTTTTTTAGCCATCAATGCTTGTTTTTTATTTAATAACTCTTTTCTTTTTAATTCTTTATGATAATCATAACTTAAAAACATTGCTAAATCACGTAAAGGTTTTGTGTTTTCAATCATATTTCCTTCATTATCTTTTTGATAACAATGATTTTTATTATCATATTTATAAGCAATTTTACAAATAAAATCTACTAGTTCATTTTCAATATCAAATGCTTGATAACCTAATTTTACATTATTAATATAATTTCTAATACTAGCAATATTTCCAAGTACTAATGGATTATTACGATAATGATTACATAATTTAGTCATTAATTCGATATTATTTCTATTTGAGAGTAAATAAGCACGTAAATATTCAACATCAAAGAACTTAATATCTTTAGTATATGTAATTCCATACATTAACTTCTTATTTTCTTTTTTATATGTATAAATAATTGCTAGTTCATTATTATTTTCATAATCTTCAAGGGAAATTAAACCCATATGTAATAGCACTTCTTTGATTTCTTCTAAATTATTAAAATCTGCTGTAAATTCACAAATATCATGTAAAGAATTTACGTTATAGTCACTATATCCCGTAATTGTATTCCAATCTATTTGTTTAATTATTTCGTTTCTTTTGGTTAAAACTAAAAAATATTTCACAAAAACACCCCTTAAACTAGTTATATTTTACCACATTATTCCTTATTTTGCAATTCAGTCAGTTTTTCGTTAATCCAAATGTTTAAATTATCCTCTAAAGGTTTAAAACCATTTTTTGACTCCACTATCCCTTTTATTTTGCCATTTACTTTATAATTTATGTTCTTAATTGAAAGTTTTAAATGTAAATTTTCTTCATCAACCTCAATTATTTGACAATATATTGTTTCTCCTACTTCGACATAATCATTTACGTTACGAACAAAATCATTAGATATCTCAGAAATATGGATTAATCCATCATAAGATTCATCAACATTTATAAATATCCCATATTTAGTAATACCAGTAACTTGACCTTTGATAATATCATTTACTTTATACATAATATCCCTTCTTTTTATTCATTATATCAAAATTAAGTTTACAAGTAAAACAAAGTGCTATATACTTAATTATGTGATTAATTATGGAAGAAAAAATTATAAATGTAATTGAAAAAATAAGACCATACATAAATATGGATGGTGGCGATATTGAATTTATCAAATATGAAGATAAATATGTTTTTATAAGACTTAGTGGTTCTTGTGTTCACTGTATGTTTCAAGATAATACAGTAAATGAAGGAATCCTAGAATTTTTTAAAAATGAGATACCTGAAATAGAAGGAATCATAAACGTTAATTTATGATTCCTTTTTATTCATAATCCATTCTATTTTATCTATACTTGCATATTTACTTATTAAAATATATGATTGTTTTAAAAATAATTCATATTCATTTACTTTATTAATTATTGGTAATAATACTTCTTCATCTACCTCTTTATTCATAATACTTTCGTATAAATCAAAATAATATGATGGATATAATAATCTTCCATATAACATTGAACATTCATAAGGAGACAACTTTGCTATTTTTAAATATATTTCTAATTCAAGTAAAGCATCATCACTTTTAAAAAATAATGATTTTAAATATTCCGCTATATCTCTTACTTGTAAATCAAAGATAAAACTCAAAGGATTAAAGTAATTTAATGTATAGTTTGGATAAAATAAACGTCTATGTTGTAAAGTTATTTTACTTAACAAATTATTTTTATACTTTCTATTTACTGTATTTACATAACATATTGCATTTTCTGATAAACCAATATAATAACTAAAACTATCTACTATTATTTTTTTATCAATACCAAGTTCATTTATTTGATTTTCAAAATAATCTATTTTACTACTCCATAATTTTTCCCAATTATTACGATATATTTTACTTTTTTCAGCATTTAAACTTATTTTATTAGCATAATTATAGATATCAGTTATGTCAACTATATCATCTATTTTATAATATGGTTTTATAAGTACATAAGATATATTTTCTAATTTTGTTATCACCGTATTATTTCGATTATAAACTAAATCATGAACAAAGATATTTTTATTCTTTAATTCCATACTAATACTTAAAATATCATTTATTTCTATGTCATCTCTATTTATTGGTACAAAATAATGATTTATACCATTATATAAAAAATGATATATATAATCATTATTATCAAGATTATCAATTTCGATATTGTAAAAATATTCAATATTTCTTTTCATACTATCACTAATTTATATGAAAAAAGATTAAGTATTAGAATACTTTAATCTTTAAGATGCTAATTGAAATGGGGAAGCAGTTGTTCCATTTCCTAATAATGGTGACTCAGGGCTTATATTGATAACTGCGCGAAGGCCGATACTGTTGTACACGTAGCCGTAGCCCAGGTAGCCGTCCGAATTCACGCGCCACCCGATCGCACCGCTGCCGTCGAAATCATACGGCGACATTGTCCAGTAATATTGACCTGTGTATAAATAATAGCTTGTATTGTTTGAACCATTTAATCCTCCAGCCATTGCTACTTCATCTGCTGTGATTAATCCGATTGGATAAACGAGCGATTGATTTCCGTGGTCAGAAGCCGTTGTTGTATATTTATCGGGATTCTCAGGACATATTAATGTTGGTGTTTTGGCAGTTATTAATCTTAAATATGCTCCATAATATGTTACAGTTGAACCAGTTCCTCCACTACTTGAAAACGGTGTTGTCCAAGTGGCACTTGAACTCGTTGAACTTGTTCTATCTCCACAGAATATTCTATCTGCTATATAA
>CAZYXO010000087.1:0-3410 GCA_964651315.1 uncultured Muribaculaceae bacterium
TAGTGCAAAAAATACAAATGTTGAAAATATTAATGTAAATAAAACTGTAAATTTATCTACAATGGCTTTAAAAATTTTAGATTATCAAGAATTAGATTATTTTACTCCGCTTGATACTTATACTGGTCATTTAACAGGTTATGCTCACGATTGTCCATTATGTAATGGGACTCTTGCTTGTATGCCTAAATATAATGTCCGTGATCGAAAAACAACTTATTATGATGAAACATATGGTGAAGTTAAAATAGTTGCTTCTAGTAAAAATTTAAAATGTGGGTCTATTGTTAGATTTAACTCAGATAGAATTAGTGATACAGTTACTTATGCAATAGTTCTTGATAGAGGTGTTGGTGGTTCAGCATTAGATTTATTAGCACCTACAGAAGAATATGCAAGTAAATATATTGGTAGATCAACAATAACTTATGATGTTTTAAGAAATGGCTTTTAATAAGTCGTTTTTTTGTAATAAGAATTTACAATATAATAAAAATAATTAGTAATTACTAGCAAAATTATTAAAATGTGATTTATTAAAGTTATCGTGGTATACTTGATGTGTGATGAATTATGGAAATAAAAGCAAAAAAGAGTTTAGGTCAAAACTTTTTGATTAATAATGATATTATAAATGAAATTGCTAATAATATAGAATTTGATTGCAATGATTTAATAATTGAAATAGGTCCTGGTAAAGGGGCATTAACAAAAGAGTTAAAAAAACATAACTCTTATTTATTATGTTATGAAATAGATTATAGAATGGAAAGTATTTTAAAAGGATTAGAAGATAGTAAAACAAAAATAATCTTTAGTGATTTTTTAAAAAGTAATATTAGTGATGAAATAAAAGATTACAATTATGATAACTTATATATAATTGCTAATTTACCTTATTATATTACAACACCAATTATTGAAAAAATAATAGATAGTAAAATCAATCCTAAAAGTATGTTATTAATGGTACAAAAAGAAGTAGCAGAACGGTTTTGTGCTAAGCCTAGAAGTAGAGAATATGGTTATATGACAGTTTATTTGAATTATTATTTTGATATAGAAAAAATAATTGAAGTAAATCGTAAAAATTTTAATCCTATTCCAAATGTTGATAGTGTAGTTGTTAAGTTTATAGCAAAGGAAAATAATTATAATTTATTAAATCGAGAACATTTTTTTCAATTAATAAAAGATAGTTTTGTTTTAAAAAGAAAAACATTAAAAAATAATTTATTTAATTATAATTGGGAAATAGTAAAAAAGGTTTTATTGGAAAATAACTTAAATGATAATGTTAGAGCAGAAGAAATTAGTTTAGATATTTTTATGAAAATAAGCAATGCAATTGTTAATAATCCAAGATAAATATCATATAATGTATGGGTGAATACATTTGAAAATTAAAAAAGGAGATTATGTAACAAGGATTAGTTATAATCATGATACTGTTTTTAAAGTTATTAATATTAAAGATGGTAAATACTATTTAAAAGGTGTTGAATTTAGGCTGTATGCTGATTCAGAAATTGATGATTTAAAAATAATTACTACAGAAAATAAGGAAGTTATAAAAAAAGAAGAAGTCGCAGAAGTATACGAAAGAGATATGGATAGAAGTGACTTTTTTTATTTACCTGCTAAAATACTTCATATTGATGGAGATAGTGAATACTTAAATAGATGTTTAAAATATTATAAAGAAAATAATGTTTTTGCTGTTGGTAAAAGAATTAAAGAAAATTATATCGCTGATAATATCAAAGTTTTATTAAATGATTATAAACCGGATATTGTTATTATTACAGGACATGATGCTTATTATAAGAAAAAAGGTGATATTAATGATATTAGAAATTATAAAAACACAATAAATTTTGTTAATGCAGTAAAAAATGCCAGAATTTATGAAAAATCACATGAAAAGTTAGTTATTATTGCTGGTGCTTGTCAGAGTAATTATGAAGAATTGATTAAATCAGGAGCAAATTTTGCAAGTAGTCCGAAAAGAGTAAATATTCATGCATTAGATCCAGCGATTATTGCTGTAACACTTGCAAAAACTAAGAGAAATACGGAAATAAATTTAATTGATTTATTAAAAAAAACTAAAAATGGAGAGGATGGAATGGGTGGCATACTGTGTAATGGCTTAATGTATGTTGGTTATCCTAGATAAATAAATGAATATTGATTTAATAAAAGAAAAAATAAAAAGTAATTTAAATCGCAAAGTAGAAGTTACTGTTTATGGCTTACGAAATAGAACAAATGTGTATCGCGGAATTTTATATCAAACTTTTGGCAATATTTTTACAATTATGACGAATAATGAACAAAAAAGTTTTACTTATAATGATGTAATAACCGGTGAAGTTAAAATAAAGTATATATAAAATTGTAAATAATGACACATTTTGTAAAAAAAACTTGAATATAGTTGTTTTTTGGTATAAAATTAAAGTAAGTTGAAAAACTTTAGAAGGAGTGTAATATGGAAATTACATCAGTAAGCGTACGCAAAATTGAGAAAGAAGGTTCTCGCATGAAAGGAATAGCATCAATATTACTAGATGATTCGTTCGCTGTTCATGATATCAGAATAATCGAAGGAGATAATGGCCTATTTATAGCTATGCCTAGTAGAAAAACTGCTACTGGTGGATATAGAGATATAGCTCATCCTATTAATCCTGATGTACGTAAAATGTTCTCTGATAAAATTATTGAAGAATACAATAATACGGAAGACGTAAAAGAAGAAGAATAATTTAGTCTAGCATAATGCTAGATTTTTTAATGAATTAATTATTTTTATATTCATAAAATTATAACAGGAGGAATACTATGGATAAAACATATGATAGTAATATTATTGCCAGCCATGAAATAAAAGTAATTGATAGAAATGGTATAACATTAACGGGTATTAAAAAAATATCTAGTTTTGATAATGAAGAATTTTTAATGGATTCAACTTTAGGAGGAATTCTTTTAAAAGGTGAAAACTTGGAAATAATTAAATTAGATACTCATGATGGTAATGTTAAAATAAAAGGTAAAATAAATTCGTTTACTTATTTAGATAGTAAAATTAAAACAAAAGATAATGGCTTATTAGTAAAATTATTTAAGTAATGAGTAGTGAATTACAAATATTATGTTTATTATTTTCATTTGTTTATGGTATTTTCTTTTACTTTGCTAGTTTTCTTAATTATAAAATTATTCTTAAACAAAAGAAATTATATAAATATTTAATAAGTTATATGTTTGTTATTAATATAGTTTTAATATATATGGTTAGTATTTATAAATTAAACAATGGTATTTTTCACTTTTATTTTATATTTATGATTTTACTAGGATATATATTTGGTAGTTTTCTTAAGTATAAAGTCTTTATTTTA
>CAZYXO010000088.1:0-3392 GCA_964651315.1 uncultured Muribaculaceae bacterium
TTTCATTCTCATTTTTTACACTTTTAGGCATTATTTTTTTATTCATTATTAAACAAAAAACGATATACCTTTAGGTATATCATTTTAACTTAATCTAAAATAAATTCCTTTCTAAAGTGTTAGAAACCGCGACCTCCTCCGCCGCCTCCACCGAAGCCTCCTCCGCCAGAGAATCCACCACCAAAGCCAGATCCACTACTCATACTACTATTGGCATTAGCAGCATTAACTTTAGCAACATTGGACTTAACAGCATCTTTAACTGCATGATTAATACTATTACTCATATTTATATAATAGAATGTTGGAAAATAAACATTATTTTCACTTAAATTCATTTCTTGAATTTTAACATTCATATCTTTTCTTACTTCATCTGCAAGTTCAAAAATAACAGCATAAACTAAATATCTTTCCCATAAAATAATTTCGGGTAATTCTTTTTCTTTAAATTGGCCAAAATCTTTTAAGAAGTTTTTAAATGCATTCCATTTAGCATAATGCAATACACCTTTTTCTGTTTTCTTATTTACTGCTATAGAATATATAAAGAATATAATTGCTGGAATAATTATTAAATAACCTAAAGTTAATTCAACTTTTAATAATCCACTTAAACCAATAATTGCAAAAGCAGCAAATAACATTAAAGTACCACTTAAGATTGATTTAGGGTTAGAGTCATAAAAATTTTCTTTTTTACCATCACTTAAAACCTTATTTTTCCATGTTGTATATTTTGTAGAAAATTTATTATATGTTCTAGTAGATTTAGCATATTCTCTTAATTCAATTGTTGTAAATTCTTTATCTTTACCTACATCATTAAATAAGAAATCAATTAAATATTTTTCTGTTTCATTAATATTATCTTCATTTAATAATGTAAATTTATAATTATCTTTTTTCTTATCTCCTTCTATTTCTTCTACTTTAATATTCTTTTTATATATTAAATTCATAATAGATGCACTCATTGCATTAGGAGTTATATTTTTTTTCATCAAATAATCGATTACTTCAACATTATAATCATCGATAAAATCACGATTATATTTATGTAAAAATGTATTTTTTGGACTTTTTCCATATTTTTTATATGTATTTATCCATACAAGTACTAAAACTACTAAATAGGTTATTGATAAAGTAACAATAGAATAATACTTATTTCCAATTTCTTTTCTTAACTTATTTACTTCATTTGCTTTTTTCGTTTCTACTTCAATTATTTTATTTAATGCATTTTCACCTGTATGATTTAATTCACTTTTATCAGTTATTATACTTGGATCAAAAGTCATACGAATATCAACTGCAGATTTTGCATTTATTTTTTTTGCATAAGCATATAAACCGGTATAAACATCATTTTTTTTAATATATTCAACATTCCCAGTCATATCTCCATGTGCCCAAATTCTAAAATTTGAACTAGAATCACTTGTTGGTGTATATACTTTTATTTGAATATCTCTTAAATCATCTTCAAATTCAGTACCAATAAATGTCCAATAAAATTCTGCAACATCATTACTAATTACTACTGCTCTATTTATTTTATATGATATTAAAAATGCTACTTTATCATTATTTGCTTTATAATACATCCGATATCTATAACCACCATAAAGGTTTGTTTCTTCATATATTCCTTTTACTCCAAGGCTACCTACACCTTTTGTAAACATTGTATAATCATTATCAAAAATTGTATTAAAATCAACATTATCTACATATTTTGCTTCTATACTTACTTCACTTATGCCTTTTGCGTTATAAATACTACTATTTCCATAATCAATATTACCTATAACATAATCTTCTAACCTTGTATTTGCATATAAAATATCTCTTTCATATCCATTAAATTCTCCATCTAATACAATAAGTTCTTTAACAGATACATCACCATTATCTAAAATATTTGCATTTACATAATAGTGTTCTATATCATAATCTACTTCTGCATTTACAAGTATAGGAAATAAAATAAATAAAGCAAAAAAACACAATATTTTTTTCATAAACTTATCTCACCTTTCAAAAAAAGGTTTACTTCTGTAAACCTAGAACTTTACTTGAACGTTTTCTCTTTCAGTTTCTTCAACTTTAAAGAATGCTTCTTTTGCAAATTTGAATAGTCCTGCAATTATATTGCTTGGGAACATTTCAACTTTGTTATTATATTGAAGAACTGTATCATTGTAAAATTGTCTAGCACTTGCTATTTTATCTTCTGTTTCTTTTAAATCTTCTTGCATTTTGATAAAGTTTGCATTGGCTTTTAAATCAGGATAACTTTCTGCTACTGCAAATAGTCTTCCCATTGCTTTTGTTAATTCACCGTTTGCTTCCATTTCTGCTTCAGGAGTTGTTGCTGACATAAATGAATTTCTTGCTTTCATTACGTTTTCAAGAGTTTCACTTTCATGTTTTGCATATCCTTTTACAGTTTCTACTAAATTAGGAATTAAATCGAATCTTCTTTTTAATTGTACATCGATTTGTGACCATTGATCCTTAACTCTATTTCTAAGACCAACTAGTCCATTATAAGATGCAGCAATCCATATTCCTAGAACAACTACTACAACACCTACGATAATCCATGCTATCATAAACATATACCTTCTTTCTTTAAATATATTCTAACATATTTTTTAATATTAATAAACATATTTTTAGGGTAGTTTACAACAAAATTATTTTTAATATGTTATGATATTAATGGTGATTTAATTATGTTAATTAATACATATACTTTAGAAGTAAAAAAATCAAAATTTATTGCTTATTATTATGAAGTTAAAGATATTGAAGAAATTAATTTTATTTTAAATAATTTAAAAATAGAACATAAGAAAGCAAAACATTTTCCTTATGCTTATAAAATAGATAATTTAGTTAAAAAAAGTGATGATAAAGAACCAAATAATACTGCTGGTTTACCTCTTTATAATTTAATTATATTTAATAATTTAAATAATACTTTATTAGTAGTAGTTAGATATTTTGGTGGTACTAAATTAGGTGCTGGTTTACTTTTAAGAACATATAAAAATACTGCAATGAATGCTATAAATAAGCAAAAGAACACTTAATTATTTAAGTGCTCTTTTTAGGATAGATGGATATTTAGGCATCTAGTTATAACTTTATTAATCATAGTATGCTACGTAAAATGGGTTTGTTGTTGTTCCTACCCCAAATATTGGCGACTCAGGGCTCAGATTGATAACTGCGCGAAGGCCATAACTGCGGAACACGTAGTCGTTGCCCAGGTCGCCCGACGAACCCACGCGCCACTCGCCCGCATAGCTGCCGTTGAAATAACACGGCGACATTGTCCAGTAATATTGACCTGTATATAAATAATATCCTGAATTCGT
>CAZYXO010000089.1:0-3374 GCA_964651315.1 uncultured Muribaculaceae bacterium
AAGTGGACATTAAAGTGGACATTAAAGTAGACATTAAATTTATCTTATAAATATTATATGTTACAAAATCTTATTTTCCCTTTATAATTTACTTTATATTATTTATCCACTAAATAACCTTAAAACAAGAGATTTTCCCGACATTCCAATATACACTTTTTTAGATTTTTAATATACACTTTTTAAAATTAATTCATAACTCTTTTAAACATTTTTTCTAAATCATATAATGTAAATTCAATAATTGTTGGTCTTCCATGTGGACAATTATAAGGATTATCACATTTTACTAAAGATGATAATAAATAATCTGTTTCTTCATCACTAATATGATAATTTGCTTTAATGCTTGTTTTACATGCAAGAGTTATTGCTAAATGTTCATTAAACTTAACACGGTCAAACTTTTTATCAGAACCAATAATCATATCAACTATTCTTCTTGTTTGCTCGCTTTCATAACCTCGAAGTAACCATGTTGGATGACTTTTAATAATAATAGTATTTATTCCAAAAATTTCTGTATCAAACCCTAAATTAATTAATTCATCAATATTATCCATAAGTTTTATATAATCACTACTAGATAATTCAATAGTAATAGGTAAAAGCATTGCTATTTTACTTATTTTTTTATTAATTAAAGCATGTAAGTATTTTTCATAATTAACTCTTTCAGCTGCAGCATGTTGATCAATTAAATATATACCAGATTCATTTTCGGCAATAATATATGTTCCATGAGCAATACCTACTTTATGAAAAGATAATTCTTTTACTTCGATATTTTTTTCTTGAACATCATTGTTTTGTTCATTAACTTCTTTTTCTAAAATATCATTTATAACATAATTCTTTTCTACAATATTAAATTCATCTTTTAAATCTAATTTAGTTTGATAATTAGTTGTTTCTTCTTTTATTTCGCTTATGTTCTCTTCAGTATAGTTATAATTATTTTGTACTACTGTTTCTTTGTTTTCTAATACTTTAGGTATTAATAAATTATTATATAAAGATTGTTTAATTGTTTCTAATATTAAATTATATAAACTATCCATTTTACTTATTTTAACATCTTGTTTAGTTGGATGAATATTAACATCTACTAGTGATACATCAGTTTTTATATTTAAAACAGTTATTGGATATTTACTATCTGGTTTATATGTATAATATGCATCATTTATTGCTCTATTTATATCCATATTTTTAATAACACGATTATTTAAAAAAGTTATCATATGATTTCTATTTCCTTTTAATATTTCTGGTTTACAAATATATCCATTTATACTAAAGTCATCATTTTCATTATTTATTTTAATCATATTACTTGATATATACATACCATATATTTCATGAATTGCTTTTAATAAATTATTGCTTCCACTAGTTTTAAAGATTAATTTATCATTATTTATTAATGTAAAACTAATACTTGGGTGTGATAAAGCAAGTTTTTCTAAATAAGAGGCAGAATTAGCAAGTTCTGTTGTATCACTTTTTAAAAATTTTAATCTTGCTGGAGTATTATAAAATAAATTACTTACGGTAATTTTTGTTCCTTTTCTATAAGTACATGTTCCAATATTAATAGTTTTTCCACCTTTAATATTAACAAGTGTACATGTTTCACCATTATTGGTTTCTAATATAACTTCACTTACACTAGCAATACTTGGTAATGCTTCCCCTCTAAAACCAAGGGATGAAATAAAGTAAATATCTTCTTCTTTAATTATTTTACTTGTTGCATGTCTTGAGAAAGCAAGAACAGCGTCTTTTTCATCCATTCCTGTTCCATCATCACTGACAATTATTTTTTTAATGCCACCATCTATTAATTCAACCTTTATTTGCGAAGACTCAGCATCAATGGAATTTTCAACTAATTCTTTAACAATAGACGCACATTTTTCTACTACTTCTCCTGCAGATATTTTATTCGCTAAATTTTCACTCATTACTTTTATTTTCATATAACCCACCTATTCATAAAAAGAATCTTTTTCAAATAATCCTTTTTTATGTAATTTATTTATTATTTTTTTTTCGTATCTTCTCGATATTTTTGTAATGAAATCTTCATTTTCACTTACTGGATTAACCAAAATACTAAAGAAGCCCATACGATTAGATCCTAAAACATCAGTAAGTATTTGATCTCCTATGCATGCTATTTGATATTCCTTATATTTATATAATTTCATTATTTTTTTATATTTTTTCTTTAAAGGTTTTAAACTATTATAGGCAACATCAACATTTAATTTTTCTTTAAAATGAATTAATCTGTTCTTATTACTATTTGATAAGATAATTATTTTAAAATCATCTTTTAATATTTCCATAAAATTAATTAATTTAGTATTGGGTCTTTCTTCATTACATGGTACTAAAGTATTATTTAAATCAAATAACAAACATTTAATCCCACTATGTTTTAATATTTTATAATTTATCTTATATATATTTTTTTGATACATATCTGGTAAAAAATTATCCATATAATCACTTCTATCTATAAGTATTTTATCAATAAATAGAAAAAAATACCACTAATTATTAGTGATATTCATTTATTATTCAGTAAAATATAATACTGACCACATATTTCCTCTATTTGTGCTTATTGCTTTAGTCCAACTACTCTTTTTATTACTTTTATAATAGAATAGTGTTGAACCACCACCATCCATAGCAAGCATTGTTTTACAGCCTAAATTTTTACCAACATTATACATTGTTTTACCACTTTTGCCTTGATATGCCACTAAGAAAATAAAATTATTTTCATTTACTTGGCATATAAATGGTCTTGTTGATGATTTAAAATCTTTAAATTCTTCATGTTTTTCACCATTGACAATCATTCTATCTAAAATTGTAATGGTATTTTGAATTTTATCTGTATTTATTGCTTTTTCATATATGTCTTTTCTTTTATTATGATATTCTTCAGTTTTTTTATCGCCTTTTGGATGAGTACTATCATTATAAACTCTCAAAATATTGTCTTCGCCAATGCCTGCAAAACGATGACGTCTCGCATCACTATCCCACCTATTTGCCATTACTTTGCCATTATCGATTACGAGTCCAGTTGATGCATATTTATTCCATTTTCTTTTATTACCTTCTTTACCACAATAGTAACATCCATAAGTTGGAGATATATCATTATTTATAACAATTGCTATCTTATTTTTCAAATTTCCTTTAGTTAATGCTTTACTTGCCAAATTACTTATAGTAGAAGTATTTTTATTTAAATCTCCAGCAGTCATCTTTTTTAATTGTGAATGAGCATCTTTTGCCCATATATATGATGCATAATAACCATCTTTTTTAGTTACATATAAGTTCATTGT
>CAZYXO010000090.1:0-3256 GCA_964651315.1 uncultured Muribaculaceae bacterium
GTCCACTTACTCCATGACTAGTACTATCAAATACTCCGATTATTCGCCATAATTCACCATTAAACATTACATAGTTATTTGGATTCTTTCCTTCATATCTCCAGCCATTTTCATTATATACTCCTGTAGTTGCACTATTATTTGCTAATCCTCTTACATATGTATTTAAATAATTCTTTGATGTTGGTGTTGTGAATGTTGCATTACAATTACCTGCTTTCCCATTACTTATTTCTAGTGCCCATTTTGCATAATTCCAATTTGCACCTGTATTTGCACAGTTTAAAGTTGCAGTGTAACTTGGTACATTTGGTACAGACGCAGCGCTAGTTCCATTTACTGTTACATCAGCAATAACTAAATCTATTGGTAATTCAAATGTAATATTACAAATGCTTTTATCTAATATTTCACTTATTGTTAAGATATTTGTTGAAGCTTCATATTCAGTTGTAGCATTTGAACATATTGCTTCATAAAATTCATAACCACTAGTTGGTGTTAAATTAAATGTAGTTGAACCTTCTATATCTACTTCTTTTGTACTAATATCTACTGTTCCATTAGTAACATTATTTATTGTTACAGTGTATTTAAGTCCACTTGGTACTTGTCCTGCATGAATTATTACTTTACTACTTAGAAATTTATTACTTGCATTCTCAATAGTACCACTTTCATCTACCCACATTCTAACATTTATTGTTTTTTCTCCATTTGCTGGTATTGTTCCATAACCTATCATTTTAGCTGCATATGCTCCACTTTGTGTTATATCAAAATCTGTTAATGTACTATATATATTTGATGTATTTTCATTATATTTAACTTTTAATAAATTTTGTGTTAAATAATCATTTTCTGTTTTACCATCTATTGGTAATAATTCCATTGTAGAAACAAAATTAACATTTGTATTACAACCATTATTTATTGTTAATGTATATGGAGTTAATGTATTACCTTCAACATCTCTTATAGGTACTGTATTATTTAAACTTATTCCTGCACTTTCATATGATTTTGTTAATGTTAAACAAGAAGCATTTCCCCCTACTATTTCATTTATTCCACCTTGACTTACACTCATGATAAACCAAGCATAAGAAATACTTATAACAAGTATTAATGTTGCTATACAAATCAATAATATTTTATTTCTTTTTTTCATATTTATAACTCCTCATATTTGATATTTTGTTTACTATAAATTATTTTTATATGTTGTCAATACAGTTTACTACATTACAAATATACCATTTATAGAGTACTCTTGTCAAGGCAAGAATTAACTGATTCATTGCTTATTAACAATGCTAAATACTATAATATATGAAAAATTAGACAAATAAAAAGAACTAACCTATTATCAGAAATAAGCAAGTTTATAGTGAACATATATTTTCTTATTTTATATAACATTTTTTATAGAGAAAATAAAAATATTACTTTCTCCTTATACGTTAGAAATCAATAGTACAATACAGTTATAAAACTTTTTGCTTGTGCAAAAACTTCTATAACTTGCTAGACATTTTAACAAAATAATACACCAAAAGCAATGAATAGTGTATGCTTAAAAAATTAAAAAAAATTAATTTGTGTTATTTTACAAATTAATTTTTAAGTGCAGTAATTGGTACTACATATACACCATCTGGTCTTTGGTATGCAGCACTTGTCATACCACATATTACACATAAAGTTTTAGGTATTTTACCATTATGTTTTTTTATAATTCTTAATTCCCATTATTTTTCCTCTTTTCTCTTTAATTATATACTTAAATTCTATTCCGTGTGATTTAGCAATTTCATTCTGTGATATTTTATAAATAAAAAAATAGATTTTTCAATCTACTTTTTAAATATTGTATTATATTTTATATCTTCAGTCTTATTGATAACTACTTTATCATCTTTATAAGAATATGATTTTATAGTTTTGTATACTGGATTATCTTTACCATAAGTATTATTATAATTATCATTTTCTATACAATATGCATTTTTATCTATAAAATATTTACTCATTATTTCTACTTTAAATATATTTTCATTAGTATTACCTAATTCTAATTTAGCATAATTACCAGATAATTTAACTTCTCCATTATTATTAATTATTGCATAATTATTTGTATATGCACATTGCCCCATTAAATGATTACTTAATATAAGTGAAGTTACTTTATTATTATCCATTAATTCAGTTATTGTTAAATAATTAAATATATAATTTTTTCCTTCATCTTCTTTATAATTCATATCCCATAGTTTAACATTTAATTTTTTATTATCTAGGAATAATTCAAAATAATATTCATCTCCATCATCTTTTGTATATACTATTTTTAAATCTATTTTTTTACCATTTAATACATAGTTTTTTAATGTTTTAGATGATTTATCACATTCTTTTATTAAATGCATATCTGTTATACTATTAACAAATTTATTACATGAATCACTTACTTCACTATCGATTAATTTTCCATTTTCATCATATTTATCTTTATTTAATAAAGTTACTATGCTAATTATCAATGCTATTAATAGTATTATTACTCCTAAAGTTATTATAATATTGTTTTTATTCATAAAAAAGACTTTAATTTTATCAATTAAACTTTTTTTATTATTTGAATTATATCCATTTGCATTACTATTCATAAATTCTTTCCACCTTTATTATTTTCCTTTTTATTGAAAAAGATACTTTTACGTATCTTACTTTTAAGTAGTTAATTACTATTATTTTTAAGTAGTTGAATTAGTCGGCATATATAAATTAGTTCCTGCTGTCATACTGCCACAACTATTAATCGCTGCTTCTGTTGAATCTCCATAACTTGTTACTACGTTATCAGCTGTTGCTTCACCAGTTACATCTACTATTGAAAATGCAGTATTGCTTATCCATACTCTATAAGTATATTTAAGACCTGTATCATCTATAGATATATGAACACTTCCAGAATATAAATCAGCACTCTTTTTTTCATAAAAACCGTTATCTATTAAATACTTCATTGAATAACATGCTTCTCTTTTAGCACCTATTTCTGATGCTTTTGTATATCTTTCTGTTTCAAATGCTTGTTGTGCTTTTCCTACTAACTGATTTGCTTCAACTGCTAACGCCATTTTTTTCGCATTATTCATTTGTCCTCCAACAGCATTTGTTGCAATTAAAATTATAACTGCTAATATTACTATAACTGCTATTAATTCAACTAATGTAAACCCTTTTCTAC
>CAZYXO010000091.1:0-3230 GCA_964651315.1 uncultured Muribaculaceae bacterium
AATATGCATATGATATACTTATTACTACTAATAAACTTATTACAGATATTATTGCTATATTTCTTATTTTTGTTTTATTCATAATACTCTCTACTTTCTTAAACTTATTATAATATAAAAAGAATTATTAATAAAGTCTTTTTAATAATTTTTAAGATATATTTAATAATTGGTATAACCAATAGGTTATTTCTTTAATTATATCTTCCTTACATGTTTTTCTTGTTTTTTCAAATACTTTTATTTGTTTTTCCAAATAATTATTATTATCTTTATCATAAATACAAATATAAATAGTATTATCTTCCCCAAAAGGATTATATTTATCCAATATATTTATTTTACCAGTTACACCTATTCCATAATTTGAATTTGTATAATCACTTATTTTTTTACTCATTTCTCTTGCTGTTTCTTTACTATAAACAGAGTATTTATCGATTATTTTTTTATCTACACCCATCTTAATTTTAAATTCATTTGAATAAGTTACTGCACTAAATTTTAATACATCACTAGAACCTTCAATATTCGTTATAGCAGATGCTACACTACCTCCAGTACAAGATTCCATTGTAGATATTGTTTTATTTAATTCAATTAATTTTTTTACTATTTTTTTCATTTTCATCCTCCTAAGTTTGGAATGCAATTATTGATTTTAGCAAAAATCATTTTTATCATTCTTTCTGCCTTTATTATATCTTACATTGTTTTTTAATTCAAATAAAGAAAAAATCTCTTTTTGGAGATTTTTTAACAACATCTTCTATCAAATACATTTTGTACTTCATTTTCTTCACAACATGTATATTGTGGTGTAAATGTATGACGATAAATGTGATGATTTACAATTCTTGTATGACATGGTTCAATATGTGGAACTTCATGACATATATATCTATGACACACAGTTTCTCTTGGGCATTCCATAACTGGTGGACATACCACTCCAGGCATTGCTGGTTCACACATATTATTTTTGAAGCACCCTCCATCAAAACCCATATCATTTTTAAATGAAGCTTCCATATTCGGATTGAAATCGCGATTCATTTTCATGGATATTTTCCTCCTTATAACTTATCTTATGTGAAATAATGTTATTGGTTTAGGTATTTATCTTTGTTTTAAAAGATAATAATCACTAATATGGAAAATTATTCTGATTTAAGAAAATTAGTAATAATTACTTCTTCTACATTTCCTCTTTTTTGTCCATTAGAATTAATATTTCTTTTTGCTTCAATATGATAAATATTATATTCTTTATATAACTCATTAATTAAAATAGTATTATTATTAGATAACATTACATAAACACCTTTATTATCTAATTCTTTAAATACTTTAGATAGTCTTCTTTGTTCTTCTTTGCCAAATCCATTCTCTGTATAACTTGTAAATATTGCAGTATCTGTATCATATGGTGGATCAAAATAAACAAAATCTCCTTTTTTAGCATCTTTAACAGATTCTTCAAAATCTACATTTAATAATTTTATATTATTCATAGTTAAGTAGTTACTAACTGTTATTAAATTACTTCCATCATAAGTATTTAGTTTAGTTTTTTTACCAAATGGAACATTAAATTCATTTTTACTATTAACTCGATATAATCCATTAAAACATGCCTTATTTAAATAAATTGTTCTTGCTGCTTTTGTATAATCCGATAATCTATCATAAGATGCTTTATTACGATCTTTATTTCTCACTTCATAAAAGAATTCTTCTGTATGATTCATTTCATAATTATTTAATGCATTACACATTTTTTTGAATTTTATTTCATCTTTTAATACTTCATATACATTAATAAGTTCTTTATTAGAATCATTTATCACAGCATTTTTAGGTGATAATTCAAATAATAATGCTCCTCCACCTAAAAATGGTTCATAATAAGTATTAAACTCATCTGGAATATGTTTTTTCAATTTATCGATAATTTGTCTTTTTCCACCAGCCCATTTAACAAACGGTTTTCCTTTAATCATTTTTGTATGCCTTTCTTTATTTTAATTTTTATAATACTTTTGATTTTTACTTGTTTTTTTATCTGGAATAGTCATGCTTATTAAATTATTTTCAATTGCTGGATTTAAATAAGTTTTTAAAAAAGATTTTTTCGATTTAAGTCCTAGTTCTATCATCATCTCTTTTGCAGTCATAGGAATATTATAATCCATAATATTTAATAATTTATTAACATAACTATTTGTATGTGTTATTTCTTTTTCCATATTATCTACATATTGTATTAACACTTCATCTATCATTTTTAACATAAATTCAATAAATAAAGTAGAATTTCCAGAGTTATTACAAGAATCTATTGCTTTATAATAATCACTTTGATATTTCTTTATCTGTGATTCTATAGGAACGTATTCAAAAATATTTTTCCATTTTGAAAGAATAATATTTTGCCATAATCTAACTGTTCTACCATTTCCATCTGAAAATGGGTGTATAAAAACAAATTCATAATGGAATACTGAAGATAGTATGAGCGGATGAATTATATCTTTATTATCATTCATCCATTCAAATAATTGATTTATAAGTTTATTTACAAGTTGTGGTTTAGGTGCAATAAAAATACATTTATCGCCATCAAATACACCTTCATCACCTTTTCTAAATATTCCCGATTCTTCAACTGTTAAGTAAGTTATTACACCATGAATTTTTTTTAAATCTTCTACATTGTAAGGATTGATTTTTTTCATCATTGAATATGCTTTATAAGCGTTTTTTACTTCTTGAATTTCTTTTTGTGGACCAAGAACTTTTTTTCCATTTATTACATCTTTAACTTGATAAAAGCAAAAATTGCATACTCGTGTATTCATACATGAGTTAAATTTTTCCTTTTGTACATACTTTAAAAACTTTCAAAAGTTAACAAAAAGTAAAACAAATTATTGCTATTATAACTATTTGTTGTTATAATTTTTATAGTTGTTGTAAGGGGGAATTAATGATGGAGAACTATACTTATAAATTCAGAATACATCCTAACAAAGAACAAGAAATATTAATTGCTAAATTTTTTGGTTGCAAAAGATTTGTTTTTAATTATTATTTATTTTTTTTCAAAGATAATAAATATACTAGTACTTATTCTATTATTAATGACTGTAATAACAATTTAAAAGAAATTAATTCTTTCTTAAGAGAACCAGATAAGTTTGTAATAGAAAATGCAATTAAAGATTTAT
>CAZYXO010000092.1:0-3057 GCA_964651315.1 uncultured Muribaculaceae bacterium
AGTGTTTTACTGGGTTGATACCTATTTTGCTTTTCCCTCAACTGTCAAACTCCGGTAGCATTATTAATTGGTAAAACATCACTTGTATATTTCTGGGGAATTATTGGAACTAGTTTTGTGCAAAGTGTAGAAAATCCCATTATTCTTTTAAGAATAATAGGATTAATAAGTGTTGCTGGATTAATAAGTTATGTAGTTAATAAAAAATTAAAAATAGTCTAATTAAAACTTTTGTTTCATAAATATAAATGATATAATTAATTATATGAAATAGGGAGGTAATTACTATGGATTATGTTATTATATCATTACTAGGAATTGTAGTAATTTTAATTATAATTTTAATATTTAAGAAAAATCCAAATAATAATATTGAAGTTATTACTAGAATTGGATCACTAGAAACTGATTTAGCAAAACAAATAGGAGAGTTTAAGTTTAAGTTTTCCAGTGATTTACGAACTGATTTTGATAAATTAAATGAAAGAATTGAAACTAAACTTAATTATATAAATGATAAAGTTAATCAAAGATTAGAAGAAAATTTTGAAAAAACTAATAAAACTTTTAATAATGTTTTAGAGAGGTTATCGAAAATAGATGAAGCACAAAAGAAAATAGATGGTTTATCAACCGAAATAGTGTCTTTACAAAGTGTTTTAACGGATAAGAAAACTAGAGGTATTTTTGGTGAAGTAAACTTAAATTATATTTTAAATAGTGTTTTTGGAGAAAATAAATCTATTTATCATTTACAACATAAACTTAGCAATGGCTTTATTGCTGATGCCATTTTATATGCTCCAGATCCACTTGGTACAATTGTAATTGATAGTAAATTTCCTTTAGAGCATTACCGAATTATGACTGATAAAAATTATGCAAGAGAAGCAAGAGAACTTGCAAGTAAACAATTTAAAATAGATGTAAAACATCATATAGATGCAATAAGTACAAAATATATTGTTCCAGGTGAAACAAGTAATGAAGCCATTATGTTTTTACCAGCAGAAGCAATATTTGCAGAAATAAATGCTTATTATCCAGATATTATTGAATATGCTTATAATAAAAAAGTGTGGATAACTTCACCTACAACACTTATGAGCACCTTATCAATAATTTCGATGATTTTAAAAAATATGGAAAGAGATAAATATGCTAAAATAATTCATGATGAACTGAATAAATTATCTTTTGAATTTGATAGATATAAAGAAAGATGGGATAAATTATCGAGAAATATCGATACTGTAAGTAAAAATGTTAAAGAATTACACATTACTAGTGATAAAATAAGTAAAAGATTTGATTCCATTAATAAAGTAGATGTAAAATCTATTGAATATAAAGAAATCGATGAAATTGAAGAAGAACCAGTAACTATGTAATTTTTGAAAGTAGGTTAAATAATGAAAAACGAATTAATAAAAAGAGCAAAAGCTAGTTTGTTAATATCATCGATATTATTAAATAATAATTTAACTAAAATAAAAGAAATAGATGATAAAGATATATTATTTGAAGTATTAACAAATAATGCTATTCTAAATAAATTGGATAATAATATAGTAATGGAATTAATAATTACAAAATGTGATAATGAGTATTTTTATAAATTTTTAACTAATAATATCTTTTTAAGTAATATGGATTTAGATAATGTTTTTAAAATATTTGCTAAACTTTCTTTGGATAATCAAATAAAATATATAAATAATGATTTAATAATGCAAGCTTTTAACAATTATCCAATAAATAATTTTTGTAAAATTATTGTTCAAAATAACGATTTAAGTATTTTCGATAATAAAATAATAAATAGATTAAGTGGTAATCAAATAATCGAGTTAATGAATTATTTACCTAATGATAAAAAAATAAAATTAATTATAAATAATAATTTGTTAACAAAAATTGAAGCAAAAGATATAAGTATAATGTTAGAAAATAATGATTTAATTGATTTATTATTGCATAGCAAACAAATACCTTTAATAAAAGCTATGTATATTATTAATAATTTAGAAAAAATAAATGAAGAAAAAAATAATATTTTAAATAAATATTACAATACAAATAGTAATGATTTTTTAGAAAATTTTAATTTATTACAATTAAAATATATTAATATGATAAAAGAATTTAAATATGAAGATGAATTAAATTTAATTAAAGAAGATATTAAAAATGATGAAATATTACAAAATAATATATTAGAAATATTAAATAATTTAATTAATAAAGTTAATCAAAAAGAAAATATTAATAGGTGTAATTTAGAAATAATATTTAATGCTCTAACAAATAAATTAAGTAAAGATATGAATTTAGATATTAGTTCAGCATTTTTTGAAGAGCATGAAGCTATATCAGCAGTATATATGGAAAATAATGAAATTGGCTTTAATCTTTCTTCGTTATCGAAAGATAAATTAGATGTAATTGAAATGATAAATAGTATAATACATGAATTAATTCATGTAAAACAATCAGAAGATATGAAAACAACTAATTATTCTTATGATACTTTAAAAATGGTTAAAGATAAAATCTTAATTGATCAATTAATAGGATATCACACTAATAATTATGTTCGTAATACTTTAGAATCAGATGCAAGATGTAAAGCATATGTAAGTACTTATAAGTTATTATGTAAAATTAATAAAAATGTTGCCAAAAATTATTTAAGTAAAGAAATACTTAGATATAAAAGTGATTTAAGATATTATCAAAGTACTTTAAGAACAAATAAACAAGAAAAAGATAGTTATTTAGAAGAATATTTTAGTGAATTTATTGATGAAAAAACAATATTATCTTATATGGATAAATATCCAATATTAAGTTTAGAATATGATGAATTTGGTAAAAATAAATCATTAAGTGAATTATTAATAGAATATGCTAATCTTATTCTTAAAAAAGATGAATTAGAAAAAGATAGTATTGAGTATCAAAAATATATATTTTATGTTAGATTAATTAATGATAAAAAAAATGTATTTAGTAAAACATATAAAAGAGAAACTTATGATAAATATAAAGAAGAAC
>CAZYXO010000093.1:0-2792 GCA_964651315.1 uncultured Muribaculaceae bacterium
TGAACATTCGCATATTTACAATTAAATAATTTAGTTGCATAATAAATCGCTAAATCTTCAACTTCATCAATATATTTACAACCTCCATAATATCTATGATTACTATAACCTTCCGCATATTTATTAGTAAATATACTACCACTTAATTTCAAAACATCTTTAGAAACATAATTTTCACTAGCAATAAGTTCAATAACATTTTTTTGTCTATTACTTTCCTTATTTAAAATTCTTTTTATTTTTGCATCCATTTTAATCACCTAGAAAAATTATATAAGAACAAAAGAAATATAGCAAGAAAATCTAGTAAAAATAATGAAATTGTAATATAATTATTTCAGGAGCGATTTATATGCTAAAAGTTAAAAACTTAACAAAAAAATATGGAGATAAAACAGTAGTAGACAATATATCTTTTGACGTAGAAAAAGGAGATATATTTGCATTTGTCGGACATAATGGAGCAGGTAAGACAACAACTATTAAATCAATTGTTGGGATACTTGAATTTAATGATGGAAAAATTATCATTAATGGTAAAGATTTAAGCGAAGAAGAAATTGCTTGTAAAAAAGATATCGCTTATGTACCAGATAATCCAGATTTATATACACATTTAAAAGGAATTGAATACTTAAACTTTATTGCAGATGTTTATGAAGTAGAAACAGAAAAACGTAATGAATTAATTAAAAAATATGCAAAAATGTTAGAAATTGATAAAGATCTAAGTAGTCCAATATCTAGTTATTCTCATGGAATGAAACAAAAAATTGCGATTATTAGTGCTTTAATACATGAACCAAAATTATTAATTTTAGATGAACCATTTGTTGGATTAGATCCAAAGGCAACTCACGATTTAAAAGAAATATTCAAAACAATGGCACAGTCGGGTAGTGCAATATTTTTCTCAACTCATATTTTAGAAGTTGCCGAAAAATTATGTAATAAAATTGCCATAATTAAATCTGGAAAATTAGTTGTAAGTGGTGAAATGAAAACAATAATTAAAGATAAAAGTTTAGAAGATATCTTCATGGAGTTAGATAACTAATGAAAGATTTAAAAAGATTAGTAAAAGTTAATTTAAAAAGTTTTTTTCAAAATAAAAATAGTAAAAAAGCATCAAGTGGTTTATTAATACTCTTTGCTTATGGCATAATATTTTTCTATGTATTTATGTTTTCCAAAGAACTAATAAAAGGTTTCATATCATTAAATTGTCCAGAAGTATTACTAGTAATGTTTTTTAGTGCTACAAGTTTAATGATATTATTTACAAATATATTTAAAATAGATGGAACAATATTTAGGTATAAAGATTATGACTTATTATTGTCTTTACCTATCGATAAAAAAGTTATAATGTTAAGCAAAATTATTACGTTATATTTAAGTAATTTAATATTAGTTTTAGCATTTATGATACCTTGCTATATTACATATATTATAAATATTGATGTTAACATTTTATTTCATTTATTTTACTTTATTACATTACTTATTATTCCCTTAGTTCCAATAATTATCGCAACTATAATAGGAAGTTTAATGACTATTATTACCAGTCGTATGAAAAAAAGAAATTTTATGAAAATAATAGTTTCAATAGCATTTTTTGTTGGAATAATGTATTTAAGTATGTCAAGTGAAAATGCTAATGCAGTTGATATGGCTAATATTGGTAAAAGTTTAGTAAATAACTTTAATAATTTTTATCCTTTAGTAAATGTTTATAATAATATAATAATGAATAATAGTTTATTTTCGTTATTTATATTTATTTTAATACCAGCAGTATTATTTTACTTATATTTAATTATAATGAGTAAATTTTATAATAGAATTAATAGTAATTTATTGTCTGTAAGTGTTAAAAAAGAAAAAGTTGTTATGAAGAATGTTTCTAGTACACCATTAATAGCGATTTATAAAAAAGAATTAAAAAGATTATTTTCTAGTGCAAATTATTTTATGAATACAGCATTAGGTTCTGTATTACAAATATTATTTACTGGATACATAATAATTTTTGGTGCTGATAAAATAAGTGTTCTATTTACTGTAGAAAACATCGATGAATTTTTAAAATTATGTCCACTAATATTATGTATATTTTGTTCCCTTAATTGTACAACACATTCATCTATTAGTTTAGAAGGAAACAATTTATGGATTATTAAAAGTTTACCAGTAAATCCTATGACTATTTATTTTGCAAAAATATTAGTTAACTTAACAATTATAATTCCCCCAGCACTTATAACTGGAATTGCTTTAGGAATATTCTTAAAAGTATCAATGGCTACATTAATATTAATGGTAATATTGCCAATATTATATGGATCATTAGTTTCTTTTATAGGACTTTTCTTGAATATTTTATATCCAGATTTTACTTGGAATAATGAAATAAAACCGATAAAACAAAGTTTACCATCATTTTTATCAATAATGATTGGAATGATTATAGCAGTTGTACCACTTGCAATACCAGTAACAATAGATGCGACTATTTATATGGTAATAATTGGATTTATAGTTTTAATTTTAAATATAATTATGTATAATATTATAAGAACAGTAGGGGTAAAAAAATTCAAAAAATTATAAAAAGGAGAGCATATGAAAAAATTATATAGAAGTGAGAAAGATCGAAAAGTATGGGGAGTATGTGGTGGAATAGCCGAATATTTTAAAATGGATTCAACTATAGTTAGGTTATTATGGATATTATTTTGCTGTTTGGCAGGAAGTGGAATTCTAGCATATATTATAGCCGCATTTAT
>CAZYXO010000094.1:0-2280 GCA_964651315.1 uncultured Muribaculaceae bacterium
TTAAATCATAAAAAATAAGTATGATTATAACGTGATTTGTGATAAAATTTATAATAGGTGTATGATATGGGACAGAAAACATTTAAAACATTAGATGAACAAATTGCAATTTTACAAAGTAAAGGTTTAATAATTGAAGATATAGAATATGTAAAAAGTATTCTATTGAGAGAAAATTATTTCTTTTTGAATGGATATCGACATCTATTTATTAAGAATACTCGTGAATCTATTTATTTACCTAACACTAATTTTAGAGAATTATATGGATTATTTTATTTTGATCGCCAACTTAGAAATATTTTGTTTAAAAATATCTTGATAGTAGAAAATAACATTAAAAGTATTATGTCATATAATTTATCAAAAAATTATGGTTATAAAGAAAAAGATTATTTAAACTTAAAGAACTTTGACAATAATCATAAGAAAAGTAAACAAGTAAATGATGTTATTCGTAAGATGAAAAGACAAATAAGAGTTAATGGTAAACAACATAGAGCAACAGTTCATTACTATAATAATTATGGTTATGTACCTTTATGGGTTGGAGTTAAAGTATTATCTTTTGGTATTGTGGGTGAGTTATTTTCCATATTAAAATATGAAGATCAAAAGAAAATAGCAGATGACTTGAATTTAGATGATGTTAATGCTTTAGAATTTTATTTACCTATTATTGCAAATTATCGCAATTTATGTGCACATGAAGATATTTGTTTTGATCACAGAACAGATAAAGTTATTAATGATACAAAATATCATAGTATGTTAAATATTCCAAAAACCGACGATGAATATATTTATGGAAAAAATGATTTATTCTCTTTAATAATAATGTTAAAACAATTATTGTTAAAAGATAATTTTAATTTGTTAATTAATGAAATAAACTATGAACTTGAATATTTATCTGGGAAATTATCTACTATTGATATTAGTAAAGTTTTAGATGAGATGGGTTTTCCACTAAATTTTAAAGAAATAGTAAGGATGGATTAGAATGGAAGAAAAAGAAGTTATTGAATATGGTGAAAAAAGTAATAATATTTTTAGATATGTAATTATTAGTATATTGACACTTTTCTTAGGAGCAGGCGGAATGTATGCAATTATATATTTTTATCCAAGTTCTTTAAGTACTGTTGTAACAAAAGTAGTAAAAGATGTAACTGTTAATGAAACAGGAATATCTGATGCAGTAGAAAAAGCATATGATGCAGTTGTTACAGTAAATACTTATAAAGATGAAAAAGGGATTTCATCAGGAACAGGTTTTGTTTATAAAATAGATGGTAAAATTGCTTATATTTTAACAAATAATCATGTTATAGATAATGGTGATAAAGTATATGCCACTTTTACAAATGGAAAAAAATTAGAAACAACCGTTGTTGGTAGTGATATTTATTCTGATATAGCGGTTTTAAGTGTTAAAGCAAGTGATATTATTAGCGTTATGGAAATAGGTAGTAGTAAAACTATGAGAGTAGGAGATACGGTGTTTACAGTTGGAGCACCACTTGATAGTATCGCTTATTCTTGGACGGTAACAAGAGGTATTTTATCTGGAAAAGATAGATTAGTAGAAGTTTCATTATCATCAACAAATATAAGTGATTATGTGATGAGTGTTATTCAAACAGATGCTGCAATTAATTCTGGTAATAGTGGAGGACCACTTTGTAATTCAAATGGAGAAGTAATTGGTATTAATTCTTTGAAACTTATAAGTAGTGGAGTTGAAGGCATGGGATTTGCTATTCCAATTGAAGATGCAGTAGATTTTGCTGAAAAAATTATTGAAGGAAAAGCAATAACTAAACCTTTCTTAGGAATTAGTATGGTTAATGTATCTGATGCAATGTATTATCGTCAATATTATAGTGCTATAAATGAAAGTGGAATGACCACAGGTGTATATGTTGCTACTGTTGATAAAAATTCGGCTGCTGCTAAAGGTGGACTTGAAGCAGGAGATATTATTACAAAGATTGAAGGAAAAGAAGTAACGAATGTTGCTTATCTTAGATATTTATTATATAAACATGAAGTAGGAGATACAATAAAAATTACTTATAAACGTGATGGAAAAGAAAAATCTGCTACTGTTACATTAAAAGCCCAAAACGAGGCTTAAAAAATTTTGTCAAGTTTACAGAAATCAATTGACAAAAAAAATAATTCATATTATTATTAATTTAGTAAGATATTTTTGTATCTTACTGATATAACTCTTACGACTTAATGTGAGAGTGTATCAACCAAAACCCCCTGAAG
>CAZYXO010000095.1:0-1984 GCA_964651315.1 uncultured Muribaculaceae bacterium
CCGGAGTTTGACAGTTGAGGGAAAAGCAAAATAGGTATCAACCCAGTAAAACACTGGGATTTATAACGTCAAGAATTTATCGTTTTTATGTTGTCTATTGTGTACTATTGTGATATAATTACCTTAAGGTAGGTGTTTTATATGTTTGTTAAACAAAGTAAATCTTGGAAAGGAACTTTTCTTTCTTTTGCTGTTGGTTATAGAAAAGATGGTAAAGTTAAACATAAAACTATTGAAAAAATAGGCTATTTAGACGATTTGAAAAAATTATATGATGATCCTATTGCTCATTTTAAAGAAATAGCAAAGGAGAGAACTAAAGATGAAGTAACTCAATTAGTTATTAAAAATATTAATACAAAAATAATTGATAATAATTGTAGTAAAAAAAATTTAGGTTATGTAATAATAAAAAAATTATATGATGAATTAAAAATTAATGAATATTTAAAAGAAAAAGAAAATAACTTAAAAATAAAATATAAAATATCAAGTATATTTAAATTATTAATTTATTCAAGAATACTATATCCAGATAGTAAATTAGGTAATTATGAAAATAAAGATATATTTTTTGAAAATTTTGATTTTACATTAGAAAACATATATCGTAGTTTTGATTATTTATATAAATATAAAGATGAAATTTTATCTCTAATCTGGAATAATACTAAAGAAGCATACAAAAGAGAAACACAATTATCTTATTATGATTGTACCAACTATTATTTTGAAATATCTTATAATGATGAAGACATTATTGATGATAAAGGTAAAGTAATAAAAAAGGGTACAAGAAAAAAAGGACCATCTAAAGAACACAGAAAAACTCCAATAGTAGGTATGGGACTTTTAATGGATAATAAAGGTATACCACTTTACTATGATTTATACCCAGGAAATGAGTCTGAAAAAACTAAATTAAGACCTTCCTTAAGGAAAATGAAAACTAAATTTGATATCGAAAGAACAATAGTAGTGGCAGACAGAGGATTAAATACTAGTGATAATACAGTATTTATTGCTGGCAAAAATGATGATGATCATACTAATCATGACGGATACGTATATGGACAAAGTATTGTAGGTGCTGATAAAGAATTTAAAACTTGGGTTTTAAATCAAGAAGGATATATTTATGATGAACTTTATGATGAAGAAGGAAATTTAATTACTTACAAAGAAGCAATTAAAGATGAAAATGGAAATATTACGAAATATGAAGATAAACCCTTAATTTTTAAACACAAATCCAGAATATATGCAAAAAAAGTTCAAATTAAGAAAAAGGACAAAGGAATTGTTAATTATCAAATTTATCAAAAGCAAATGGTTTATTATTCGCAAAAATATGCTAATAAACAGGCACATGAAAGAGAACTTGCTATTGAAAAAGCTAAAGATTTAATAAATAATCCAAAAAAATATAATCAAGCAACTTCTTATGGTTGTACCAAATATATAAATAATATTAAATTTGTAGAAGAAACTGGTGAAATTGCTGATGGTATAGATTTAAGTCTTAAATTAAATAAGATTGATGAAGAAGCAAAATTCGATGGTTATTATTCTATTGTTACGAGCGAAAAACAATTATCCGATAAAGAAATAAGAGACATTTACAAGGGTTTATGGAAAATTGAAGAATCATTTAAAATTACTAAATCAGAATTAGAAACTAGACCAGTTTATGTTTGGACCGATGAAAGTATTGAAGCTCACTTCTTGAGTTGTTTTGTTTCTCTTGTTATATTGCGTTTAATCGAACAAAAAATAAACAGAAAATTTTCTACTACTAAAATTATTGAAGCCTTAAAAAATTATACTAGCACTAATATTGAACATGATATTTATTTACAAGATTTTAGAAATGATGTTATAAAAGAATTAGAAGTAATTTTTAATATTGATTTATCTCACAAATATTTAACATTATCTCAAATTAAAAAATTATTAAACTCTTAAAAATTGTTTTCAATATACA
>CAZYXO010000096.1:0-1962 GCA_964651315.1 uncultured Muribaculaceae bacterium
AGCAACTCTTACAACATCATACGGATCAAATATATAACTAGTTTTACTATCTATATATGTATTATTTTCTGCATCATACATTAATTCATAATTAGATTCTTTAATTTTTGCTAATACTTCTAAATAATCATTTCCTGTATTTTTAATAATTTCTTGAAATGGCTTTTCTAATGCATTTAATAATATATTCATTCCCTTTATATTATTATCTTTACTAAGTAAATCTTTTACTTTTAAATAAGTAATTCCACCCCCTAAAACAGAAGATTATTTACTTGCAATAAAACGTAGTCCAATTAAAGATATTGAAATAAAAACACTAATTAATAATGCACTTACAGATGAAATAAATAATCGTGGAATATAAAGGCATAGATCATAGTTATTATTATGAAGGTTATAATGCTTATTCAATAGAAGATATGTAAAATTAAGTATATAGATTACTTAATTTCTTACTTTTTTTGTAAAGTTTTTCTTACTTTTTTTGTAAAATCATATTTACTTTTTTTGTAAAGTGTAGTATTATCTTTTTAAAGGAGAGATAAATAGTTATGAAAAAATATATTCCGAGAATTATTGATGATGAAATCAAAAGTTCTTTAAAATCAATGGGTGCGTTATTAATCGAAGGTTGTAAATGGTGTGGAAAGTCAACAACTGGTAAACAAATAGCGAAAAGCATAGTCGAATTTCAAAATCCCGACAAAAAAAATGAATACGATAGTATTAAAAATACTAAACCATCATTGTTTTTAGATGGTGAAAAACCTAGAATGTTTGATGAGTGGCAAACATATCCAGTAGTTTGGGATTCCATTAGAACTGATTTAGATCACACTGGCTTAAAAGGTCAGTATATTTTAACCGGATCCGCAAGACCCGCTGAAGGGACAACTATGCATAGTGGCACAGGAAGAATTGCTAGAGTATTAATGCGTCCAATGTCATTATATGAATCTGGAGAATCAAACGGAAAAGTATCTTTAAAAGATATTATGGATGGACAAGATATTTCTGCTACTAACAAACTTACATTAGAACAAATTGCGAGTGCAGTTGTTCGTGGAGGATGGCCTGCTGCTATAAATTCTGAAGAAGAATATAAATATAGAGAAGCAAGAGAATATTTAAAAGCACTTTTAAGAGAAGAAGTAAAGTGTTTAGAAGGAAGCGTTGTTAATTCATCAAAAATGTCTGCTGTTTTAAGAAGTTTAGCAAGAAATATTTCAACACCTGTTTCAAATTCTACAATTGTTGAAGATGTTAAAAATGTTTTTGATGATGAAATATCTAGGCCAACATTAAATAATTACATTGAAACATTAGAAAAACTATATGTGTTAGAAAATGTTAATGCTACTAATTTAAATTTTCGTTCAAAAACTGCTATGAGAACAAAATCAAAAAAAGAATTTGTTGATCCATCAATTGCTGCTGCTGCTTTGGAACTTTATCCTGACGATTTAATTAAAGATTTGAATTTTTTTGGGTTTCTATTTGAAAACTTATGTATTAGAGATTTAAAAATATATTCGCAAAATTTGAATGGAGATATTTCATTTTATCGTGATGAAAATGGTTTTGAAATAGATGCTATTATTAGAACCCAAAGTGGAAAATGGGGAGCAATAGAAATAAAACTTGGTTCTGGTGAAATTAATGAAGCGGCAGAAAATTTATTAAAATTCAAAGAAAAAGTTGATACTACAAAAAGTGGTGAACCAGCATTCTTAATGGTTTTAAGTGGTACAAATTATTCTTTTAAAAGAGATGATGGCGTTTATGTAGTATCAATAGGAAGTTTAAAAGATTAAATGTATTTATTAATAATTTTTCAATTAATAAACTTATGGTAATTCTAATATTAATGATAGAATTACCTTTTTAATTTTTACAAAAAAATATATAAATTAAAAACTAGAATTATTATTTTCTAGTTTAAACTTACAATACTATTGC
>CAZYXO010000097.1:0-1935 GCA_964651315.1 uncultured Muribaculaceae bacterium
TTTTATATATAAAAAGGTTTAAAAAGGCTATTTATTGGGGCAAAGAATATTTTTGCTCCTTTTTTAGACCTTTATTTATAAGCCTTATTTAACTAACGAATTTATTCTACTTAACAAATATCTGTTCTGTAAAAATATAAAATTTTAACATATATAATAATACAACACATACTAGACTATACGCTATTAATTTATCCGTATCATTTAATTTTAATTCATTTTTTAAACTAAATAATAAGATAAATATTGTATAAACGTTGCCAGCTACAGAAGCAAAAGTACTTAATGGACCATAAACAATACCAAGAATTGGTCCTAATATCATATCAAGGACAATATTTGGTATGAATGCTACTAAAGTAATGCTTAAAACTTTGAAATAATTAGAATTTTTCTTATAAATTAAAGCAATAATATAATATACTAAAGCTACTCCAAAAGCAAATATAGCATACATAAATAGGTATTTAACAATAAGATTAAAATAATCTAAATTTCCAATGTTTTCAAATATAACTCTTGTTTTACATTTTCCTGTCCAAAAATCACAACTTCTAACAAATATTGAAGTTAAAATTGTTGTCAATAGATTTAAAATCATCATGACAATTGATAATATGGAAGCAAAAATAATTGCTTTTTTTGGTGTGTCTAAATCCTTAGTATTATTATCCATATTTTCAATAGGGTTAATAATACAATTCTTAATAAATTTAAATAAATTTTTTTTAGTCTTTTCTTTTTTCATAATCTACTCCTTATATCTACTATAGCACTATTTTAATTTTATTTCAATAGTTGAGTAATTAACTCCAAAATCATGTATTTTTTCTTTAACTTCATCTTTTAATTTAACAGCTTCTTTTAAAGTTAATGATTTATCGATAATAATATTCATACTTGCATAATCTTTTATACCATCTAAACTCCATACATGAAAATTTTGAATTTCTTTTATTTTTTTGTTTTTTAAAATGTTATCTTCAATTTCTTTTAAATCAATATCATCTGGCACTTTTTCCAAAAAGATATTTAAAATTATTTTTATATGTCCAATAGCATTTCTAACAACAATTAAGGTAATTAATATAGATAGAATTGGATCTAAAATAGGTAAATCATAAATACTTATAACAACACTAGTAATTAATACACCTACCCAACTGAATAAATCTTCTAATTGATGAAGACTTACAGCTTGTTCATTTATTCCCTTTGCTTTAGAAGTTGAATAAGTACTTATTCCATTAATGATTAATCCGACTGTAGCTAATAAAAACATTCCTTCATAATTAACTGTTTCTGGCTTTGTTATTCTTGGTATTATTATAAATAATGCAAGAATAGAAGAAATAATTAAAAATATAGTTGATACTAATGAACCTACAACAGAAAATCTTGCATAACCATACGTAAATCTTTTATTGGGTCTTTTTTGAGCATATTTTTCTAATAACAAAGCAACACTAATCGAAATAACATCGCCAAAGTTTCTAAATGAATCGGTTAAAATAGAAATACTATTTGTTATAGCTCCACCAAATAATTCAATTATAGCGAACAATAAACTCAATATAAGTGTTGATTTTATGTGCTTTACTGATTTTTTTTCCAATTTTTCACCTCTATTTTACTATCCAAGCCGTTGGTAAATTTCTTGCGGCAAAATGCCCGTCTAATATTCCACAAGGCTTATTATATATTTTTCCATTGACAGTTAAAGTAGTAGACGCTCCACCATCCAAATTAGCTGCATTGTAAGCTTTATATTTAAATAAAATGTCCCTTACTTCTTTCATATTAGCACCAATGCTGTATCCTGGCTGTCTGCCATCAATGGTTAAAAATAAAACAATTCCATCTTTTCTTTGAGCAATAGCTGTTCTTGGATGAATTCCCATCCCACCATTACCAACTATTTCTGACTCTTCGCCA